>NZ_JBFUKW010000032.1:0-54233 GCF_056400665.1 Variovorax sp. P5_A3 | reverse complement strand
GTTGTACATCGCAGCTGGCATCTCGGGCGCGATCCAGCATCTGGCCGGCATGAAGGACTCCAAGGTGATCGTCGCGATCAACAAGGACGAAGAAGCGCCGATCTTCAGCGTGGCCGACTACGGCCTCGTGGCGGACCTGTTCACGGCCGTGCCGGAGTTTGCACGCGAACTCGGTTGACCCAACCACCTGCACGCCGATGCAGGCAAACCTACAACGGAGACATGATGAAACCGATCGAACGCATCCTTGGCGTGCTCATCGCAGCCGCCCTCCCCTTCGCCGCCCAGGCCGCCTACCCCGACAAGCCCATCCGGCTGGTCGTGCCCTATGCCGCGGGTGGTCCCACCGACGCGATGGCGCGCATCCTGCAGGCGCCTTTGCAGAACGCCCTCGGCGGCGCCACGATCATCGTCGACAACGTCCCCGGAGTCGGCGGTGCACTCGGCGCGCAACAGGTGCTGCGCGCACCGGCCGACGGCTATACGCTCTTTCTCGGCAATAACGGGCCCAGCGCGGTGACGCCGCTGCTGCAGAAGAACGCAGGCTTTGATCCGGTCAAGGACTTCGCGCCCATCTCGATGGTCGCGAAGTCGACGATGGTGCTGGCCGTCGGCGCCGGCGTGCCCGCAAACAACATGAAGTCCTTCCTCGACTGGGCGAAGAGCAGCGGGGGCAGCGCCAACTATGCGAGCGCGGGCATCGGTTCGCTCGGTCACCTCGGCACCGAATTGCTGCTCAAGCAGGCGGGGCTGAAGATGACCCACGTGCCCTACAAGGGCCAGGCGCCGACGCTCAATGCCCTGATCGGTGGCGAGGTTCAGGTCTTGCTGACGACGCCGACCGAAGCCATGCGCGGCCAGATCGCCACCGGCAAGATCAAGCTCGTGGGCGTGACCTCCGAGACCCCTTCCCCTCACGACCCGAACGCCGATGTGATCGCCAAGTCCGTTCCCGGCTTCACGCTCTATTCGTGGTTCGCCATCCTGGTCAAGGCCGGAACGCCGCCGGAGATCATCGAGCAGCTGCACAAGGCCATCGCGGCGGCCGTCGCATCGGACGACGTGCGCAAGCGCTTCGATTCGCTGGGCGTCGACGCCGAGAGCAGCACGCCGGCCAAGGTGATGGACTACGTAAAGCAGGACGTGTCGCGCTGGAGCACGATCATCCGCGAACAGAACATCCAACCTGAATGAACGTGCCCGACCCGGCCCCTCTCTCCAACCGAACAGAAAGCTGATCGTGGACTTCACTGCCGAAGAACTGGCCTTTCGCGACAGCGTTCGCCGGATGGCCGAAAAGCATGTGGCGCCGATCGCCGCCGAGATCGACGAGAACGATCGATTCCCGACCGAACTGATCCCGGTCTACGGCGACATGGGCCTGCTGCAACTGTGGGTGCCCGAGGAATACGGGGGGCCGGGCGCCAACCTCACGATGGTCTGCATGGCGCGCGAGGAGATCTCGCGCCACTCGGAAGCCTGCGGGCTCCTGGCGGGTGAAACCACGATGTTCGTGCTGCCGCTGATGCATTTCGGCACCGAGGCGCAGAAGAAGCGCTTCCTGCCCATCGTCGCGGGAGGCCGCACGCTGACCGCCATCGCGCTGTCGGAGCCTGGCGCGGGATCGGATGTGAGTGCCATACGGACCCGTGCCGTGCGCGACGGCAACGACTACGTCATCACGGGCCAGAAGCAATGGTGTTCCTTCGGCAGCGTGGCCGACTACATCATGGTGTTCGCCAAGACCAGTGACGCGGGCGGGGTCGACAACATCAGCCCGTTCATCGTCGACGTCAAGGCCAGCCAGGGCGTGAGCTTCGGCAAGAAGGAACGCAAGATGGGCATGCGCGGCGCCGTGAACGTGCCGGTCTACCTCGACAAGGTCCGGGTGCCGGCCGAAAACATGCTCGGCGAGGAAGGCAAGGGCTTTCGCGCAGCGATGCGGGCGCTGGACCTCAACCGACCCGCCATCGCTGCGGCGTCGGTGGGCCTCGCGCAGGGCGCGCTGGAAGCCGCGGTCGCGTATGCGCAGGAGCGCAGGCAGTTCAAGCGCGCGATTTCCGAGTTCCAGGGCATCCAGTTCATGCTGGCCGACATGGCGATGCAGATCGAAGCGGCGCGCTGCCTGCTGTATGAGTGCACGCGCGCGGGTGATCGCGGCGAGTGGGATCGACTGCCGATGCTCGCGAGCATGGCCAAGTGCTTCGCGAGCGACATGGCGATGAAGGTGACCACCGACGCCGTGCAGGTCCTCGGCGGCTACGGCTACGTCAAGGACTATCCGGTCGAACGGATGATGCGGGACGCCAAGCTCAACCAGATCTTCGAAGGCACCAACCGATGACTTCCCCCGAATTCGCCAGTCTTCTCTACGAGCGCCGTGGCGGCGTGGCCATCCTCACCTTCAACCGGCCGGAGCGCATGAACGCGATCGGCGGCACGTTGAAGCAGGACATCGCGGCCGCCATGGCCCATGCGGAACTCGATGACGACGTCAGGGTCATCGTGCTGACGGGTGCCGGCGCGGCCTTCTGCGCCGGCGGCGACGTCAAGGAAATGGCCGAGTCTCGCACCAGCGGGGCGGGTCGCAGCCTGCAGGAAAAGATCCGTCCCGCCCGCGACGCGATGCTGCTTGCGATTCATGAAGCGGGCAAGCCTGTCATCGCCGCCATCAACGGCGCGGCGGCCGGCGCCGGCATGAACATGGCCCTGGCCGCCGACATCCGCATCGCCTCGACCACGGCACGTTTCGCGCAAGCCTTCGTGAAGCGCGGCCTGCCTCCGGACACGGGCGCCAGCTACCTCTTGCCTCGCATCGTCGGCATGGCGAAGGCCTGCGAGCTTGCATTCACGGGTGACACGATCGATGCCGACGAGGCACTGCGTCTCGGTATCGTCTCGCGCGTCGTGCCCTCCGATCAATTGATGCCGGCCGTCCTCGAACTGGCCGAGCGGATCGCCGCAGGCCCGCCGATCGCGATCCGGCTGGCGAAGCAGTCGCTCTATCGCGGTGAACGCGGCGACCTGCGCGACGCGCTCGGTCGCGAGGCTGCCGCCTTCAACATCTGCTTCGAGACCGAAGATGCAGCCGAGGGCGTGACGGCCTTCTTCGAGAAGCGCCCGCCCGATTTCAAGGGCCGCTGAATAGCTGACCTCCCTTCGCAACCTCAGCGCGGCCGCCAACGGTTGCCGTCAGGTCGGCTGTAGCAGACCTTCCCGGATCGTCCGCAAGGTCTCCTCGCTGACCCCGTTGGACCTGGCCCACGCTTGCGCGCCACCGTGGCGCCGATCCAGCACATCCAGAAAGTGCCGCAGGGGCGCTTCCTCGACAGCGTAGACCTGCGGCGGCATCGCAGCCAGGTGATCGCGATAGGTCGGCCAACTCGCAAAGCGTTCCAGCATGCGTGGCATGTTGGGCGCGGACGCCATGTAGTCCGCCACGATCACGTCGTCGCTGACGCCGGTGAACTTGAGCACCAGCGCCGCCAGCACGCCGGTGCGGTCCTTGCCCGCGGCGCAATGGATGAGCGCAGGCTGCCCGGCAAACTCCGCGAGCCGGTCGATCGCATGGGCCAGCACCTCGCCGCGCTGCAGGCACCCGGCATACAGGTCGTGCAGCACCAGTGCCGGATCGACGTTCTCGACCGACGCCATCTCGAGCGGCGCGTTGAAGTACGCGATGCCCTCGTGCGCAGCCAGCGGGCCGCGTCCTTCCTCGGCCACCTCGCGCGCCAGGCGAAGGTCGATGATGGCCTTGAGGCCGAGCGTCGTCGCCAGGTAGTGAACATCCTCCGGTGTCAGCGCCTGCAAGGTGTCGCTGCGGAACAGCCGTCCGGAACGGGTCACGCGGCCGTCGGCCGTGGGCAGGCCGCCGAGATCCCGAAAGTTGAAAACGCCTGTGAGCATGAAGGCCTTGCGTATCCGCGGGTCAGCGCACAGCGGGCCGCTCGAGAATGTCTTCCACGTCCTCATGCGGCCGTGGAATCACATGCGCCGAGCGCACCTTGCCGACCGTCTCCGCCGCCGCGGCACCCGCATCGACCGCGGCCTTGACCGCGCCCACGTCGCCACGCACGACGACCGTGATGATGCCGCCGCCCGGCTGTTGCATCGTCACCAGCCTCACGTTGGCCGCCTTGACCATCGCATCGGCGGCCAGTGTCGCCGCCGTCTTGCCCACGGTCTCGACAAAGCCGAGCGCGGTGCCCCTCATGTCGTTCGAATCAGTCATGACGATTTGCTCCTTGCGGCCAGTTGGCCCAAGCCCAGCCGCAATCCGGCGGTGGCCGGTGCGGGTGCGGAGAAAGTGCGCAGGCCGGCCCGGTACAGGTCTTCCAGGAGCGACAGCGAGGTACCGTCGCCGCATTCGATGCCGAGCCGCGCATGCACCATCGGCGCGATGTTGGCCGACAGCGTGCGCAGCGCATCGCCCAGTTGCGGGCCGAGCGTGCTGCGCGGGTTGTAGGTGAGATAGCCGTCGGCAAGGTAGTCCTCGAAGACTTCGTCGCCAAACGATAGCGCACTGGGATAACCGTAATATGTCCGTATCAGTTCGCGGATGTCGATCCACAGCACGGCCTCCGCGCGCGCCAGTTCCGCCGCGCACGACAGCCCCGCCGGGCTTTGCAGCACCACGCCGACCTTGCCGAACCCGACGGCCTCGGCGGCCTTGCGGAACGCACTGAACTCTTCGACACAGGTCACCGCGGCGGTCAACGGCGTCACGCGCGCATGGGCCGTCTCCCGCGCGGCGTCGGCGATGCCGCGCAGCAGCGAGCCGTACAGACCCTTCAGGCCCAGGGGCAGGAACAGACGCGGCGCCAGCGAGGCCCAGGTGCTGATCAGCCGCTGCGCGCGCGGCGAGCCGAGGTTGGGCAGCCGGATGTCGATCGGCGCGCCGGTGGATTCGAGCATCAGGTGGCGGCAGGCGTCGTAGGTCATGCGGGCGAGGCGGTCCTGCACGTCCTTGTCGACAGGCTGACGGCTGAGGTCGTTGATGGCGTCGATCAGTTCGTTGAGCGTGCCGGCTGCGATGAAGAGGTCGGTCAATGCGATGACGCCGAGCCCTTGCGGCCCCTGGCCCAATGCCGCGCGTGCATCGCCGCCGTTGACACCGGCGGTCCAGAAACCGATCTGCGCGGCCGCATCGGACCAGCCGAGGATGCGGTCGATGTGGCCCACCGCATGCGCAGTCGATTCGAGCGGCAGCACGCCGCTGTAGACCCGGCCGGTGGCACCGTCGACCGACAGCGGGGCGCCCTCCTCCAGCACCTGATGGCCGACCGTGAAGCGGCGCTGGTCGGGCTCGATCTCCATCGCTTCGCAGCCGACGACGCAGGGCAGGTCGAGCGCGCGCGAGACGACGGCTGCATGGCTCAGCGCGCCGCCGCGCGCCGTCACGATGGCTTGCGATGCCAGCATGCCGCGGATGTCCTGCGGGCTGGTGGTGGGACGCAACAGCACCACGCGCTGGCCGGAGGCCGCGAGCGTGGCCGCGCGGTCCGAGTCGAGCACTGCGATGCCGTACGAGTGTCCGGGTGACGCGCCGGTGCCCTGCGTCAGCACGGTCGCCGCGGCCAGCGCGTTGGGCTCGAACGAAGGCCGCAGCAAGCGCTTGAGCTGCTCGATCGACACCTTCTGCAAGGCCGCGGGCGGCGAGATGATGCCGTCGTCGACCAGCTCCGCGGCGATGCGCACCGCCGCCTGCGCGGTGCGCTTGGCGGGTCGCACCTGCAGGAAATAGAGCTGCGCGCCCTCAACGGTGAATTCGATGTCGACCGCGTCGTGGTACATGCGTTCCAGCTGCCGGCCATGTCCGAGCAGCTCGCCGCGGTGGCGCTCGCTCAACGCGCCGGGCTCGGCCAGCGAGACTGGCGTGGCTTCACCCGAAACCAGGTCTTCGCCCTGGCAGCAGGCGAGGAATTCGCCGTACAGCTTCGACTCGCCGGTGTTCGGATCGCGCGTAAAAGCGACGCCGGAGCCGGAGTGCGCATCGAAGTTGCCGAACACCATCGCCTGCACCGTCACGGCCGTGCCGAGGTCATCGGCGATCTTGTGGTGCGCCCGGTAGGCACGCGCGCGCCGGCTGTCCCACGACTCGAAGACGGCGCCGATGGCACGCTGCAATTGCCAGTGCGGATCGGCACGGACTTCGCCGGCGCCCTGCGCGGCAAGGGCGGCGAGCACCGCAGCCTCCAGCGCATCGAAGGCCTCTCCACCGGGGGCCTGCCTTGCCTGTTGCAACGCGCCGTCCAGCTCTCGCGCCAGCGCGTCGCCATCGAGGTCCAGCACGATGTCGCAGAACATGCGCCAGAAGCGGATCCATGTGTCGAGCGCAAAGGCGGCGTTGCCCGTCGCCACCGCCATCGCCCATGCACCGCGCGCGGTGATGCCGAGGTTGAGCACCGTGTCCATCATGCCGGGCATGCTGATCTGCGCGCCGGACCGCACCGACACCAGCAGCGGCATCGCGTCGGCGGCGCCGAAGCGGCGGCCGGTGGCTTCTTCGAGCCGCAGCATCTGCGCCTCGGCCTGCGCGATGATTTCAGGGGGCAAGGCGCCGGCCGCGCGAAACGCCCGGTAGCCGTCGGTGCCGATCACGAATGCCGGCGGCACCGGAATGCCCGCAGCCGCCATGCGCGCGAGCCCGGTGGCCTTGCCGCCAAAGCGGGCCGTGTCCTGCGGGTCGATGCGCTCGACGGGCTGCGCGAAATCGGGTTCCATGAGGGAGCGATTCATGTGGTGTCCCGCGGACGCCCCAGCACCGCAAGGATGTCCTCGTGGAACTCGAACCAGATGTTGTGCACCGAGTCGATGGTGGGCTTGCACACGTAGTCGCGCTGCCCCTGATCGACACGGTCCATGGCCTGCTCGAAGCGCCGCACGTAGGCCTCGTAGCGCGGCACGATCGCCAGCAACTGACGGATGTCCTTGACCAGGCGCTCCGCCGCCTGCAGCAGGCGCCGCTCCACGCGTTCGTCGCCTTCGGTCTGCTGCCATTCGCTGACCGAGGCGATGAAGCGCTTGTTCAACGTCTCGAAGGCCTCGTACCAGGTGGCCAGTGCCGGCTGCGCGCGCACCTCGGCGTAGGTCGCGTGGTAGTAGGCAACGACCTGGTCGATGCCGTCCGGCAGCAGCATCGCGCCCTCGGGCAGACTCATGATCCAGCCATGGTCGTCGGCGGTGGCCAGGTGCTGGCCCACCACGTCGGCCACCAGGCCGGTGACCTCCGCGATGGTGGCCCCGGTCGCCATCTTCTTCAGGTAGACGGCGTTGAGCGTGATGAAGTCGGTGTCGGACAGCATGCGATGCAGCGCGTGGTCAGGACCAGAGATACTTCGACCGGCGCCGGTCCGCCTTCTCGCTGAACGGCAGGTAGCCCTCGCCCGAGAAGATCTTCTGCGGCACCGTGGCCTGCGCAAAGCCGCGCTTGGTGATGTCGTAGTAGTAGTTGGCCACACGTTGGTCGATTTCCCAGAACTTGTAGTCGGTGCAGGCCTTGTCGTAGGTGCCGGCCTTGCGCAGGTGCGGCAGGATCATGTCGATGTAGTACACGTACATGCCGTTGGTGATCAGCGTGCGGCGCGACTGCCGCGAGAGCTTGCTGTAGAGCTTGAAGGTGGCCTGCTGCACGCGCTCCAGCCGTGGCGCGAGATCCTTCACCGGCACCTTGTAGATCTCGCCCATCGGTGTGTCCCACTTCTCGCGCACGAACACGGCCGCGGCCTGGATCGCCGGGATGTAGTTCTTCGGCCGCGTGAAGGTGGTCGAGATGTCGTTGACGCGGATCTCGTCGAGCTTCATCACCTTCGGGTCGATCTCCAGCACCACGGTGTAGCAGTGCGGCACGTTCTCGTGGTCGCACACGTCGCTCCACTCGAAGGCCTCTTCATTGCAGAACAGGTCGCGAATGACGAGCAGGTTGCCGTTGGGCAGCGGGTACGGTCCGGTGTCGCCCAGGCCCAGCCGGCAGTCGTAGTGGTCGAGGAAGGACAGCAGTTCGGCCGCTGCATTGAACTTGATCACCTGCTCGTGCTCGGCACTGCCGGGTGCCATGCGGTCGAGTTGCGAGGTCAACCGCTCGATCACCGGCTTCTCGTGGATCAGGCAGCGGTAGCTGTCCTGCGAGTTGAGGATCCAGCCATCCTGGCGCTTGCCCCAGAGCACGCGCTGCATGAACTTCAGGATCTCGTTGCTCTCCTCGATGTAGTCGTCGGCCTGGATCACCTCCAGCGCCAGCAGGCCGCAACGGCCCATGCCGAAGCCGACCGCGCCGATGCACCAGTCGTGCACCGCGTTGATCTTGGTGCCGATCTCGCTGCGCGCCGACACGCCGATGTCGACCACGCCCTGCGCGCCGACTTCGTCGGTGGTCATGCGCAGGATCTCGGGCCAGCGGTAGAACTCGTGCATGAAGGCGAGGATCTCGTACTCCTGCCGCGGAATCATTCCGGAGGCGCCTTCGGTCGCGCGCATCACCAGCACGTCCCAGATGTTCCATGCGAGGTAGTTGTTGAGGTCGTTCAGTTCGTCGATGGTGAACTGGTCGCGCAGCACATCTTCCTTGCTCACCTTCTCGAGCACCTTGCTCTTGGCGCGCTGCTTCATCATGCGGTCGCCGAGGATGCCGTCGGGCACGGGCGGCATGCCCTTGAAGTTGCCGATATAGGTGAGGTCCTGGAACCTGAGCCCGTCGTCATTGGGCTCGTAGCGCTTGAGGTAGTCCATGTGGCGTGTCTCCGTTCTTGATGTTCAGTCGACCAAAAGAATCCTGCCCAGCTCGGCGCCTTCGCAATCCAGTTGCACCTTCTTGCCGTCGAGCGCCTTGACCATCGCGTCGAAGTGCGCCTTGTTCTCGCCGCCTGTGACGTAGCGCGACTCGTTGTCGACGAGGTAGGCCGTCATCACGCAGGGAATCTGGAATTCGCGCGAGAGGATGCCGAGGTGCGACTCCGGGGCGCCCGACAGCGTGACCACGCCCATCGCGCCCATGCTCAGCGCTGGCGCGAGGAAGGTCGTGGTACCGCCCTGCGCCAGCACGATGTGCTCCTTGAGCTTTCCGCTCTGGATCAACGCGATCACCGACTTGGGGTCGGGCAGGAACTTGATGGTCCCGATCGGCTTCTTGTCCGTCTCGAAACTGTTGAATCCTTCTGCAATGGCTTTCATGAATCAGGTCTCCTTCTTCGTTGGCTCGGTTGGAAGCGGATGACGCCGGGGCGCTGCAGCGCCTGGGTGTCGCGGAAATGAATGGGTTCGTGGGTCAGGGCCTTCCTACGGTCATGGCGAGCGCCTGCATCAGTTCGGCGCGGCTGGCGTCGGGGAGCGAGGCAGGGTGCGATGCCTGGGCAGGCGCGGCACTGGCGAGCAGCACGTCGGCGCGCGCCGTGCGGGACTCGAGCTGCCGGGTGCGACGAAGCGATGCGGCGGGTTCGGACGGATGCGGTCCGCAGAATGCGCCCGGCGATGTGCTGCACGCGCAGTCTGTGCTGCAGGCTGCGCTCGCGTCGCCGTTGCGCAGCCACGCCACCAGCTCCTGCGGCCACAGCGCAACCTTCTCGGCCCCCGCTTCGAGCAGCTGCTTTTCCGTGTGCATGCCCCACGCGACGCCGATGGCGCGCACGCCGGCTTCCTTCGCCTCCGCGATGTCGCCGACCGTGTCGGTCACCAGCACCACCTCGGCCGATTCGAGCGCGCCGCCAGCGTCGCCCTCGTGGTAGGCCGGCGAGCACAGGCGTTGTGCGGCGTAGCGTTGGTCGCCCAGGAAGCGTCGCATCGACGCGACCTTGCGCGGTTCCACGTCGCCGGAGAAGACGTGCGAGAAGCAGGTCGCGATGCCCGCGTCGACAAGGATGCGGCGGATCGCCTCGATGCCGTTGGTCGAGACCACGGCCAGCGTGCAGCGCGGCGCCAGCGCGCGCACCACGTCGACCATGCCAGGGATCAGGGCCGGGTGGTAGCGTGTGCGCAGCAGCTCCATGAAGTGCGTCTTGGCGGCCAGTGCCTTGGCCGCATCGGGAATCAGCCTGGCCAGCGATTCGAAGAAGTTGCCCTCGAAGGCGCGGAAGAAGGCCTCGCGCGAATCGATGCCCAGGCCGAAGGCGCGGTTGGTCTCCGAGAACAGTTCCCACGACTCGGCGCGCGTGTCCACCAGCGTGCCGTCGAGGTCGAACAGAATGGCGCGGGGCATTGGGGGCTGACAGGGCAGGTCGGTCAGAGGGGGCGCGAGGCGCGCGTCGTCGCCGTGGCGCTGTTGAGCGCGTTGAGTTGCGGCAGTTCGAAGAAGTCCTGCACCTCGCCGTGGCCGCGCTGTCCGTTCATGTCCCACGCGAACAGCGAGTTGAACGACACCATGTTGGGCCAGCACTGCCACGGAAAGGTCGTGAGCGCATGGCCGCCGGCTTTCCAGACACGGTCGCTGCTGTCGGTGAGTTCGAGCGTGATCTGTTCCGGGTAGCGCTCCTGCGGCCGCTGCACGCTGCCGGTGCCGGCCTTCAGGCCGTGGACCTTGCCGTCCTCGAGTACGTAGCCATGCGCCAGCCACAGCGCGTCGCCGTTGCGGGTCTGGTCGAAGCCGAAGATGCCGTGGAACGCCAGGTCCCTGGAAAAGTGCGCATGCAGCCAGCTCATGTTGGGCTTGCCGCGCTCGGGCCGCGGGCCCCAGCTGTGATCCATGGTGGAGACACAGTCGATCGGCACCTCGCGCCCGCGCACCGACACGCTGCCCTTGAAGGTGCCGGTCTGGTCGAAGTGGCCGTTGTAGGCCGTGCCCCAGGCGAACTTGCCGGCGGTCGATTGCGAGCCGCACATCGGGTCCATCGCCGGGTCGTGGATGTCGAAGGCGGGCATCAGCGCTTCATAGGTGACGTCGATGCGCGTGCCTTGCTTGTCGTCGTAGGCGATGTGCCAGACGCTGTTGGCCGAAAGGCAGCGCACGTGCAGGCTGTTGAGCAGTTCGTAGTCGAGCAGGTCGTGCGGCCTGGGCATCGGCATGTGCGAGCGCATGTCGCAGAAGTCGGCTTCCCACGGCGTCACCGCGCGGCCCGAGTTCATGCAGATGGTGGAGCCAACCACGCCCAGGTTGGGCCGAAAGAGCGCATACACGCCGACGTTCAGGTGCTCGTCAGCGTTGTAGAAGCCGAAGAAGTTGGTCTCGGCCCAGGTCGGGTCGGGGTCCGCGCTGTGGAATTGCGCGTCGTCGTCTTGGATCACCGCGTGTCTCCTGTCATTCGTTGTCAGCATGCACCTGCTGGCCTGTGGCGGACTCTAAGAGTACGCGCCAAGGGGTGCCATGGCCACGATGGCCAATCCGGAGGGTGGTTTTTGGCCAGTGTGGCCAATGACTTCGCCGGCGGCGCCGCTTACCTTTGCGGCGTCTGCTGAACCCGAAGAGACAACGAGACAACGAGACAACGGAGACATACATGCAACTGGCCCGCGTGCGCGGCAACGTCGTCGCGTCGATCAAGGCTTCCGGCCTGGCTTCCCACAAGCTGCTGCTGCTCGAACCGGTGGCGGCTGCCGATCCGCTGGCCATCGCCCACGACGCCGACGGCCGCGCCCGCGATGTCTATGTGGCGATCGACCTGGTCGGCGCCGGCGTCGGCGAGGTCGTGCTGGTGACGCTGGGCAGCGCCGCGCGCTTTGCCACCGACGGCCAAGCCACCCCCACCGATGCCGCCGTGACCGCCATCGTCGATGCCGTGCAGCTCGATGGCCGCTCCACTTTCGACAAGCACTGAATGCTCACGCCCACCGCCCCACCCTCCCCTTCCACAACAGCACCTGGAGACACCGACATGGCAACCAGCCCCAACCCCAGCCCGACCGTCGTCGACGGCCCGCGCGGCGCCCTCGGACTCATCGAAACCAAAGGCCTGGTCGGCGCCATCGAAGCAGCCGATGCGATGGTCAAGGCCGCCAACGTGCGGCTCGTGGGCCGCGAGCAGATCGGCGGCGGGCTGGTCACGGTCATGGTCCGGGGCGATGTCGGCGCGGTCAAGGCCGCGACCGATGCCGGCGCGGCGGCCGCCGGAAAGATCGGCGAGATCGTGTCCGTGCACGTGATCCCGCGCCCGCACGAGGACGTGGAAGCGATCCTGCCGAAGGCGCGCTGAGGTGCCGCTGCCAACTTTCGCTGAGCGCGATGCCCTCCGGTCGCCGCCATGACGAGCCCACCCTATGTCGACGCCGAACTCGCCGCGATCGGCGAGGCGCGCTTCAAGGCGCAGTCGGCGCGGCGCGCCTTCGAGGCCTTCGAGGGCGTGACGCAGGAGAAGGCCGACCGCATCGTGAAGGCGATGGCCGCCGCAGCCGAGGCGTCCTCGAAGGAACTCGCACGCCTCGCGGTCGACGAGACCGGCTATGGCGTCTATGAAGACAAGATCCTGAAGAACCTGTTCAACGCGAAATTCTGCGCGCAGGCGATGGCGCAGATGCGCACGCTGGGCGTGCTGTGGGTGGACGAGGTCAACCGCGTGACGGCCGTCGGCGTGCCGATGGGCGTGATCGCCGGGATCATCCCGGTCACCAATCCGACGTCGACCACCATCTTCAAGTGCCTGGCGGCGGTGAAGTCGGGCAACGCGATCGTGTGCGCGCCGCATCCGCGTGCGGCCAGGTGCTGTGTGCGCACGGTGGAGATCATGGCCGCCGCAGCGGAGAAGGCCGGCGCGCCCAAGGGCCTGCTCGATTGCCTGTCGAGCGGCCAGTTGCCCGCCACGCGCGAACTCATGGCGCACCGCGACATCGCGCTGGTGATGGCCACCGGCGGCGCGGCGATGGTGCGCGCGGCCTATTCGTCCGGCAAGCCGACGCTGGCGGTGGGCGCGGGCAATGTGCCGGTCTACATCCACCGCTCGGTGCCGGACATCGCCGAGGCCGCGACGATGATCGTGGCCTCGAAGTCCTTCGACAACGGCACGGCGTGCGTGGCCGAGCAGAGCGTGGTGCTCGACGAGCCGATCGCCGACGCGGCGATCAAGGCCTTCGAGGCCGGGGGCACGCTGTTCCTGTCGCCCGAGCAGCAGCAGAAGCTGGGTGCGCTGTTGTTCATGGGGCGCGGGGCGCTGAACCCGGATGCGGTGGGCCAGTCCGCTGCGGAACTGGCACGGCGCATCGACTTGAGCGTGCCGCCCGGCACCAAGGTGCTCGGCGCGATGCTCGACGACGTGGGGCCGCAGACGCCGCTGTCGGCGGAGATCCTCGGCCCGGTGCTTTCGTTCTACCGCGCGCGCGATGTCGAACAGGGTTTCCAGCGGTGCAGGCAGGTGCTCGCCTTCGGCGGCGAGGGGCACACGCTGGGTCTGCACGGCATCGACCAGGCCATGATCGCGCGCATGTCGGATCTGCCGGCCTCGCGCATCATCGTGAACTCGCCCAGCCTGCTCGGCGGCATGGGCTTCAGCGCCGGCACCGATCCTTCCTTCATGCTCGGCACGGGGACGTGGAGCGGCTCGATCGTCTCGGACAACGTCACGGCCATGCACCTGATCAACATCAAGCGCATCGCCCACCAGAACCGCCCGTGGCGGGACATCTATTCACCCACCATGGGGCTCTGATGCTGATGCGAGTCAAGCCCAAGTCCGACCCGCCGACGAAGCCGGAAGCGTCCGCGCATGCGCGCGTCGAGCGCTTCCTGGCGGCGGCGGCCGAGCGGTTGCGCAAGCCGCCTTCGTCCCACGGTGCGCTGCGCTTCGGCGTGGACCTCGGCACGGCCACGATCGTGCTCACCGCGATCGACGAGGCGATGCAACCGGTGTACTGGGACTTCGTGCGGACCCAGGTCGTGCGCGACGGCGTGGTGGTCGATTTCCAGGGCGCGGTGCGGGCGGTGCGGGAACTCAGGCACCGCGCGGAAGCGGCGCTCGGCACGCCGGTGGCGGAAGCGGCGACCGCCCATCCGCCGGCCGTGCCGTTGAGCGATTGCCGCGCCTGCTCGTATGTGCTGCAACAGGCGGGCATCGAATGCCGCAGCCTCGTCGATGAAGTGAGTGCGGCCAATGCGCTGCTGCAGGTGCGCGATGGCGCCGTGGTCGATGTCGGCGGCGGCTCCACCGGCGTCGGGGTGTTCCGCAAGGGCGCGATGGTCTCGCTGACCGACCGCGCGGGCGGCGGCCATCAGCTCGATCTGATCCTTGCCGGCGCGCTCCACATTCCCATCGAGGACGCGGAAGTGCGCAAGCGCGAGCACGGCGCCGACGCGATGCAGATCCTGCGGCCCGGCATCGAGCGCATCGCCGCGTCGATCGGGAAACAGTGCGATGGCGAAGCGCCCGTCGTCGTGCACCTGGCCGGCGGTGCCTTGCAGCTGCCCGGTGCGGCGGAGGTCATCGCGGAATACCTCGGCTGGAAGGTGCGCGGCTGGGCGCACGCCGAATTGATCACCCCTTTCGGAATTGCGATGTCCTGATGAGCTTCCAACTCAGAACCTACGCCTTCGTCGACCGCATGCAGCCGCAGGCGGCGGCCCATGTGGCATCGACCTGCCAGGGCGACGTGCCGGTCGCCGGCATGTCGGAGCTCTACATCGAGGTAGCGCCCGGCAACGAGATCTTTCGTTGCGCCGACATTGCCCTGAAGGCGGCCGACGTGCGTCCGGCGCTGCAGGTGGTGGAGCGCGAGTTCGGCTTGCTCGAAATCCATTCGAACACGCAGGCCGAGGTGCTCGCAGCCGGAGAGGCGGTGCTCGACTACCTTGAGCTCAAGGCCAGCGACCGGTTGAAGCCGCAGATCGCCTCGTCGATGTTCGTCACCAACGTCAATGCCTACCAGGCGCAGCTCATCAACAAGTGGCGAAAGGGCAACCTGCTGATCCCGGGCAAGAGCCTGTGGGTGCTGGAGTTGTCGCCGGCGGCGTATGTCACGCTCGCGGCCAACGAGGCGGAGAAGGCGGCGGACATCAGCATCATCGAAGTGCGCGCGCTGGGGCGCTTCGGGCGGCTGTTCATCTCGGGCACCGAAAGCGACGTGCAGGCTGCGGCCCGCGCCGCCATCGGCGTCATCGAGGATCTGGAGGGCAAGGCATGAAGATGCTGACCGCGGCGGATGTGGAGGCGGCCGCAGGGCGCCTCGTGCTGGGCAAGGGCGATCGCATGACGCCGCTGGCGCGGGATCGGGCGAAGGAGCTGGGAGTGGAGATCGTGGTGGGGGATGTGGCGGGTGCACCCGGCGCAACGCCTGCTCCGGCGCCGAAGCCGGCATCGCCTGCCCCGGCCATTGCGCCGGCCGTGACGCCGGCCGCGAGGACCCCGCCAGCGACCGCAGCGCCGCAAGCGATCGCCGCGTCCCGTATTCCCTTTGTTCCGTCGCCGTCTGGCGCCCTCTACCGGCGCAACGCACTCGGCCCCGACAGGTCCGCCGCGCAGAGGCCCGGCGCTCGCCCGATCGCCGCGGTCGTCGGTGCGGGACACGTCGGCGCGATGACGGCCTTGCGCCTCGCCCAAAGCGATCTCTTCGCCAAGGTCGTGCTGGTCGATGTCGTGCCGGGTCTGGCCGCGGGCCTCGCGCTGGACATGTGGCATGGCGCAGGCCTCTACGGCTTCTCGACGCCGCTCACGGGCAGCGAGGATCTCGCGGCACTCGCGGGCGCCGACTACGTGGTCATCACCGCCGGCAAGCCGCGCCAGCCGGGCATGACGCGCACCGACCTGACGGCGGTGAACGCCGACATCATGAAGTCCGTCTGCGAGGGCGTGAAAGCGCACGCACCCGCCGCCACCGTGGTCGTCGTCAGCAACCCGCTCGAAGAGATGACGCACCTGGCCGCGACCTACACCGGCTTTGCGCAGGAACGCGTGGTGGGCATGGCCGGTGTGCTCGACTCGGCGCGCTTCTGCTCGCTGGTGGGGCTGACCGGCCGCGCCCGGCCACAGGATGTGCGCGCCCTCGCACTCGGCAGCCACGGCCCGGAGATGGTCATTCCACTGAGCCAGGCCTTCGCGGGCCAACAACCCGTGGAAGCGCTGCTCGATCCGGCCACGCTCGACGCGATCGTCGAGCGCACGCGCGAATCGGGCGGCGAGATCGTCAAGCTGCTGCAGAAGGGCAGCGCCTATTTCTCGCCGGCCGAGTCGGCCGCGACGATGGTCCGCGCGATGGTCCGCAACAGTGACGAGACCCTCGCGGCCTGCGTGCGCTCCCAGGGCGCCTATGGCATCGCCGACACGCGCGTCGGGCTGCCGGTGCGGCTCGGGCCGCACGGCGTCAAGGAGGTCGTGAAGCTGGCGCTGCGGCCGCAGGAGTTGCAGGCGCTGGGCGAGGCGGCCGCGCGCATCGCGCAGCGCATCAGCGAGCTGCCCGCGCCGGTGTGACGTCATCGATGCCGACTGCGAGTCCGCCATGCGCGCGCTGATCTGGAAGAGCCCCGGTGTGGTCGAGGTCGCGGAGGTGCCGAAGCCGGTGCTGGTCGACGCGACCGATGCCATCGTCAAGGTGAAGCTGGCCGGCATCTGCGGCACCGACCTCCACGTGGTGCGCGGCGACTTCCCGGGGCTGGTGCCGGGCGCGGTCGTGGGTCACGAATTCGTCGGCGAGGTGGTCGAGGCCGGCGCCGACCTGCGGCGCATCCACCTGGGCGATGCGGTCATGTCATCGGACTTCACGGCCTGCGGTCATTGCCACTGGTGCGACGGCGGCGACCACTGGCATTGCGCGCAGCGCGCCTTCTTCGGTACCGGCACGGCCTTCGGCGCGGCGCTGGCGGGCGCGCAGGCGCAGTACGTGCGGGTGCCGCATGCCGACACCACGCTGGGCCTCATGCCGGCATCGTGCCCGCCCGAGGCGGCGCTGCTGATGGGCGACAACCTGGCGACCGGCTGGGTCGCCGTCGAGCGCTCAGCCACCGGCCCCGGCGATTGCGTGGTGGTCGTCGGCGGCGGCGCGGTCGGGCAACTCACCGCGCTGTCGGCGCAGGTGGCCGCCGCCGGCATCGTGGTGGTGGTCGAGCCGAATGAAAAGCGACGGGCGTTTGCGCAGGCGCATGGCTCGCTCGCGGTGCATCCGGACGAGGCGGTGGCGCTGGTCCGGCGCGTGTCCGACGGCATCGGCGCGGACGTGGTGCTGGAAGCCGTCGGCGGCACCGGTCCGCTGGATCTGGCGATGGCGCTGGCGCGTCCGCGTGCGCGCATCGTGTCGGTCGGCGCGCATGTCGCGGAGACGTGGTCGTTCCCCCTGGCGCGCGGGTTCAGCGACGAACTCAGCCTCGGCTTCGCGATCGGCGACGGCATCCGGCTGCGCCGCCGCCTGCTGCGGATGGTGACGGGCGGCACGCTGGACCCGACGGTGGTGATCGATGCGCGCGGCTCGCTCGCCGATGCGCCCGCGTTATATCGCCAACTGGCCGCCCAGACGATCCTGAAGGCGGTGATCGCCCTCTAGCATCTTCGGCGCCAAAACGACACACTCACCGGATGAGCGCCATTGCCACGGCCGGTCGCACCGCGCAGAGCAGCGCGGCGCTGTCGGTCGTCCTCGAACCCGTCGTCTCGGCCGCCTTGCGCGGCCAGTACGAGCTGTTGCTCTCGGAAGCGGAAGCGGCGGTCCATCGGCTGTTTGCCGGTGCGCGCGCGCACGTGCTGCTGCACTCCGGCGGCCGCTGGCGCGAATGGTCGGCGCTGGACCAAGGCTCCGATCTGCCATGCGCGCCCACGCCGCCCGGCCTGCATGAATGGGATGCATCGCAGCGCAGCGGCGACGTCGTCTACGTGCCCGTCGTGGTGGGCGCACTGGCGCTCATGGTCGAGGGCAGCAACAAGCGCATCGAGCACTCCCCCGACATCGACGTGCTGCGCCAATGCCTCTCCCTCGCCCTGCAGACCTGCGAGCGCCAGCGCGTCGCCTCGCAGAACCTCGACGAAGTGCAGGCGCTGCAGCGTGTGGCCACGCGCATGCTCAAGAGCCACGATCTCAGCGAGATCCTGCTGCACATCACGCAGGAAGCGAAGCGACTGCTCGCCGCCGACATCTGCGGCGTGCTGCTGCGCGAGGGCGACCAGATCGTCATGCAGCGCTGCGTCGGCAACCACTCGCCGCAGACATCGAGCCTGCGCATGGGACCGGGCCAGGGGCTGGCCGGCCGCGTGCTGGAACGGCGCGAGCCGTCGTCGGTCGAGGACTACCTGACCAGCGAGGCCATCAGCCGCGACTTCTTTCCGCTGGCCGAAGCGGAGATGGTGCGCTCCGCGCTCGCCGCGCCGCTGCTCGGGCGCGATACGGTCATCGGCGTGCTGGAGGTCTGGCGGCGCCGGCCGTCCACCTTCACGCCGCTTGACAACATCCGGCTGGTGGCGCTGGCCAATCTCGCGTCGATCGCCATCGAAAACGCCCAGCTCTACGACACGCAGCGACGCATGGTCGAGGAACTGGGCCACGCCAACGACGCGCTGAGCAAGCGCTACAACACGGTCGGCAGCCTGTCGGAGCTGACCCAGAACCTCATGAAGACCCTGCTGCAGGGCGGCGGCCTGACGGCCATGGCCAACAGCGCGGGCAGCTTCCTGCAAGCCGAGGTGGTGATCGTGGACATGGAGTGCGTGCTGCTGGCCTGCAGCGCCAACTGCAGCGCGGCCGCGATCCTGCCGGCCCTGTCGCGCGCGCTCGCTCCGGCACGCGCCGTCCGGCCGCGGCCCGCGACCGACCGCGTCGTCATCGAGCACCTGGACGAGCGCTGGCTTGCACAGCCCTTGCTCGTGGAGAGCGAGATCGCCGGCTGGGTCGCCGGCCGCATGGTCGAAGGCCACGGCGAGATGACCGAGCTGACGCTGGCACAGGTCGCGATGATCGCCGCCGTTCACCGCCTCGAGCAGCGCGCCGCCAGCCGCGCGCGCTCCGAAACCATCGACGCCATCGTCTGGGATTTGCTGCGCGCCGACGAGGCGGCGCTGGCCGCCGCGCTCGACCGTGCCGTCGATGTCAAGCTGGACCTGGGCGGTCCGCTGCGCCTCTACATCTGCGAAATGGGGCCGGCGAGCGGCAGCCCCGACCGCGCCGTGTCCACCGTGCGCGCGCAGGTCACGCGCGTCATCCATGCGCTCAAGCCCAGCGGCGTGCGCGCAGTGGCGACGCACGGCTTGTCGCTCGCGATCCTGTGTTCGGACGAGCCGCTCGACGAGGCCGAACGCATCGCGGATCGCGTGGCGCACCGGCTCGACGAAGAACTCGGCGGTCGCCGGGTGCTGATCGGCGGCAGCAGCCGTTGTGCGCATGCGCGTGGCCTGCAAACAGCGTACCGCGAGGCGCTGATCGCGCTGGAAGTGGCGCGGCAATTGAAGCGCTCCGCCGCCATCGTGTACGACCGCGCGGGTGTCGTCGGCCTGTTGCTGAGCCTGCGGCATGAGTCCGGCATGCGGCATTTCCTGGAACTCAATTTCGGCGCATTGCTGCGGGAGGATGCGACCTTGCGCGACCAGTTGCTGAACACGCTGCGGGTGTTCTTCGACGCCAATTGCTCGCTGGAGGCCGCTGCGCACCGCCTGAAGGTGCATCGCAAGACGGTCAGCGCACGGATTGCCAAGGCGTCGGAACTCACGGGCCTCGACTTTTCCACGCACGACGACCGGCTCATCGCGGACCTGTTGCTTTACGTGCATGCCTTGCTCGAGAAGGCAGATGGTTGAGCGGCTGTGCAGGCAAACGTGAGGCTCAGTTGACATACGACGCAACGTTGGTTCGGAAGTGGCAGGACGAGG
The DNA here is from genome assembly GCF_056400665.1 of Variovorax sp. P5_A3. NCBI lineage: Bacteria > Pseudomonadati > Pseudomonadota > Betaproteobacteria > Burkholderiales > Comamonadaceae > Variovorax > Variovorax sp. P5_A3. The sequence continues at coordinate 34,545 of NZ_JBFUKW010000032.1, read as the reverse complement.
GCTATGCGGTCCTCCCCCGGTTCTATTCCGAAGCGGAAACCGACGCCGCAAGAGCCGCAGTTGCGCACGCGTGGACGAACCGGCCTTCGCGCGTGGTTGTCGACGACCTCCACACGAACCAGCGCATGAAGATCGGCGACGTCGGCGAAGAGGCCCGGCACAGTCATCGCTTCAAGGTCAATGACCTCTACCTCGAATATGAAAGCATCAGGCGGTTGGCATTGAATGCCAGGATCACTCCGATCCTCAAGGCGCTTCTCGCGGCCACCCCGGTGCTGTGCAATTCGCTGAATTTCCTGCACGGCAGCGCCCAAGGCGATCATGTCGATGCGCTCTACATGACGCCGCGCTCGCAGGGGCACCTGATTGCCATCTGGATTGCGCTCGAGGACTGCCACCTGGATGCAGGGCCTCTGCGCTACTACCCAGGCAGCCACAAGATATCGCAATACGTGTTCTCGACCGGCAGCAATCACTTCGTGCCCGAAGAGATGCCCCTATGGAGCCGTTACATGGAAGACGAGGTCTCTCGGCTCGGACTGAGCGCGCAGACATTCGCAGCGAAGCGAGGCGATGTCTTCATCTGGAGCGCCCATCTGCTTCACGGCGGCAGTCCGATCGATTCGCCAGGGAAGACGCGCAACAGCATCGTGTTTCACTACTTCTCGGAACAGGACTGCCGCACGATCGGGTCACGCATCGTGCCCAAGGCCGGGGGCTACTGGATGCACAGAATGCATCAGCCCGTCCCGGGAAAGGACGAGCTCGAAGGTCCACCGCTATCTGCGAGTTCGGCTGTATTGAGCGATTTGCTTCGGCGGCTCTACCGATACAAGCAAGGGGTGCGGCGCTGGTCAGACCTTCGAACGTGATGCAATCGGCCACCCGTCGATCGGATCCCCCACTGTCTGTCCCTACCATGCGTCCGTCGCGGCGTCCAACTCGCGCTGGATGCGCCCCCTCAAAGCGAGCAGCGTTGGCGCAAGATCGCGCACCACCGCCGCCAGTGGCTCAGCCGTCGACAGGCTCACATTCAAGGCATACGGCGAGCCCCTGAACAGGAGTGCGGTCGCCACCGCCACGACTTCAGGCTGCCAGGCGGCCGCGCAGAAACCCTTCTCCTGAACGTCGCGGATCGCGGCCGCGAGCGCCGGCTCGAGTTCGGCCCATTGCGCACGCCGGCTCCGGCGAAAGTGCGCGAGCAGGGCCTTGCGCTGGCCTTCCGGCGCCGTTGCGAGGTATGCGCGACCGAGAGAGGTCAGCTCCATGGGCACACGTTGACCCGAAACGACCCTTCGCAGAGAAGATCGACGGTTGTACCGAATGGATTCGAGGTAAACCATTTCGTCGCGATCGGGAGCGGCCAGGCCCACGTTGACCCTCTCCGCCTGGGCGACCTCGCGCATATGCGGCGCTGCAATGGCGAGCGCGGTGGAACCCGTGCGCATGGCGTGCGCCAGGCTGAGGACCGCTGGCGCCAGGCGATACGCCCTGGTACGTGGTTCCACCTGCAGGTACCCCGACCCCACCAGCGTCTGCGTCAGGCGACTCACCGTCGAACGGGAGAGGCCTGTTCGCTCCGCGATCTCGGCGTTGCCCAGCAGTTCCGAGCCAGGGCGGAACGACCTCAGGATCTCGACGCCCCGCTCCAGGGACCTGTTCGCGGGCGAGACACCGGGCTTCTCGGCGCTAAGAGACTGTGCGAGTTTTGACGTGCTCATGAGATTTCGAAGGCCCTCGTACAAGGCCGCACGACGCCATCCGGCAAGTGTAGTGAATTCCACTGGTTGGAATCGATGGGATGTCAAACGAACCAAGGCTTCCTAAGCTTCGACTCATGGCAGCTTCATCCGGAAGCCCCGAAGACACGAGACCTTGGCCCGCGTGGCAGGAGACAACCCATGACCTTGCTTTTCCGTTCCTTCATGTGCCGATTGGCCGGCTGCCTGGCCGCCACCGTGCTGGCAGCCTCCGCCGCCTTCGCTGCGTTTCCCGACAAGCCCGTCAAGCTGGTTGTTCCCTTCGCCCCAGGCGGCGGAACGGATGCCATCGCACGTGCACTGGGCATTGGCATGTCGCGGGTGCTGGGCCAGTCTGTCATCGTCGACAACAGGCCCGGCGCGGGCACCATCATCGGCAGCGATGCCGTGGCCAAGAGTGCGCCTGACGGTTACTCGGTGCTGGTGTCGACCTTTGCGCATGCGGTCAACCCCAGTCTGATGACCAGGCTCCCGTACGACACGCAGAAGGCGTTTGCACCGGTCGTCATGCTTGCGCGTGGTCCGAACATCCTCGTTGTGCGTGCAGACAGCCCCTACAAGTCGGTGACGGATGTGGTGGCGGCCGCGCGTGCCGCCCCTGGGAAACTCACCTATGCCTCACAGGGCAACGGCACCTCGGCGCATCTTGCGGGCGAAATGTTCACGAACCTTGCCAAGGTACAGATGACGCACGTGCCTTACAAGGGCGCCGGCCCGGCCCTGACCGATCTGCTTGGCGGCCAGGTCGACATGATGTTCGCCACCGCCGCAGCGGCTTCCTCCCAGGTCGCCGGCGGCAAGCTGCGCGCCATCGGGGTCACCTCGCCGCGCCGCGCGCCGGCCCTGAAGGATGTGCCTGCCATCGCGGAGACTGTTCCGGGCTATGCGGTCGAGAGTTGGTACGGCCTGTTCGTGCCGGCGGCCACGCCGACCGATGTGATCGGCAAGCTGAACGCGGCGGCGAAGAAGGCGACCGAGGGTGCCGAGTTTCGCAAGATGCTCGAACCGGAAGGTCTTTCCGTCAGCGCCGGTTCCCCCGCCGAACTTGCAGACTTCGTCAGCGCCGAGACCACACGCTGGTCGCGGATCGTCAAGGAAAACAACGTCAAGGTCGACTGAGGCCGAAGAAGGATGAATCCCATGGACTACTCCCTGATCCAGCTGCAGGTCGAGCGCGGCATCGCCACGATCACCTTCGACCGCCCCGGCAAGCGCAACGCGATGAGCGACGAACTGCGCACCGAGTTCATCCACGCATTGGAGCGCGTCGCCGCGGACAAGGCCATCCGGGCCTTGGTGCTCACTGGTGCCGGCAAGGGCTTCTGCGCCGGCGGCGACATCGCGGGCATGGAGCGCCGCATGAATGCGCCAGCCGGCGAGATCGCATTCAATGGCTGGCACCGGCAACAACGTGTACACCACACGCAAGCGCTGCTGCATACCATGCCCAAGCCGGTGATTGCGGCCGTCAACGGCGCCGCCTCCGGCCTTGGCGCGGACACCGCGCTCGCGTGCGACTTCATCATCGCCAGCGAGTGGGCCAGCTTCACCTGGTCCTACATTCACCGAGGCATCATCCCCGACGGCGGCGGCATGTACTTCCTGCCGCGTCGCGTCGGGTTGCCTAAAGCCAAGGAACTGATCTTCACCGGGCACAAGGTGGACGTCGACGAAGCGCTCGCCTTGGGCATCGTTGACCGCAAGACCACGGCAGACCGGCTCGTGGCCGATGCCCAGGCGTGGGCTTCCGAATTGAGCAAGGGCTCCGCGACTGCGCTCGCGCTCTCCAAAGCGATCCTGAACCAGACCTTCGAACTGCCGGCCCAGCAGGTCTTCTCCCAGGGCAGCCAGGCGCAGGGCATCTGCTACACGAGCACCGAACACCGTGAAGCGGTCCAGGCCTTCCTTGCCAAGGCCGATGCCTATGCCAATGGCGCCCCCAAGGGATGATGGACATGGAATCGCTCTCCCGACTGCTCCAGCCTCGAAGCGTCGCCGTGATCGGCGCCTCGGGCGACCCGGCCAAGACCGCCGGCAGGCCTGTGTCATACCTGCTGAAGCACGGCTTCGCAGGCACGATCTACCCCGTGAACCCGAAGCTCGATCGCATCGGCGAATTGCCCTGCTATCGCGATGCGGCCTCGCTGCCGGAGGTCCCTGATGTCGGCATCGTCCTGCTGGGCGCAGAGCGGGCCCACATCGCCGTTCGCGAGCTTGCCGATCGCGGCGCGGCCGCGGCCATCGTGCTGGCGAGCGGCTTCACCGAGGCCGGCGAGGAAGGCGCACGGCGCCAGCAGCAACTGCTGGAAGCCGCAGGGGACATGCGCATCCTGGGCCCCAATACCATTGGCCTGGTGAACCTGACCGATGACATCGTGCTCTCGGCCAGCGGTGCGCTCGATATGGATCATTTCCACGCAGGTGCCATCGGCGTTGTTTCGCAGAGCGGTGGCATCCTCGGAGCGCTGCTGTCGCGGGCTGCCGCACGAGGCATCGGGCTGTCGAAGCTGGTGTCGACCAGCAACGAAGTAGATCTCGAGCTGGCCGATTTCATCGACGCGCTGGTCGACGATCCGGCAACGCGGGTCATCTCGCTCTACATCGAAGCCATCCGATACCCGGAGAAATTTCGCGCTGCCGCGCTCAGGGCGGCGAGTGCGGGCAAACCCATCGTCGCCTTCAAGATCGGGCGCTCCGAGGCGGGAGCCAAGGCTGCGGTGTCGCACACGGGCGCACTGGCCGGCGCCGACCGCATGTACGACGCCTTGTTTCGCCAGACCGGCGTGATTCGCGCGCAGACCTTCGGCGATCTGCTCGACATCCCGGCCGCGCTCGCGACAGGGCGCGTCCTGCGCGGCAAGCGGGTCGCGATCCTGACGTCCACCGGTGGTGCCGGCACGCTCGTGTCCGACAGCCTGGGTGTTTCCGGATTCGAGACCCCCGTGCCGGATGAGCCAACGGCGGCGGCCCTGCGGGCCCTGCAGACCGGCGACCATGCCGCGCTGGATCGCAACCCGATCGACGTCACCTTGGCCGGTCTGCAACCCGATCTGTTGCGCGGTGCGATCAAGGCACTGTTGGCCAGTCCCACCTATGACGCCCTGGCCATCATCGTCGGTTCATCGGGCGTTGGCAGGCCCGAGTTGATGGCAGGCGCGATCGAGGACTGCCTGACGCTGTCCGACAAGCCGGTGCTCGCCTATGTCAGCCCGCATGCGCCAGAAGCCGCGACGCTGCTCACGCAACGCGGTGTCCCCGCGTTCGTTTCCGCGGAAAGTTGCGCCGCGGCCCTGTCGGCCATGTTTCAGGCGAGCCAATGGGAGCCGCCGGCCGTGGAGCCTGCGACCGCTGTCTGCGTGCAAATGCACGACCTTCCCGGAGGCTCGCTGGATGAGGCGCAGGCCAAGGAGTTGTTCGCGCGGTTTGGCGTGCCTTGCGCGCGCGAAGTGATCGTCCAGGACAGTCGGGAGGCGGAACGCGCCGCGCACGAACTTGGGGGACACGTCGTGCTGAAGATCCTCTCCAGCGAGATCACCCACAAGAGCGATGTCGGCGGCGTAGCCGTGAATGTCTCACCCGAAGAGGTTGGCGTGCGGCTCGGCACGATGGCGGCCGAGGTGGAGCGAAATACGGGCGTGCGTCCCGGGCGCTTCCTGGTGCAGGAGATGGTGAGCGGCGGCACCGAACTGATCCTCGGCATGCACCGCGACCCACTCGGCACGGCCATCCTGCTTGGCATGGGAGGGGTCACCGCTGAACTGTTCAAGGACACGACGATCCGCCTGCTGCCCGCGAAAGGCGGCCTCAGCGGGCAAGACGCCTTGGCCATGGCACGTGAACTCAAGACCTGGCCGCTACTCGATGGCTTCCGTGGACGACCCAAGGCTGACGTGCAAGCGCTGGTCGACGCCATCGTCGCCTTCTCGCGCATGGCCGCTCAACTGGGTGATCGCTTGGTGGAGGCCGAGATCAATCCGATCTTTGTGCTTCCTCAAGGCGAGGGCGTTCGCGCCGCCGACGGGGTCGTCGTGCTCCGCTGACCTGAAGGCATTCCGCCTGCGTTTACCCTGCGGGCGGGATCGCCTGCAGGACATCCCTGAAAACGCCAAACTGCAACTTGAACGCTTGGGGGCTGTAGTCCTGGTAGTAACCTGCGGTCACCACGACAACGAGATTGCGCTCCGGGACGATACGAATCGACTGGCCGCCTCGACCCAATGCGCCAATCCAGTCCACCGTGCCCGCCTGGCTCCGGACATGGCCGCGCCACCAGAGATACCCATAGTCCATTCCGTCCGTCGCCTTGATCACTGATGCCGTCGAGGTCTCGATCCAGGCTCTGGAAACGATTTGACGGTCGTTCCAACGCCCGCCCGCGAGCACAAGCTGTCCGATCTTCGCCATGTCGCGCGGCCGCAACCGCAAGCCACCTCCGGCATCTGTATAGCCCTTGACCCGGCGCCACGCTACGTCGGTGATTCCCAGAGGGTCGAACAGGACTTCCCGGGCAAATTCGTCCAGCGGGCGTCCGGTCGCCTTGTGGACGATGGCAGACACGAGGGCAAGCGCTCCGGTGTTGTAGAAGAACTCCTGGCCCGGCGGCGAAGTCGACGCCAGACCGAGGACATAGCGAGATGGATCTGCCGCCCTGCGCATGCGCGTTTCGTCGTTGTCCTCCTCAGTGGCCGGAGTCGCCTCCACCCACGCCAAACCCATCGTCATGGTGAGCAGGTGCACCAGTTGGATCCGATCCTTCTCAGGCGAGCGCAGGTCCGCATACTCGGGAAAGAAGCTGAAGATCGGTTCGTTGACGCTGCGGATCAATCCGCGATCGATCGCGATGCCGACTGCAAGCGACGCAACGCTTTTTGAGACCGACTTGAGGTCATGCAGCGTGTCGGCATCAAAGACGACGTTCTTGACCCGACTGCCGAAAAAAAGGCCGGGGACCTCATCAGGACCACGGAAGTACCGCTCGAAGACCAGCTTGCCGCCGCAAGCGACCAGGACGGAATGCATGTTGGATGAGGCCGCGAGTTGATCAGCCATCCTGCAAAGCGCTCCACCATCGATGAGCTTTTCGTCATTGCTGGATGAGATCGCCCATCCGTCTGCTCGCGCGCTCGGCGCACCGCAAGCTTCGCGCGAGTCCGCGAACGCTGGCAACCAAGGGAGTGATGCAAGTGCAGTCCCGCCGAGAAGTGAAGCAAACTGGCGCCGTTTCATATTTCCGTCCACTTGCGCAGGTGAAGCCGACGCGCGCAGTGTAGGGCCACGTTTCCGATTGCATTGCCGATGCAGCTTTCGGCGGCCAACGGCACCGCCCTTTGCCTTAAAGTCTCCAGCGGCGCCCCTCAACATCTCGTGGAGACAAATCCTGGATCTGCGTGATCTCCAGTACTTCGAAGTCATTGCCGAGCTCGAGCACATGGGGCGCGCGGCCGAACGTCTGCATCGCACGCAACCCGCGTTGACGAGCTGCGTACGGCGTCTGGAAGAGGCATGCGGCGCCGCACTCTTCGAGAAGACCGGCCGCGGCATTCGATTGACCACGGCCGGCAAGGCCCTGCTCAAGTGGGCCCAGCGCACGCGCTTCGACGTGGAGAGCGCGCGCCGCGAGATAGGCGACATCGGCCGGGGCCTGACCGGGAACATCAAGGTGGGCATCGTGCCGACGGCCGCGCAATTCCTTCTGCCGCCGGCCGCGCGTGACCTGATGCGCGAAGCAGCGGGCGTCACCTTGCGGACCACCGTGGCACTGGTCGATGTCCTCAAGCCGCTGCTGCGTGCCGGCGACATCGACCTGATGGTGGGCACCGAGGGCCCCGCCGAACCCGGGTTCGCTTCGCAGTATCTGGCGGAAGACGTGATCGTGGTGGCGGCCACCGCGACGCACACGATCTTCGACAAGCCGAAGCCGAGCCTGAAGGACCTGGCGGGTTATCGATGGGTGCTTCAACCGCCCGGCGCGCCGACGAGGGACTGGCTCGACCAGACCTTCGATCGTCATCGCCTTCCCCGGCCCGTGGTGCAGGTCGAAAGCACGATGCTGCTGATGCTGCCGACGCTCATCGGCGAGACGGGCCTGCTGAGCTTCATCTCGCGGCTGCACCTGCAGGCGGGGCGCTCCGGTGCCGCGCTGCGCGAAGTCAAGCTGCCCGCCACGACGATGCGCCGCCGCATGGTCGTGACCTACCGGGACAGCGGCTATATCTCCCCGGCGGCACAACGCCTCATCGACCTGCTGGCGAAATACGCCGAAGCGCCACCGAACTGATACCCCAAGTCAAATCTATCGATCTTCAAAAATTATCGATTGGACTGAATGGGCTTCGCGCCGAATACTTGCCTCCACTGAACGCACCGCCCGCAATCGAGCAGGGTGGGCCCAACAGGAGACAAGTCATGCAACATTGCGCCCTCACTGCGGCAGCCTCGCGCCGCTTCATCGGCATCGCCGCCGCCACGCTCGTCGCCGGTGCGACGCTCGGGGTCCACGCGCCGGCGTCGGCCCAGGCCTATCCCTCGCGGCCGATCAAGCTGATCGTTCCATTTCCCGCCGGCGGCGGCACCGACCTGATTGCGCGTGAAGTCGCCAACAAGGTGGCGGTCGCCAATGGCTGGTCGATCATCATCGACAACAAGCCGGGCTCCGGCGGCAACCTGGGCGTGGATGCCGCGGCCAAGTCGCCGGCCGACGGCTACACGCTGGTACTGGGGCAGACCAGCAACCTGGCCATCAACCCCACGCTGTACGCCAAGCTCCCCTACAACCCCGAGAAGGACTTGACGCCGATCGTCACGGTCGCGAGCGCGCCGCTCGTCCTCGTGGTGGCGACCGACTCGCCGTACAAGACGCTCGCCGACGTGCTGGCCGCAGCCAAGGCCAAGCCCGAGTCGCTGAACTACGCGAGTTCCGGAAGTGGCACCGTGGCGCACCTCGCGACAGAGTTGTTCCAGAAGACCGCCGCCGTCAAGTTCACGCACGTTCCCTACAAGGGCGCCGCGCAAGGCTCGACCGACCTGATCGGCGGCCAGATCCAGATGTACATGTCGTCCGTGCCCACCCTGATCGGTTTCGTCAAGAACGGGAAGATGCGCGCCATCGCCGTGACATCGCTGAAGCGCACCGCCGACATGCCTTCGGTGCCCACCATCGCCGAGTCGGGCTTCAAGGGCTTCGAGGCCGTCACGTGGTTCGGTGTCGCGGGGCCCGCGGGCTTGCCGAAAGACGTCGTCGCCAAGCTGAACGGCGCTTTCAACAAGGCACTGCAAGACCCCGACGTCAGGAAGAAGCTTGCCGGCCAAGGGGCCGACGCGCTGGGCGGAACTCCCGAGCAATTCGCCAAGCTGATCCACGACGACATCGGCCGGTGGGGCCAGATCGTCAAGGAGTCCGGCGCCAAGGTCGATTGACTGGAACGCTCCCCTCACCATCACCGAGAGAACACCATGACGACAGCATCCCTCCCCGACATTGTTCGCGACTTCGAGCGCGTGCCCGCTCACATCGTGGCGCAGGCGGCCACCTTGCAACCCGCCATCCTGGCCGACGTGGCAGGCCGCCGCGGAGCGGTGGATGGCCGCATCAAGGCACTGCGGCCGCGCATGAAGCTTGCCGGCACCGCCTTTACCGTGGAAGTGCGCCCTGGCGACAACCTCATGATCCACGCGGCCATCGCGATGGCCAAGCCCGGCGACGTGCTGGTCATCGACGGCAAGGGCGACCTGACCTCCGCGCTCATGGGCACGATCATGATGACGGCCTGCCAGAAGCTCGGCATCGCCGGTGTGGTGATGGACGGCGCCTGCCGCGACAGCCTGGAGATCGACGAGATGGACTACCCGGTGTTCTCGGTCGGCACCAACCCGAACGGCCCGACCAAGAGCATCGGCGGCCGCATCGGCCACCCGGTGTCGATCGGGGGCGTCACGGTGCATCCCGGCGACTTCGTGATCGGCGACGGCGACGGCGTTGTCGTGGTCGAGCGCGACAAGATCGAGGCGCTGCTGCCTCTGGCTGCAAAGAAGGTCAAGGACGAGGCCGCGCGCATCGCAGCCATCAAGGGCGGCGAGACGGCAGCCAAATGGCTGGATGCGGCGCTGCGCTCGGCCGGCGTGCTGAAGGAAGGAGAAACGCTGTGAGCACGTTCCTCGTCACCGGCGCCGACCTCGCGCCACAGGCGCTCTCATTGCTCGAAGGCCACGAAGTGATCTTCGCCGGCAAGACGCCGAAGGAAGAAGACATCGTCGCGCTCTGCGCAAGGCACAACCCGCACGCCATCATCGTGCGCTACAGCAAGGTGGGCGCCGCGGCCATGGATGCGGCGCCGGCCCTGCGGGTCATCTCGAAGCACGGCAGCGGGACCGACACCATCGACAAGACGGCCGCGCGTGCGCGGGGCGTCGAGGTGGTGGCAGCCGCGGGCGCCAATGCCGCTGCGGTGGCAGAACAGGCGCTGGCCCTGTTGCTGGCCTGCGCCAAGTCCGTCGTGCCGCTCGATGCGCGGATGCATGCCGGCCATTGGGACAAGGCGACCCACAAGAGCGTCGAGCTGCACGGCCGCACCATCGGCGTCGTCGGCCTCGGTGCGATCGGCCAGCGCTTTGCGCGCATGGCCGATGCCCTGGGCATGCGCGTGATCGGTTTCGACCCCTTCGCCAGCAAGCTGCCGGCATTCATCCAGCCCGTGGACCTCGAGACGATCTGGCGCGACTCGGATGCCGTGTCGCTGCACTGCCCGCTGACCGATGACAACCGCAACCTCCTCGATGCGAAGACACTGTCGAAATGCAAGCCTGGCGTGATTGTCGTGAACACGGCCCGCGGCGGCCTGATCGACGAGGAGGCGCTGCTCGCCGCGGTGCGGTCGGGGCACGTCATGGCCGCAGGGCTCGACAGCTTTGCGATCGAGCCGATGATCGAAGGGCATCCGTTCCAGGGCGAGAAAGGCTTCGTGCTGAGCCCGCACATCGGCGGCGTCACCAGCGATGCCTACGTGAACATGGGCATGGCCGCGGCCCGCAACGCGCTCGAGGTGCTGGATCGGCAGGTCGCCGCCACCGCCGCCTGACGACGCGCATCAAAACGAAACGACAGGAGACACCAATGCCCCGCAAGACCCCAGATTCGTGCCGCGCCCGGATGACCGCATGCGGATTGCTCGCAGCGCTCGCCGCCATCGCGCCCCTTGGCGCACACGCGCAGTCCGCCTACCCGAACAAGCCCATCAAGATCGTCGTGCCTTATCCGCCGGGCGGCGCGGTGGATGTTGTCACGCGCAAGATGGCGCAGAAGCTCAGCGAGCAGATGGGGCAGAGCATCATCATCGACAACAAGCCCGGCGGCACCGGCACCATCGGTGCCAGCGCCGTCGCCCGCGCCGAGGCCGACGGCTACACGTTGATGGCGAACGACACGACCTATTCGCTGTTGCCGTTCATCTTCAAGAAGCTGCCTTTCGACTATGACAAGGACCTCGTGCCGGTCAGTGCCTACGTGTTCGCGCCGATGAGCATGGTGGTCAACGCCGAGTCGCCGTACAAGACATTGCCGGAGTTCGTCGCCGCTGCGAAGGCCGCGCCGGGCAAGCTGACCTACGGCACGGGTGGCGCCGGCACCACGCCGCACTTCACCGCAGAGGCGTTTGGACTGGCCAGCGGCACGAAGCTGATGCATGTGCCTTTCAAGGGCGCCGGCGAGGCCACGCAGGCGGTGTTGTCCAACACGATCGACATGCAGTTCTCGTCGACGCCCGGCGTCATGGGCAACGTCAAGGGCGGCAAGCTGCGCCTGCTGGCCGTGAGCGGCGACAAGCGGCTGGTCGCCCTGCCAGCCGTGCCCACCTTTGCGGAGGCGGGGGTCAAGGGCTTCAGTGTCGTGAACTGGACGGGCCTGTGGGCACCCAAGGGCACGCCTGCACCCGTGCTCGCACGTCTTCAACAGGAGATCGCGAAGGCCATGGCCACGCCGGACATGAAGGCGTTCTCCGAAGGGCTCGGCGCCGAGCCGCGCACGGCCGATGCCGCTGCCTTCACGAAAATGCTCACCGACAGCAACGTGTTGTGGGGCAAGATCGCCGCCAACGCGTCATTCGACAAGCAGTAGACATCCGGAGACCGCCTTGTTCCTTCTTCAGCCCCCACAGGTGCTCGAGCTCGAGGTGTTTGCACGCATGCCCGAGGCGTTCCGCAGGCCCGAGTCTTCGGTGTGGGCCGATGCGAACCGGGGCGGGCAAGTCACCGACTCGTTTCTCGAAGGTCCGGTGTTCGACGATGCCGGCAACCTGTTCGTGGCCGACATCCCGTTCGGGCGCATCTTTCGCATCGACGTCGAGGGCCACTGGTCGAAGGTAGCGGAATACGACGGCGAGCCCAACGGTATGAAGTTCCTGGACGCGCGGACTTTATTGGTCACGGACTACAAGAACGGGCTGATGCGGATCGACGTGGCGTCCGGCGCCGTCACGCCGCACCTTCAACGGCGCAATACCGAGCGCTTCAAGGGCGTCAACGACCTTGTCATCGATGCAACGCGCAACATCTACTTTACCGACCAGGGTCAGACCGGCCTGCACGATCCGACGGGCCGCCTGTACCGACTGCGCCCCGACGGGCAACTGGATCTCTTGCTCTCCAACATCCCGAGCCCCAACGGCGTCGCGCTGTCGCCGGACGGAAAAGTGTTGTACCTGGCCGTGACGCGCGGCAACTGCGTGTGGCGCGTGCCACTGCTGGCCGACGGAAGCGTGGCAAAGGTCAGCCAGTTCTTCACGTCCTATGGGCCGAGCGGACCGGACGGCCTCGCGGTCGACGTGCAGGGGCGTGTGATCGTCGCCAACCCCGGCCTGGGCTATGTGTGGGTGCTCAACGCGCGAGCCGAGCCGGTGATGGTGCTGCGCGGGCCGACAGGCGCCTCGACCACCAACGTCGCATTCGGCGGCGCAGATCGATCCACCCTGTTTGTCACCGACTCGTCCAACGGGAGCATCCTGAGTGCGCGATTGGATGCCCCGGGCGTGCGGCTGCACCCCGTGACGCCGACCTCCTAGGATCGAACATCGCCCCCGGATGACGCATCCTTCTCTACCCAAATTCGCCGAGCCAGCCAGCCTCGAAGAGGCGCTGGGCCGAGCGGGCGTGCTTGACGGAAAGAGCGTCACGGGGGTGTCGATCGAAGCGTCGTATGCGACGGTGTTGTCACACATCTTCAGGCTGCGCCTCGCCTACACCGGCACCGTGCCCGGCGCACCCACCACCTTGATCCTGAAAGCCGGCCTGGCGGATCGACCGGGTGGCCCATGGGCCGGCGGCAAGCACGAGGTGGCCTTCTACCAGGATGTTGCGCCTTCGATGCCTCCGGGCATCGTCCCGCGCTGCTTCGCCGCCCATTGGGACGGCGACAGCGGAACTTGGCACTTGCTGTTGGAAGACTTGACCGATTCGCACTTTGTCGCGACGCGCTGGCCACTGCCGCCCGACTTCGCGCAGTGCGAGGCCATCGTTCGAACGCGTGCCCGCTGTCAAGCCGCATGGTGGGACGATCCTCGTCTCGGCGTGACGATCGGTTCGTGGCAGGACGCTCGTGCGCATGAAGAGGCAACGAAGGCGATGGTCGCTCACTTCTCGCGATTCGCAGATGAGATGGGTGATCGCTTGTCGCTCGAGCGGCGTTCCCTTTGCGAACGATTGTTCGATTCCGCGCCGCGATTGGCGCAGCGATACCTGTCGCAGCGCAACATGACGATCATCCAGGGCGACGCCCATGTCTGGAACTGCTTCTTGCCGAAAGATGGCGCGAAGGACGGAGGAAGGTTGTTCGATTGGGATGCCTGGCAGGTGAACACCGGTTCGGACGACCTCGCCTGCATGATGGCCCAGCAGTGGTATCCCGACCTCCGTCGGCGTTTCGAGTCGCGCCTCCTCGACTGCTTTCACGACGAACTTGCGGCCCGGGGCGTGCGGGGCTACGACCGGCGCGCATTGCGGGATGACTACAGGCTGTCAGCACTCTGGCTGATCGCGACACCGATCTGGCAGCACGCGAACGGCATTCCTCCGGTCATATGGTGGAACAACTTCGAGCGCGCCTGCATGGCTGTCGACGACCTGGGCTGCCGCGAACTGATGGCATAGATCCCATTCGAACGGACCAAGACATCGGTGGCGCAAGTTGCCTCGGAGACGAGGTCACTGCAACTGCGCCTCGATCGCCTCGCGCGACCACGCGGGCGCGACCATCGAGATGAAGTCGAAGGCGAACTTCTTCAACAGATGGTCCCTTCGCAGGCTGATCATCGCGCTGGAGGATGGGAACAGGTGGTCGACGGGCAGGGAGCGCAGGTCCCTGTCCTGCGCCGCGTTGAACGCCATCTTCTGGAGCACGGCGACGCCGACGCCGGCGGCCACGTAGGCCTTGATGATGCTGGCGTCCATCGCTCGCATCACGATCCAGGGCGTGATGCCATGTCTTCGGAATTCGCCCTGGACCACGGACCCGGACGTGTAGCTGCTGTCGTAGGTGATGAGCGGCCACCGCGCGATCTGCTCCATCGTCAACTTCCCCATCTTCAACAGCGGGTGCCGCGGCGGCACGATCAGGCACCGGTCGATGTCATAGGCCTTCACCGAAACGACGCCCTTGGGCATCGGATCCGGAAGAGTGCAAAGGCCGATATCGATGGTTCCCGCCGTCACGCCCGCGAGGATCTGGGATGGGGGGCCCACGGTGAACTCGAGCTTGACCTGCGGATAGATGGAAAGGAACCGGCGGGTCACCTCGATCAGCGAATAGCGCGCGTGGATGTGTGTCGTGCCGACACGCAGCGTGCCTTCGCTGTCGGCGGGCAGGTCCTGCTTCAGGCGCTTGAGCGCCTGGGCGTCCTGCAGAACCCGTGCGCACAGCGAGAGCGCTTCCTTGCCGGGCGCGGTCAGTGCCGTCAGTCGGTTGCCGGATCGCACGAACAGTTCGACGCCGATCTCGTTTTCGAGCGCACGGATCATCTTGCTCACGCCGGGCTGGGTTGTATGCAGCGATTCGGCCGCGCGCGAAACGCTGAAGGCACTTTCGACCACCTGGCGCATGCACTGGAGTTGCTGGAAGGTGATGGGCACTGCTTTCTCCACTATTCCTTTTTGGCAATGATAGCGGACTGAATATTCATTTCACACAATGGTCCGTGAGGTCAAGAATCGGCTCCTCCAAGCCATCCGGACAACAGCGACATGCAAGCGGCACCCGATTCCCACGACGTCAACGCGAGCTTCCGCGGTGGTGGACGCGCGCTCGAATACCTCGACCAGATCAACAAGGCCTCGATCATCGAACTGGCCGAAGCGCGCATCGTGTCGACGGATGTGGCCAGACGCATCGCAACAGGCATCCTCGCGGTGATCGAGTTGGAGCGGGACGGGCCCCGGCAGTGGTCCGCCGACTACCTCGACTACGAACCGAAGCTGCTCGCCGCCGTGGGCGCCGATGCCTCGCGGCTGCATTGCGGACGCAGCCGGCAGGACATCTCCGCGACCATTGCGCGCATGAACCTCCGCGCAGGGGTTCTGGACGCGTGCGATGCACTGGTCGCGGCACGCCAGGCGCTGCTCGGCCTGGCGGAAGCGCACAAGGAAACCATCATCCCGGCCTACACGCACGGGGTGCAGGCGCAGCCGACGACACTGGCGCACTACCTTCTCGGCGTGGACGGCGCGCTCGCGCGCAGTGGATCCCGCCTGCGGGCCGCCTACCGGCACGTGAACGAGGGACCCCTTGGTTCGGCCGCCCTGACGACATCGAGTTTCGCACTCGACCGACACCGCCTGGCGTCGTTGCTGGGCTTCGAGGGCCTGGTCGAGAACGCCTACGACGCGAACCATCTCGCACCGGTCGACACGAGCCTGGAGGTCGCCGCGGTCCTCGGCATCGCGGCGGTGCAGATCGGGCAGTTCGCCCAGGATCTTCACGCGCAATACGCGGCGCCGGCTCCGTGGATGACCTTGCAGCGGGGCGAACTCGTGGGGGTCAGCAGCATCATGCCGCAGAAGCGCAATCCGGCCGCCCTGGAGCAGCTGCGCGTGCAGAGCAGCTTGCTCCTCGGGGAAATGCAGGCCGTGTCCCTGCTTGCGCACAACGTGCGCACGGGCATGTTCGACTACCGCGCCTATGACCCGGTGCCGAGCACGCGCGCCGTCGCCGTCTTCGAGCTCCTGCGCAAGGTCCTCGGCGGGCTTGTGGTCGACAGGGCGCGCGCACTGGCCGAAGTCCATGCGGACTATTCGACGGCGACCGAGATCGCCGATGCCCTGCTGCAGCGCGCGGACGTGCCCTTCCGCATCGGCCATCACTTCGCCTCGGCGCTGACGGACTTCGGCCGCTCGCGCAGGCTCAGCCTGCGCGAGATTCCGTACTTCGAGGCCGTTCGCATCTACGAGTCCATGGCATCGCAGGCCTTCCCTTTGGACGCGAAAGCGTTTGCCGAGGTGTCGAGTCCCGAATACATGGTCTTCGGCCGCAAGGGCATTGGCGGACCCCAGGTCGCCGAGGTGAACCGAATGCTTGCGCGACAACGCGAAGCGGTCGCCGACGATCTCGCGTGGTCGCAATCCCGCCGGGCCCATTTGTCGACGGCTGCGGCGCGACTGGACGCCGCTGTCGCGGCGATCGCGAACGGCGCGACAGCCTCCTCCCCTTCCCTTCCTTCGAACCCGGAGACAACCTCATGAAAAGACTTCTCTCGCTGCTGGCGGTCCTGGCCGTTTCCCTCTCGACCATGGCCGCGCCCTACCCGGACAAGCCGGTACGCATCGTCGTGCCCTACTCGCCGGGCGGCGGCGGCGACGTGGTGGGCCGCCCGCTGTCCCAAGAGCTGGGGAAGCAACTGGGCGCCTCGTTCTTCATCGACAACCGCGGCGGCGCGGGCGGCAATATCGGCATGGAGTACGTGGCCCAGTCGCCAGCCGATGGCTATTCGGTGGTGCTCGCCCTCACCTCGCAACTGGCCATCAACCAGGCCCTGTACCCCAAGCTGCGCTATGACGCGCTTGCCGATTTCGTGCCGGTCACGCTGCTGGGCTCGGCGCCGTACTTCCTCGCGGTCAACGCGTCGCTGCCGGTGAAGAACCTGGCCGAATTCATCCAGCTCGCAAAGTCGAAGCCCGGAGCGATGTCCTATGCATCGACGGGGAACGGCAGCGGGCTGCACCTGTCGATGGAACTGCTCAAGTCCATGGCCGGCATCGACCTCGTGCATGTGCCCTACAAGGGCGGCGGCGCAGCACTGACCGACCTTCTCTCGGGCAACGTGCAGGCGATGTTCGTGAGCTATGGAACCGGCAACGCGCAGATCAAGGCGGGCAAGATCCGGGTTCTCGCGGTGTCGTCCAGCCAGCGCTCGCCGGCGTTGCCGGACGTCCCGACCATCGCCGAGGCAGGTGTGCCGGGTTATGAATCCGGTGTCTGGTATGCGCTGCTCGCGCCGCACGGCACGCCCCCGGAAATCGTCAAGCGCCTGCATGACGGTTCGGTGGCCGCG
The DNA here is from genome assembly GCF_056400665.1 of Variovorax sp. P5_A3. Lineage (NCBI taxonomy): Bacteria > Pseudomonadati > Pseudomonadota > Betaproteobacteria > Burkholderiales > Comamonadaceae > Variovorax > Variovorax sp. P5_A3. The sequence continues at coordinate 17,258 of NZ_JBFUKW010000032.1, read as the reverse complement.
CTCCAGTCGAAGGAATTGCGCGAGCGTTTCGCGTCCGACGGCGTCAAGCCTATCGGCTCGACGCCGGAGGAACTCACAAAATACATTCAGTCAGAGCGCGTCAAGTGGGCTGAGGTCGTCAAGCGGTCGGGCGCAACGGTCGAATGAGAGATTCAGCCGCCCAGCGCGCTCACCCAAAGAGCTTCGTGGCAATCGTGGTGACGTGCCTGCCCTGGAAGTTCGCCATACCGAGCTCCAGCGCGCTGGGCATTCGCTCGCCTTGACCCCCGGTGATGGTCGAAGCGCCATAAGGGCTGCCGCCCTTGATTTCGTCGAGTCCCATTTGCCGCGATTCGGAATAGGGCATGCCGACGATGATCATTCCCTGGTGCAGCAGCGTCGGGTGGAAGGTGAGAATCGTGCTCTCCTGACCGCCGTGCTGAGTGGCACTGCTGCTGAATACGGACCCGACTTTCCCGACCAAGGCGCCGCTCATCCACAGAGCCCCCGTCTGGTCCAGGAACGTGCGCATCTGGCCCGTCATGTTGCCAAAGCGGGTGCCGGTGCCGAAGATGATGGCGTCGTAGTCGGCCAGCTCTTCCGGCTTGGCAATGGCGGCGGCTTGATTGGTCTTGCCGCCCGCCTTCTTGAACGCTTCGTCGGACATCGTTTCGGGAACGCGCTTCAGCTCGACCTTGGCGCCGGCAACCTCGCGTGCCCCAGCTGCGACGGCTTCCGCCATCGCCTCTACATGACCGTAAATGCTGTGATAGAGAACCAGTACCTTCGCCATGACGACTCCTGTGAAGTGGTGATGTGAGTGATCCGGGAACCGACGAGTTCTTGTGCCGGGCCTCGCAGTATGCCCGTCGAGCGCTTCGCATCTGCACAGCCAGATCCGGCTTTTCGCGGTCGAAAATGATTGCGGCAGCTACCCCGCGAGTCCCACGAACACGTTCTGCACGTCGTCGTTCGCATCGATGGCCGCCAGGAAGGTCTCGACCTCCTCCAACGCCTCGGCGCTCAGGCTGCCAGGATCGATCGGGTTCCTGGCCTTGTAGCCGAGCTTCGCCGTCAACACGGAAAAGCCCTGCGCCGGCAGCGCGCGGCTGACCAGGTCGAGATCGACGGGGTCCGTCAGGAAGACCGTGACGCCCTCCTCGCCGCGCTCGAAATCCTGCGCGCCGGCCTCGATCGCGGCCAGTTCAGGGTCGGCCCCCGCTTGCTGCGGTTCGGCCTCGATCATGCCGAGGTGGTCGAAATCCCAGGCGACCGAGCCTGAGGCACCGAGTTGCCCCTTGCGGAACAGCACCCGCATCTCCGGTGCGGTGCGGTTCACGTTGTCGGTCAGGCATTCGACCATCACCGGCACCCGGTGCGGCGCGAAGCCCTCGTAGACCACGTGGTCGAAATGCACCGATTCGCCGGTCAGGCCGGCGCCCTTCTTGATGGCCCGCTCCAGCGTGTCCTTGGGCATCGAGACCTTGCGCGCCTGCTCGACCACCAGCCGCAGCCGCGCATTCGATGCCGGATCGGCTCCGCTGCGCGCGGCGATCATGATTTCCTTCGCGAGCTTGCCGAACAGGCGTCCCTTGGCGTTGGCCGCCAGATCCTTGTGCTTGGCTTTCCATTGCGCGCCCATGTGTGATGCTCCTTGAGTCTCGGCTTTGCCGCGGGTAGGGGATTCTGCCGCAGGGAGCGGGGACAACTCGACGCGCCTGGCTCCGTTAGGATCGCACCCGAACCCACTCCAGGAGCAGGACATGGCCAATGGCGATTGGATTGCCCGCGTCGGGCGAGCTGGTGGTCATCGAAGGCCATGAACGCCGGCAACCCGACGGCGGCGACGGCGATGGCCGGCCGGCCGGCCCGACCCGGTTGGCGCCCTGATGTCGACGCCGCGCGTTGCACCGGCTGCGGCTGGTGCGTCGCCGCGTGCGACCTTCACCTGCTCAGCCTCGAAGTGGTCGATTGGAAGAAGTACTCGACCTTGGGCAATGCGGATCTGTGCACGGGCTGTAGCGACTGCGCCGTGAAGTGCCCCTTTCATGCCATTTCGATGCGCAAGATCGTGGCATCAGGCATCGCACCGGGGTGAGAGGCCTCAGGATGAGGGCGTCGCGCTTCCTGCGAGGCCTTCGAGCCAGCGTCGCTCCGAGATGATTGCGATCGCGTGGCCTTCCTGCTGCAGTGCCAGCGCTTCCTTGATCGTTTGTCCAAGCGGTGTCTGCGTCCAATTCGAAGAGACCTTGGCCCCGATCACGAGATAGTGGACATTCCGGCTGACGACGGCTGCCGGCCACCCACCGGCGCGCTCCAGGAGTCGCTCGCAGGCTGCCTTGGTTCCGTGGAGGAATTCGCCGGCCAGACACACCAGGGCGTCGCGCAGCGTGATCTCGGTCGCGTTGTCCAACGGTATCGCCGATCCGGCCGCGCCGCCCGGGTCGGTGAGCACGAATTCCCCCGAAGCCAACTGCTTGAGCGTAGTGAGCAGGTAGGCGCGCTCGTCCTCGCTCACATGGCCATCGGCCAGGACCGTCTCGATGGCGCCGCTGACCGCATTGCCGGGCCACACGCGCGCCACGTCGGAGTGCTCGGCCAGCCAGACCTTGAGGAACTCGATCTCCAGATCGTGAAGATCGCCATCGGCGACCATGGCCTCCACAATGCCCAAAAGCTGTTCGATGGCTTGCATGGCTGGATCTCCTGTCACGGCTGGGCTCAAAAAGCAGTTGGACGTCCGGGAATGAAAGGCAATGTAACAGCTTGTCGCGCGCCTGCGGGCGCCGGCAATCAAGCAGGCGATCGGCGACCGCGCGCGGCTCGAGTTCAACACCCACTGCCTGACCGGCCTCGGGCCGCTGAGCGTGATGCGAACCAACTCCACGCTAGGGTAAATCCTGCGTCGCGCGCTGCGCGACATCGCCTGCACGCTCCGACAATCCGGGTCATGTCCATGGTCACACTCCAACGTCTCGCGGCCGCGCGCGGTGCAACGCGCCGCATCAATACCACCCGGGCGCCAGGGCCGTTTTCCATCGAAATGATGGAACTCGGCACGCCGTCGAACCCCATGCACGTGCGCGTCGGCCGCAAGCCGGGCAACGGCAAGGGCGTGCCCCTGCTGCTGTTCAACGGCATCGGCGGCAACATCGAGTTGCTGGCGCCGCTGGCAGAGAAGATGCCCGAGCGCGAGATCGTCATCTTCGACATCCCGGGCGTCGGCCAGTCGGAGCTGCCGCGCTGGCCCTACCGGCTCGGCGGCATTGCGCGTCTGGCTGCCCGGATCCTCGACCGCTTCGGCATCGGCGAAGTCGACGTGCTGGGCGTCTCGTGGGGTGGCGCCGCGGCACAAGAGTTTGCCTACACCTGCCGCAAACGCTGCCGGCGACTGATCCTCTGCGCGACCGCCCCCGGCGTGGTGATGGTGCCGGCCAGCCCGAGCGTGCTGTGGAAGATGGCGACGCCCAAGCGCTATGTGAACGCCGATTACTCGCGCAGCATCAGCGGTGACATCTACGGCGGCGACTTCCGCAAGAACCCTGCGCTGGCGGCCGAACTGTTCCGACACGTCAAGTACAAGTCGAAGCTGGGCTACTACCTGCAATTGCTGGCCGCCTCGGGCTGGACCAGCATCCACTGGCTGCCGGGCCTTCGCCAGCCCACGCTCCTGATGGCGGGTGCCGACGACCCGCTGGTGCCGTTGGCCAATGCGCGGCTGATGCACAGGCTGATCCACAAGTCGGAGCTCAAGGTCTTCGACTGCGGGCACATGTTCCTGATGACCCGCGCCGATGAATCCGTCGCGGCCATCCGGGAATTCCTGGACAGGCCCTGAAGTCTTCGGGATGCCTGGCCTTTCATCGACCTCACCCATCTCCATCGCCATGAGCACTCCCGACTTCACCTTCGAATCCCTCGCCGGCCTCGTCGGCCAGCGCATCGGGTCGTCGTCCTGGATCACCATCGACCAGGCCCGCATCGACGAGTTCGCACACTGCACCAACGATACGCAGTGGATCCACGTCGACGTGGAACGCGCCGCCAAGGAAAGCCCCTTCGGCGGCACCATCGCGCATGGCTTCCTGACCCTGTCGCTGCTCGCGCCCACGGTCTTCGATGTGCTGATCTCGCACATGCAACTCAAGCAGGCGGTGAACTACGGACTGGACAAGATCCGGTTCATCGCGCCCGTGCGCGCCGGCAAGCGCGTGCGCAACCACATCAGCGTGGTGTCCATGGAGGACAAGGGCAACGGCCGCCATCTGCTCACGACCGAGAACACGATCGAGATCGAAGGCGAGGACAAACCCGCGCTGGTGGCGTTCTCCATGGCCATGCTGATGGGCTGACCCCTCGAAAAAACAGAAGGAGACACGAATGACGACAGCTTCCACCACCGCGGCGAAAGCAGCCGCGAAGAAGAAGACCGCACCGCCCGGGAAGACTGCGAAGCGGCGTGCAAGCGCGTCGTCCGATCCGACGGCCGTGGTCAACGAACTCAGCGACCTGGTCGCACGTGCGAGCGAAAACACGCTGGTGCCGAACCCGCTCCTTGGGCTGCGCGCCGCCGATTTCGCGGAGGCCACCCAGTCGCTGCTCAAACTGGCCACGGTGTCCCCGGGTGCCACGGTCGGCTCGCTTGCCAAGTACGCGAAGGCGCTGGGCCAGATCGTGCAAGGCAAGTCCGAACTTGCGCCGGACCCCAAGGACCGGCGCTTTGCCGATCCCGCCTGGCAGGGCAACTTCGCCTACAAGCGGCTGATGCAGAACTACCTGCTGACGCACAACGAGTTCAATAACCTGATCGCCGGGTCCAAGCTGGGCGAGCGCGAAAAGGGCCAGGCGCAATTCCTCACCGCCCTCGTGACCGACGCCCTGGCACCGAGCAACTGGCTCGTGGGCAACCCCGCGGCGGTGCGCAAGGTCGTCGACACCGGCGGCGCAAGTGTGGTGAGTGGCCTGAAGAACCTCGTGCACGACATGCGGCACAACCACATGATGCCGATGCAGGTGGACAGCACGCCGTTCAAGATTGGCGAGAACATGGCCATCTCGCCCGGCCAGGTCGTGTATCGCTGCGAGACCTTCGAGCTGATCCAGTACACGCCGACTACGCCGAAGGTGTACCAGCGCCCGCTGGTCATGGTGCCGCCCCAGGTCAACAAGTTCTACGCCGTCGACCTCGCCCCGGAGAAGAGCCTCGTCAAATGGGCGGTGGACAGCGGCGTCCAGATGTTCATGCTGAGCTGGCGCAATCCCACGGCGGAGCATCGCGACTGGGGCCTCGAGCACTACGCGATGGCTGTGGACGAGGCGGTCGATGTGGCGCGCAAGATCACCGGCAGCCCCGACGTGAACATGTGGGGCTCCTGCTCGGGCGGGATGACGCTGGCGGGCTACCTCGGATACCTCGCCGGCGTCGGTGACACCAAGGTGGCCAACGTGTCGTGGGCGGTGTGCGTGCTCGACGGCGCCGGCGCAATGAACGAGACCACGCTGGGACTCTTCAACTCGCCCGCGGCGGTGCGCGCCGCGCGGGCCCGCTCACGCAGCAAGGGCGTGATCGAGGGCTCCGAGCTGGCCGCCATGTTCGCCTGGCTGCGTCCCAACGACCTGATCTGGAACTACTGGGTCAACAACTACCTGTTGGGCAACAAGCCGCCGGCCTTCGACATCCTCGCCTGGAATGCGGACACCACGCGCCTGCCGGCGAAGTTCCATTCCGATCTGCTGGACATCATGGAAAAGAATCCCTATGTCCATCCGGGTGCCATGAGGATCAAGGGCGTTCCGATCGACCTGTCGAAGGTGGACATCAGCGCCTACGTGATCGGCGGGCTCACCGATCACATCACGCCCTGGAAGAGTTGCTATGGCACGGCACGCCTGTTCGGCGAGGACTCGACCTTCGTGCTCGCGAACGCCGGTCACCTGCAGAGCCTGATCAACCCGCCCGGCGCGCCCAAGGCCTTCTTCTCGACGGCTCCGAGCCGCGAGGCCGATCCTCAAGACTGGGCGCGCGCCGCGGTGCGGCACGAGGGGAGCTGGTGGCCGCATTGGCGCGCATGGATGCAGCAGCGATCAGGCGCCCAGGTCGAGCCCCCCAAGAAGCCGGGCTCGCGCACCCATCGCCCGCTCTGCGCGGCTCCGGGGACATACGTGCTGGAGCGCTGAGGCGCGGTCAGGGCCAGGCCGCGCGGCTCATCCTGCAAGTGGTCGGCTTTTCGGCGCGATCGGCCGGGGTCGTCTTCACGGCCCGGAACTCGCGACCTGATCCCTCAACGTCGAACTTCACGCCGGGCGCGCTTGTAGCCCTTTCCCGCCCGGTGCGCCAGCCTCCCATGTGTCAGTGGCGAACGGGGGACCGCTACACTGCATGCCTAGCCAAGCGCGCTCCTTCGAGGCAAGCATCCGATGCTGAAGCCAGCCCTGCTCTCTATCGTCGTATGGGCCTTCACAGGCTCCGCCAGCGCCGCCAGCAATTGCGACGACATCTTGGCCGAGATCGACGCAAAGATTCGCGGTGCGGGCGTGGTGCGCTTCACGCTCGCCTCCGTGACGGCCGATGCCGCGGGCACCGGTAAGGTCGTCGGCACCTGCGAACGTGGCAGCAAGAAGATCGTCTACGAAGCGGAGGCCACTTCCCCCTCGCCCGGCTCATCCTCCGCCCTCCGGCGCAGCGTTGACGACATCCTGACCGAATGCAAGGACGGTTCGATATCGGTCGGCGGGGACTGCAGGAAGTGAGCGTCCGGGTGCGAAGCCAGGTTCTGTCAGGTCGCCATCATTCGTCACCGGACCCTCAACTTCAGCAAGGCGGCGCGCAACTGGCGCGGCGAGCGGGCGGCCATTCCGGTGGCCTGCCCTGCCCCGCCCTGGCCTTCGCGGATCGGGCCGGCTGGCTCACCAGAACTTCCACCACGGCTTGAGCGGAGCGGCGGGCGCCAAGGCGTCGAGTTGTTGCAGCTCACTCTCGCGAAGTCGCCTTCGCCGCTCGACCTCGAAGGCGTGCGCAACGCCGAATGCGCCTCGGTCGCCGCGCAGCGCCTGTGCGCGCCAGCCGGTGGCGAGCTGTTCGAGGCGCTCGTCGTCGAGGCTGGCGATCTGGGACGGTGTGGGCAGCGTGGTCATGGACAAGGGAGGCTCGATCAGATTGGCGGCGGCTCTACCTCGAACGCGCGTGCACATGAATCGGCGTACGAGCCGACGCAGGAAGCGGGATACGAAACGATGGATGGGAGCTCACCCCTCGTCCTCGGCCAAGCCAGCGGGTGGCCTCCCGGTGGTCCCGCCGGACCATCATTCCAATAATCATCAATCTCTTTTTTTAGTGCCGCTACAGGGAGTTTTTGAGAAGACTTTCATAAGTGATTGAATTTATTGGAATTTTCTGACGGCAAGGAAGATTGGGCCGATGCGCCGGACGCCGCCCCGGTGGAATGTTGCCATCTCTCGAAATATAAAGTGTGCGATCACTCACTTATTTCTGGCGTCGTTCAGCGGTCCCGTCTTTTGGGTCTCTACGCCTTGCGCCCCACGAACGCCTCGATGGCTTTGGCGAGCTTCCTGCGTTGCACCTCGTCCATGGGCTGGTCGAACGCCACGGTCGCCCTGCCCCTGCGATCGAAGGTCAGCAGCGCGATGCGCTTGCCGTCCTCGTCCTTCCATTCTGTCGACGCGATCTCGCCCGGCCGGCTGGCCCTGCCCTGCCCCGTGAGCGCGGCGAAGACCTCGGCCGGCGTGGCCGCCGGCTCCCTCAATGCAATCTCGCGCGCCGCGGCGAGCAGTCCTTCCGGATCTCGCTGATGGGCGTCCTTCAGCGCCGTTGCCCATCTGAACTGGAGATTCAATGGGGACCCGAACGCGCGCACGACCTCACCCGGCAACTTGGCCAGCGCCATGGCCTTGCCGATGTTGCCGAGGTCGCGATCAATGGCGCCCGCGAGTTGCTTGGCTGACGGAAAGAGCCCCTGTTCCAGTGCGCGCAGATACATCACGCCCTGCTCCCAGGCCGAAAGATCCTCGCGCTCGCGGTTCTCGCGCTCCATCTCCACGAACAGATCGATGTCCTTCATGCCCGGTTCCACGAGCGCCAGCACGGGGATGCCCAGTTCCAGGCAGGCCTGATGCCGGCGATGGCCGAACACCACCTCGTACTCGGGCGACCCGGGGCGGGCGCTCTCGATCGAGCGCACCTTGATCGGCTGGACATTGCCCCCGGCGCTCGCAATCTCCTCCTTCAGGCGCGAGAACGCCTCGGTCTGGAAATGCGAGGCGTCGCGGTTCGCCCACCGGGACGCCGTGATGAGCTTCGGATCGAGTTGGCGTGTCGCCTGGGCGCCGTCGAATTCGGTGAGCCGCTCGCGCAGGCGCACCACCTCCCGATGCACCTCGGATTGCTCGGTCATGAATGCGAGCATGGAGCCCGGCCCCGTCTTGGGCACGGTCGACGGTGCCCCCGGCTCTGCGGCAACCGGCTGAGGCGCCGGCGGGGGCGTGGCCGCCGCGGGTGCCGCCAAGTCCGCCAGCGGGGCATCCGCGGCATCGTTTCGCTGCGCGCTCGGTAGATTCAAGGTGACGCTGAACGCGCGTTTCACCAGGTCCTTGTTCGCCATTGCTTGTTCCTAGTTAGTTCTTTTGAGAATCGCTGCCTGCTGCACTGTTGTCGCTGTGCGGCGGCTGGCAGCCGAGCGCTGTTTATCGCGCGAAGAGGAAGTCGAGGGCAGGGGGTTGTACCGTACAACCCCTTCCCGTCCGACCCAAAAGTTTCGCCGGATCTGCACCTCTCAGGCCTCGACGCGAAGGGGGGTGGTACCGTACAACCCCCCCGTAGGTTGAGGCAGTTGCCTCGCCCAGGCGTTGCGAATCGACACCTCGATGTGCTGCACGAAAAGGTCGTACGCATCCCGCGCACGCTTGTACGTCTTGTCCTTGGCGTCGCCCGCCTCGCTGTCGTACACGGTGCCGAATCCCGAGGATTTCTGCGACGCGATCGAGGTCCGGGGAATCTCCAGCGGGAGCACCTTCTCCTTGTAGGTGGCACCGATCCATTCCCTCACGGCATCGGCGGTGGTCGACGCCCCGCGTCCGGCCTTGGGCGGCACGCGTGACAGCAGGATGTTGATGAAATCGAACGACTTGGTTTGTCCGCGGCCTTCCAGCATCGTTTCGGTCAGGTCCGAAAACAGGGACCAGAACTGGGTCGAGGAGGCAAAGTCCAGCGTCTCCGGCGGCAGCGGCATGATGATGCCGTTGGCCGCCATCAACGCGTTGATCGTCAGATAGGAGAGCGCCGGGGGACTGTCGATGATGATCACGTCGTAATCGGCGCGCACGTCGTCGATGCCCAGGTCGAGGACCTTGTAGAACTCGAAGCCCGACAAACCCTCCTTGCCCTGGCGCGAGGGCAGCATGAATTCCGCATCGAACAGCGAACTTGCCGCAGGCACCAGGTCCAGGCCGTCCCAATAGGTAGACCGGATCATGGGCCGCACCGTCGTCGAGGAACCGTCCGCGAGCGACATGATGGTGTCCTGGGCACTGATTTCGACATCGGGCAGGATCCCGAAGAGGGTGGTCAGCGAGGCCTGGGGATCGGTGTCGATCACCAGCACCCGATGGCCCATCAAGGTCAGTCCCTGTGCGAGGGTCATCGCGGTCGTGGTCTTCGTCGTGCCGCCCTTGAAGTTCGCGATCGAGATCGTGATGGCCTCGGCCCCCTCGGGCCTGAGCATGTCCTTGCGGTAGTCCCGTACCCACTGGCGCGTCTCGCCCAGGCTGAAGACTCGCTTGCGCCCATTGGACACCAGCGTCCCGGAGGGCATATCCTTGCGGCTCGCGACCCGGTGCGCGAACGATCCCCTCGACGAGGCCTCGCACATTGTGGCCACCTGGTCGGCGCTGAACGAGGGAGCGGCCTTGCGAACCATCGGCGCGAGCATCGCCGAGCGGATGCTCGACAACATGGCGGCCGCATCCGCCGCCTGCTGGTGAACGCCGGCGAGGGTGATCTGGGGTCTGATTTCCATCATTGAACGAGTTAGTGACTGATGACCGGATTGTGCGTGTTGGACGAGATTTGCGCAAACGGTCGCAGTTTCGTCCAAGATGTGGAGGCTCTCTCCTGAAAAAGCTCCACAAGAGCGTCCTGGGGTATTTTTCAGAGTCCAACTCCTTGAACTCCTTTAATACTTTGCAAGGATTTTTATCAATAAAATCAATAACTTAGACCATATTTTGGAGGTTTTACAGTGGAAACTGGAGACCTCTCGGTCGATCTCAGAGTGGATACGGTGGCAGCCGGAGCCCCAACAGGTAACGGGCGGAGTGGATACGGTAGGGGGCCGATTGGCTCGTCCAGCTTGCGATCTGGGCATCCTTTGAGGCAGATTCGCAACTGCAGAACCACCTAAGCGGAGCTTTTTCAGTGAGCTGCAGCGGTCAGGAAGCTCCCGATCGGGCCCTCGGAATGGAGCTTTTTCAGTGAAGGGTCCGTGGAATGCGCGCATGCGACAGGTGAGTCGCCGTTTCACATGAAGCGTGCCCTGCGCTACAGTCCGGGGCATGGTCACAGCCGCAAACCGAGACATGTCCCCGCCCGCCCGCGGCACGGCGCCCTTGCTCAAGCCCGTGTTCTCGCTGGCCCTGGTTCCGCAGAACAACAAGATCACGGCCCTGGGGCGCCGGACCTGGAACGTGCTGCTGCATATTGCGCAGAACCAGGGCCTGGAGCGTGAAACCTTCAGGGCGGCCCTGACGGACATCGTCAAGGGCCTCGACTACAACAGCGGCGACATGAAGATCATCAAGACGCATTTGCGCTCGATGATCACGACGCTGGTCGAGTGGCAGTCGCCCACGGCAGGGGAGTGGCAAACCTGGGATGTCTGCGGGATGCTGTCCCACGCTCGCCTGGTCAAGGAGCGCGGGCAGATCTGGGTGGAATGGTCCTACGCGGTGAACATGCGCAACGAACTCCTCGACCCGGAGATCTTTGCGAAGCTGTCGCTCGAAGTCATCTCGCAACTGGGATCGCATCCTGCCGTCGCGCTCTACGAAATCTGCTCGCGCTACCTGGGCGTCGGGCAGACCGCGCGAAAGGCCTGGACCTGGTGGCGCCCTGTGCTTCTGGGCCGCCCGGACGACGAGCGGCTGCAACGCCTGGAGTACCGGATCTTCAAGCGCGACACCCTTCGACCGGCTCTGGCCGAGATCAACGCCCTGGCGGACATCGAGATCGAGATGCTGGAGTTCAAGTCGGGCCGCTTCGTGTCGGATCTCCAGTTCACGGTTCGCAAGAAGCCGCAGCGGGTCCTCGCGCTGCAGCAGCGATCGGCGGCCGAGCCGGTGGACGTGGCCGTCCTCGCCAGCGCCGAGCGCCTGGGCATCGATCACACCCGCATTGAGCGACTGATCGAGGAGTTTGGCGATGCGGCCGTGGCCACGGCGGTCGAGGCCGTGGCAAAACGTGCCGCCAACGCGTTCCCGGAACCCTTGCGCGATCCATTGCGCTATCTCAAGAGCGTGCTCCCCGGGCATCTCGCTGCCCACGAGGAATCGATCGAGAAGGCCGCGCCGGCCGCGGAACCCGAGGCGGTGCAGGTGCCGCCCAGCGAGCGATTGGCGCAATGGGAGAAGAAGTGGCTGGCCGAACGCATCGAGATGCTCGCGGCCGAGCTGTCAGCGCTCCCTGCACAGCGTCAGGCAGACCTGGTGCAGGGACTGCAAGAGGATCTGCTGCGTCGAAATGCGCATCCGGCGGTGATTCAGCGACTGGTCGGAAAAGGCTGGACGCACCCGATGGTGCGCCACGAGATGGTCCGCTACTACGCCGCAGGCGCATACGGGCCGAACTGGAACAAGCCGACCGACGCGCAATTGCTCGTGGTGGCCGCGGCGCCCGGCGCCTGAACGAAGGCAGGCATCGCCTCGCGGCTGCCCACACCGGGGCGCCGGTGCGACGCGGTCAGCCCTTCATATCGGCCTGATCTCGATCTCCGACGCGGCGGGCATCGGGTTCGGGCAGCGCTTGACCCACGCGACCGCGTCTTCGACGGACGGCAGTTCCCACAGCCAGTAGCCGGCCACGAGATCTCCCGTGAAGGGGCCGTCAACGACGGTGCGCGAGTCGCCGTCAAAGCGCACCCGCTTTCCCTCGCGGCTCGGGCGCAGGCCGTCGCAATCCTTCAGCGCGCCGGCCTTCTTGAGTTCCTCGTTGAAGGCCCCCATCGCGGCCATCTGTTCCTTCATCTGCGCGTCGCTCATCGCCGCCAGGCGCGCCTCGAGATCAGGGGTGGACTTGACCAGGATCATGAACTTCATCTTCAGCTCCAAAATGAATGTCGCATCGGTTTGCGCACGGGACGCCGGATCGAATGCCCCGCCGAGATGCTAGCGCGCGGGTCGTGGCCACGCTCAGGCAGCCTTCTTCGCAAATCCGTACTTGGACATGAGCGCCTTCTGTTCCCGTTCGGCTCGTTCGGCGAATTCGCGAAACTGTGGCGCCGACATGTACCAGGGGCGAAGCGATCCTTGCTCCAGGACATTCAGGAACGAGGTCTGCTCCGTCGCGAACCTGAATGCGTCCTGGAGTTGCCGAACCAACTGAGGACTCATGCCGGCAGGGGTGCCGCGCTCTTCGCGGCGACGAACGTGGGCGTGCCGCCCGCACCCGAGCGGTAGTCCATGATGACCGGCTGCCTGAGTCTTTTCTCGGCCTCGGCGCACGCGGCGCGCGCGATCGTGTCGAAGGAGCTTCCAGGCGGGCTCGAGTTCAGCAGCTTGATCGGCTTGGAGGGATAGGCTTCGGCCCACGCGTCGAGGCCGACGAGCGCGAGGGCCCCCGCCGAGGCGGCTGAAGCGAGGATGGTACGTCTGTGCACGATTTGTCTCCTTGGTTCTTGGAAGCCGCAAGTCGCCACGCGCGGTGTTCGCGCAATGACTCACTCTGGCCCGGGGCGCCGGGAATGAGAACAGGGGTTGACCTGAGGTCGCGCCGCAGAGCGCGATGGGACAATCGAGCATGCCCGCTCGCTTGAATATCACGCTGCGTCAGATGCGCGCTTTCGTTGAAGCCTATCGCCTGCGCAACCTGACCCACGCCGCGGATGCCTTGCATGTGACGCAGTCGGCGATGAGCGCGTTGATCCGCCAGTTCGAGGAGGAACTGGGCGTGCGCCTCTTCGAGCGCACGCCGCGCGTGCTGCGTCCGAACCTCGCGGCGGACGACGCCTACCGCCAGGTCGAGGCCATTCTCGAGCGCATCACCGCCCTCGGAGAGGACATGCGCGACCGCGCCGAACAGGTGGAGAGCGTCCTCAGCTTCAGCTGCGCGCCGGCGCTTTCTTCCGCCGTGATTCCGACCGTGCTGGCAGCGTTCAAGCAGCAGAACCCCGACGTCAAGATCGTCATGTACGACGCTGGAGACGCCAGCCTGATCCAGCGCGTCCTGACGGAGGACGTCGAGTTCAGCATCGGCTTCTTCGAGCACGAGCCCGAAGCCGTATCGCGCGAGCCCCTGGTCATGGATCACCTGTGCGCCGTCTGTGAAAAGGACTCTCCGCTGGCGTCCAAGGAGCGCGTGACCTGGCATGACCTGATGGAGCTCCCCATCATCAACCTCAGCAAGGGGCTGCAGGTCCAGCAGCTTGTGACGGAGGCGATGGCCAACGCCGGCCGGGCCTACCGGCCTGCCTATGAAATCTCCTTCATCCACACCGCGCTCGCGCTCGCCGCCCAGGGGTTCGGCCTCGTCGTCATTCCAGGCTACCTGGTCAGGGGCAATCCGCACACGACCTCGCTGGTGGCCAAGAAGCTGCACGATCCGGTGATCGAGCGCAGCCTCCTGGTTCACACGCGCCAGGGCCACGTCCTTTCGGCGCCGGCGGAGACCTTCCTCCAGATGCTGCGCGGTCATCTGGAACAGCAGATCTGAGCGCCACGCGCCACCTCAATCGACGAGCGGCGAGGCCATCGCGCGCGCGATGAAGCGGCGCAGCAGCAGGCCGACCTCGTGGTCGTCGCTGCCCAGGCTCATCAACGGGGACACGTGATTGTGGCCGGCGAGATCAGCGACCTCGGGCCCTGCTTGCGCGCGCGTCAAGGCTTCGACGAGATCCTGCGACTGGCGACGCAGCCCGGGAGGGTCGTGCTCGGCCAAGGTAACCAGCAACGGATGCATCGGCATGCGCGCATGCGTAAGCGGCGAGCGCTGTGCATACAGGCTCGGGTCGTCGCCGAAATAGGCACGCTGGCCGTCGGCGAGCGGCGCGGCGGCCTGGTAGAAGCCGCTCATCAGAACCGCCGCCCGCACGCGATCGCGGGCCCCGCCTGCGAACGCCGGGTCGAACAACCACGTGGCCGCATGGCAGGCCCCGGCCGACTGCCCGATGACGATCAGTCGCTGCGCATCGCCACCGTACAGGTCCGCGCGCTGCAGCAGCCACTGGACGGCAGCGTCCAGATCCTGCGCTGCGGCCGGCCAGCCGCCGACCGGCGCGCGCCGGTAGTTCATGCATGCGCCCAGCATGCCATGCGCCGCGAAGAAGCGTCCGACGTTGGCGTAGAAGGGCGGGGCGACCTGTTTGTCGCCGCCTGTGAAGCCGCCCCCATGGATGAACAGAACGACGGGGGCGCCGTGTCCCTTTGCAGGAAACAGGTCGAGGCATTGACGTGCGTGGTCGCCGTAGGCGACGTCCGAGATGCAGGTCGTCGCGGCCTTCGCCTGCGCATCGACGCGCGCCGCCCAATGTTGCACCGTGGCGGCCAGGACCTGCGGATCGAAGCGGTTGCCGAAATGCTCCGTCACGCTGCCGAAGGAACGGTCGGCCACAAGCTCAGTCCTTCGCGGGATAGTGCTCGACGTGGTGCGCGGCATGCGGTCGCCAGGAGTCTTGCATCCCGATGTCGCGGTCGAAGCCCCGCATGTGGGTCATGTCGTGCAGATCCACGCCGATCGGGGATCTGCCCTCCTGCACGAGGTGCACGGAGTCCAGCAGCCGCTGGCGCAGACGGACGATGGCTGCGTCGGCGGCAACCAGGTGCTCGGTGCTGCGGTCGTAGATCGGCCCCATCGACGTGGAGATCACGGCGTCTTCCTGGGTGATGCCGTGGAAGCCGCTCCAGCTGCGCTTCTCGCGCATCGCCGCGCGGTCCTGGTTGAAACGCGTGTCCCAGTTCGCGACGAACGCGCTGTCCTTGTAGAAGCGTTCCTCGACCAGCCCAGAGCGCTTGAGCCGATCATTGAGGTCGAGCGCACGCACGTCGCTCGCGTCGATCAGGTAGCTGGCCGTGGTTTCGTCGTCCAGCGGCGTGTCGAACACCGTCGTGTAGAAATCGGGGAACTCGATGATCCGTCCGGTCGGCATGAACAGCGGCACCAGACGGATATTGCGCTTGTCGGGGTCGGCGGCCTTGCGCATGCCCACGTAATGGAAACCGAAGCCCGTGTCCTCGATCTCGAGTTGCGGCGATGTGTCGTCCCAGGCGGGGTTGACCATGTCGCTGATCTCGGGCTTGCTGCCTGAATCGGCCAGCCATCCGGGTCGCGTCACGTTGCTGTGCAGGATGCCGACGTGGGAGCTGTCGGTGCCGCCTTCCCACATCTGGAGGTAGTTGGCCTTGACCACCAGCTTGAACAGGACGCGGTTCGCCTCGGGGACCTTGTCGTAGGCAAAGAGCCGGAACGGCGGCTCATGCTCCTTCGGGCCGATATAGGTCCAGATCAGCCCGGATTGCTCGCGCACCGGATAGACCTTGGCACGCAGACGCTCCTTGACGCGCGGGTCCGCATGGTTGGGCGTGTCCAGCAGCTTGCCGGTGACATCGAACTTCCAGCCGTGATACAGGCAGCGGATGCCGCCTTCCTCCACGCGTCCCAGCGCCATCGACGCGCCGCGGTGCAGGCAGAGTTCTTCCATCATGCCGACCTTGCCTTCGGTGTCGCGAAACAGCACGAAGGTCTCGCCCAGCAGCCTGGCCCGAAGCGGGTCGCAGTCGGGCTGGGGGAGCTCGTCGGACGTGGCGATCGGATGCCAGTAGCGGCGCATGGTGTCACCCATGGGGGTGCCCTTGCCCACGCGGGTCAGTACTTCGTTTTGTTCCTTGCTCAGCATGCCAATTCCCTTGATATGAAGGTTGATGTGGATCGGGGAGGGTTGGTCAGAGGTCGAGGACGAGCCGCGCCGACCGGGCACCTGAACAGCAGAGCATCATGGTCTTGTTCGAGCGCTTCTGCTGATCGGAGAGCACGCTGTCGCGGTGCTCCGGCTCGCCTGCCAGCACGGAATAGGGCACTTCGATGCCTGCGTCCAGCACGGCATCCAGGACTGTCTTGCCCTCGGCCACCACGAGGACCTTCTTCGAGCGGGAGAGCTCGACTTCCACGCCACCGGCGGCCGCCGGCACGTCCCTGGCCTGGAAGTACTCGCGGTGAACCTGCTCCGGCGCCATTGGGCAGATGCACGTCGATGTGCCGGCTCCACCAGGCCGGCGCGCAGCAGCTGACGTGCCTCTTCAAAGGAGCGCAGAACCGCCGCATGCTCGTCCAGGTGGCATTGCCGCGACGCGAAATCGAGCGGCACCATCAGCGCGTCCTCGGCCGCGAAATGCTCGGAGAAACTGGCGTGCAGGGCCGCGAAGCCCGCCTCGAAGTTCTCGTTCGAAGCGTCTCGCAGATCCAGCGACGCCGCCATCAACGCGTCATGGTCGTCGTCGAGCTGCGCATGGCCCGTGGACAGCGAGGCGTCCAGGAAGAGGGCAGGGGAGGGTTGCATGGAGGCACTGTAGGCGTCGGTCCTGGCCACGAAAATCGAAACGTTTCGATGGCGTCATCATCATTTGTTGTGGCGTGCCGCTGCGCTCGGCTCAATCGGGCATTTCGACTTGCGCGGATGTGCCGATGGCGTCGGCGATCGCACGCCCCACCTCGGTCGTGCTCGAGCGGCCCCCGATGTCACGGGTCCGCGGCGCCCCGGAGCCCGGCTCCAGCACCGCCTCGATCGCCTGCAGGATCGCGTCGTGGGCCTGCTTGTGTCCCAGGAACTCCAGCATCATGGCGCCACTCCAGATCTGCCCGATCGGATTGGCAATGCCCTTGCCGGCGATGTCGGGCGCGGAGCCGTGCACTGGTTCGAACAGCGACGGCGTGGTGCGCTCCGGGTTCAGGTTGGCGCTGGGCGCGATGCCGATGGTGCCGGTGCATGCAGGGCCCAGGTCCGACAGGATGTCGCCGAACAGGTTGCTCGCCACCACCACGTCGAAGAAGTCCGGGCGCTGTG
>NZ_JBFUKW010000031.1:0-55489 GCF_056400665.1 Variovorax sp. P5_A3 | reverse complement strand
CATGGCAAGACGACGCTGACGGCGGCGATTGCGACGGTGCTGTCGAGCAAGTTCGGTGGCGAAGCCAAGGCCTACGACCAGATCGACGCGGCGCCGGAAGAGAAGGCGCGCGGCATCACGATCAACACCGCGCACGTCGAATACGAGACGGCCAACCGCCACTATGCGCACGTGGACTGCCCGGGCCACGCTGACTACGTGAAGAACATGATCACCGGCGCGGCCCAGATGGACGGCGCGATCCTGGTGTGCTCGGCCGCTGACGGTCCGATGCCCCAGACTCGTGAGCACATCCTGCTGGCGCGCCAAGTGGGTGTGGGCTACATCATCGTGTTCCTGAACAAGTGCGACATGGTCGACGACAAGGAGTTGCTCGAGCTGGTGGAAATGGAAGTGCGCGAGCTGCTCGACAAGTACGAGTTCCCTGGCGACGACACCCCGATCATTCACGGTTCGGCCAAGCTGGCACTCGAAGGCGACAAGGGCGAGCTGGGCGAAGGTGCCATCATGAAGCTGGCTGAGGCGCTGGACACCTACATCCCCACGCCCGAGCGTGCGGTGGACGGTACTTTCCTGATGCCTGTGGAAGACGTGTTCTCCATCTCCGGTCGTGGCACCGTGGTGACTGGCGCCGTCGAGCGCGGTGTCATCAAGGTTGGCGAGGAAATCGAAATTGTGGGTATCCGCCCGACGGTCAAGACCACCTGCACCGGCGTTGAAATGTTCCGCAAGCTGCTGGACCAGGGTCAGGCGGGCGATAACGTGGGCGTGCTGCTGCGCGGTACGAAGCGCGAAGAAGTCGAGCGCGGCCGAAATGGTCATGCCCGGCGACAACGTGTCGATCACCGTGAAGCTGATCAACCCGATCGCTATGGAAGAAGGTCTGCGCTTCGCCATCCGCGAAGGTGGTCGTACCGTGGGCTCGGGCGTCGTGGCCAAGATCCTTGACATCTGATTCGAGTACATAGGGGTATAGCTCAATTGGCAGAGCGTCGGTCTCCAAAACCGAAGGTTGTAGGTTCGATTCCTACTGCCCCTGCCACCCAGGGTGGCCCTAAACAAGGCCCGTCACGCCCCTGACGGGCTTCGGCGTCTCAAGCGACGCATTGAATTGAAGGCTGTGAGGCCTCAGGAACAAAGCCCAAGATGGCCACTTCTCAAGTTGAAACCGTGAGCACGAGTGCGGATAAGGCCAAGTTGGCCGCTGCCGCCGTGTTGGCGGTTGGCGCCATTGTTGCGTTCTATTTGCTCGCTCGCCAAGGGGCAATCTTGCAGTGGGCGGCTTTGCTTGTTGGCCTTGCCGCCGCCGTGGGCTCGTTCGCGAGTTCGGAAAGCGGTCGGCAGTTGTGGGCCTTTGGGCGTGATTCTTGGCGGGAGGTCAAAAAGGTTGTCTGGCCTACCCGCAAGGAAGCGATCCAAATGACAGCTTACGTGTTTGCTTTTGTTGCAATCATGTCGATCTTCCTTTGGCTCACCGACAAGACGCTCGAATGGGTGTTTTTCGACCTCATTCTGGGCTGGAGAAAATAATGACTGATGACGCTGTCGAAGCCACACCGGAAAGCACTTCAGTGCTAGCGGCACCGGCCCATCCAGATCTTCGCTGGTACGTTGTTCACGCGTACTCTGGCATGGAAAAGGCCGTGGAGCGCAATATTACCGAGCGCATCGCCCGAGCCGGCATGCAGGACAAGTTTGGGCGCATCTTGGTGCCGACCGAAGAGGTGGTGGAGATCAAGAATGGGCAGAAGCGAACCACCGAGCGCCGCTTCTTTCCCGGCTACGTTCTGGTCGAGATGATCATGGACGACGAAAGCTGGCACCTGGTGAAGCACACCAACAAGGTGACCGGCTTCGTTGGCGGCGCAAAGAACCGCCCGGCACCGATTTCCCAGAAGGAAGTTGAGGACATCGTCAGCCAGATGCAGCAGGGCACCGAGAAGCCGCGGCACAAGGTGGAGTTTGTCGCCGGCGAATTTGTGCGTGTCAAGGAAGGTCCGTTCACCGACTTCAATGGCACCGTAGAGGAAGTTAATTACGAGAAGAGCAAGGTGCGAGTGTCGGTCATGATTTTTGGTCGCGCTACGCCTGTTGAGCTTGAATTCAGTCAAGTCGAAAAGACTTGAGTCTCGGCGAATCGGAACCAATTCCGCTGCGCGTTGTCCGACTCGGCGCGCGGCCTAGTTTGAAGAGTCGTTTAACCCCGGGGAGCCAAGGCTGAGGCCAAGGCGTCACTACCCGCAAGGAGCAAAGCATGGCGAAAAAAATCGTCGGCTTCATCAAGCTGCAAGTGCCAGCTGGTAAGGCCAACCCGTCACCGCCGATCGGTCCCGCATTGGGCCAGCGCGGTTTGAATATCATGGAATTCTGCAAGGCGTTCAACGCGCAGACCCAAGGTGTCGAGCCCGGTCTGCCATTGCCGGTGGTCATTACCGCGTTCGCCGACAAGAGTTTCACCTTCATCATCAAGACGCCGCCTGCGATCACCTTGATCAAGAAGGCTATCAAGCTCGAGAAGGGTTCGGCCCGTCCGCATACAGACAAGGTCGGCAAGATTACGCGCGCCCAACTCGAAGAGATCGCCAAGACCAAGATGAAGGACCTGACGGCTGCCGATCTGGACGCCGCGGTTCGCACCATTGCCGGTTCTGCTCGCTCGATGGGCGTGAATGTGGAGGGCGTGTAAATGGCCAAGATCACCAAAAAGCAAAAGGCCCTTGCAGGCAAGGTCGACAGCAACAAGCTGTACGCTCTGTCGGACGCCATCGGCATCATCAAGGAAGCCGCGACTGCGAAGTTCGACGAGTCGATTGACGTGGCTGTCCAACTCGGTATTGATGCGAAGAAGTCGGACCAAGTCGTGCGTGGCGCCGTCGTGCTGCCCAACGGAACAGGTAAGACCAAACGCGTTGCAGTGTTTGCTCAAGGCGCCAAGGCTGAAGAAGCCAAGGCAGCCGGTGCCGACATCGTCGGCATGGACGATCTGGCTGCGATGGTGAAGGCTGGCGACATGCCCTTCGATGTCGTGATCGCCGCACCGGATGCAATGCGCGTCGTCGGTACGCTCGGCCAGATCCTTGGCCCTCGCGGATTGATGCCCAATCCGAAGGTCGGCACCGTGACTCCTGATGTCGCTACCGCCGTCAAGAATGCGAAGGCTGGCCAGGTGCAGTTCCGTGTTGACAAGGCGGGCATTGTGCACGGCACGATCGGTCGCCGTTCGTTCGACAACGACAAGTTGCAAGGCAACCTCGCTGCGCTCATCGATGCCCTGGTCAAAGCCAAGCCGGCAACCAGCAAGGGTGTGTATCTGCGCAAGGTTGCCGTGTCGTCGACGATGGGTCTGGGCGTCCGTGTGGACACGCAAACCATCGCTCAGCAGGGCTGAAGTGCATGAAGGGCCTTGCCGCGGCGAAGGCCCAGAGAATTTGCTCCCTTGTCGGTCAAACGGCAGCGGGGCGATGTGGTGGGTCGAGGCCGCGACAAGCGGCCTCGGGCCATCCAAGACCGCTGGTGTGCAGTGAGTGCTGCACTTAATCGCTTCGCATTCCGTGAGGTAGCCAGCGCAGATGGCGATTCCGCTGCAAAGGAAATCCTTTCCGAAACAGTTGGTCGCTGCATGAAGCGCGTTCCGAGGCTCAGGCCAAGGGGCGCATTAAAAGGAGTAGACCTTGAGTCTGAATCGCAGTGAGAAAGAAGCGGTCATCAGTGATGTGACCAGCCTCGCCGCAAAAGCTCAAACGCTCGTGATGGCGGAATACCGTGGCATCACGGTGGCTGATATGACCAAACTGCGCAACGATGCGCGCAGCAAGGGTGTGACACTCAGCGTGTTGAAGAACACGCTGGCACGCCGTGCTGTCGCTGGTAGCGCGTTTGAGATTGTTGGCGACCAGATGACCGGCCCGCTTATCTATGGCTTCTCCGAAGACGCCGTGGCCGCCGCAAAGGTGGTGGCCGATTTCGCGAAGACCAATGACAAGTTGGTGATTCGCGGTGGCGCTTTCGGTGGCAAGGCCCTGGACGTCGACGGCGTGAAGCAATTGGCCAACATCCCTTCGAAGGAAGTGTTGCTGGCGCAACTGCTGGGCTTGATGCAATCCCCGATCTCGCGCACGGCCCGTGTTCTGGCTGCGCTGGCGGAGAAGCGTGGTGGTGGCGATGCACCGGCCGAAGCTCCGGCCGAAGCGCAAGCTGCTTAGGCCTTGCGTTTGAAATATTCAACCCAATTGTTAGGAAATCAAAATGGCATTCGATAAAGACGCATTTCTGACCGCGCTCGACAGCATGACGGTCCTCGAACTCAACGATCTGGTGAAAGCCATCGAAGAGAAGTTCGGCGTAAGCGCCGCGGCAATGGCCGCCCCTGCTGCTGGTGGTGGCGCTGCCGCCCCTGTCGCCGAAGAAAAGACCGAGTTCAACGTTGTTCTGCTTGATGCAGGAGCGAACAAGGTGTCGGCGATCAAGGCAGTGCGCGAAATCACCGGTCTGGGCCTCAAGGAAGCCAAGGACCTAGTGGAAGCCGCTCCCAAGGCAGTCAAGGAAGGCCTGCCGAAGGCAGATGCCGAAGCCGCCAAGAAGAAGCTGGAAGATGCTGGCGCCAAGGTGGAACTGAAGTAATTCGGTCTCCCTGGAGGGCTGGAGCGCGCCGCAAGGCCCTCCAGCCTTTGCCGCTTTCAGAGCGCACCCAAAAGCCGGCTTGGGGCCGGGTTTTCCCGAAGACCTTCGGTCGACGGAAAAGCAAGCCAAGACGGTTTTTGAGTGTCTTCTGACCCCGACTGCAGAAGATCCCTTGGTTCGGGTGATGTGCAACGCATCACTGTCCGCCAACGGCTGGTAGTGGCCAGCCGCCAAGCAGGGGCGCGAAAGCGCCGCTGACAAGTCGCTGAAGATCTCAAGCTCCGGAGCTCTCATGGCCCAAACGTCCACGTACAGTTACACCGAACGCAAGCGCATCCGAAAGAACTTCGGCAATCGCGACAGCGTCGTCGAAATTCCTTACCTGCTGCAGATGCAGAAAGACGCGTACACCGCGTTCCTTCAGGCCGGTATCCCGCCCCAGAAACGGACCGTGGAAGGTCTGCAGGCTGCGTTCGACGCGGCATTCCCCATCGTCTCGCACAACGGTTTCGTCGAGATGAAATTCCTCGAGTACAACCTTGCGAAACCTGCCTTCGATGTCCGCGAATGCCAGACCCGCGGCTTGACGTTCGCCTCGGCAGTTCGCGCCAAGGTTCAGCTGATCATCTATGACCGCGAGTCGTCGACCTCGCAGTCAAAGGTGGTCAAGGAAGTGAAGGAGCAAGAGGTCTACATGGGCGAAGTTCCGCTCATGACCGACAAGGGCTCATTCATCATCAACGGAACCGAGCGCGTCATCGTGTCGCAGCTGCATCGTTCGCCAGGCGTGTTCTTCGAGCACGACAAGGGCAAGACGCACAGCTCGGGCAAGCTTCTGTTCTCGGCGCGCGTGATTCCTTACCGCGGCTCGTGGCTCGACTTCGAGTTCGACCCGAAGGACATGCTGTACTTCCGCGTCGACCGTCGCCGCAAGATGCCGGTCACGATCCTGCTGAAGGCCATCGGCCTGAACCCGGAATCGATCCTCGCGAACTTCTTCGTGAACGACAACTTCCGCCTGATGGACAGCGGCGCACAGATGGAGTTCGTTTCCGAGCGCCTGCGCGGCGAAGTCGCACGCTTCGACATCACCGACAAGTCCGGCAAGGTCGTGGTCGCCAAGGACAAGCGGGTCACCGCACGCCACACGCGCGAACTCGAGCAGTCGGGTACCACGCACATCAGTGTGCCTGAAGACTTCCTGGTCGGGCGCGTCATTGCCCGCAACATTGTCGACCCCGATTCTGGCGAAATCCTGGCCAAGGCCAATGACGAACTGACGGAAGCGCTGCTGAAGAAACTGCGCGCTGCCGGCGTGCAGGACGTCCAGGCGATCTACACCAACGAACTCGACCAAGGCGCCTACATTTCCCAGACGCTGCGCATCGACGAAACGGTGGACGAATTCGCCGCGCGCGTGGCCATCTATCGCATGATGCGCCCCGGCGAACCGCCGACGGAAGACGCGGTGCAGGCCCTGTTCCAGCGCCTGTTCTACAACCCGGACACTTACGACCTGTCGCGCGTCGGCCGAATGAAGTTCAACGCCAAGGTCGGTCGTGACGAATCGACCGGTCCGATGGTGCTCACCAACGAGGACATCCTGGCCGTGGTCAAGATCCTCGTCGACCTGCGCAATGGCCGTGGCGAAGTCGATGACATCGATCACCTGGGCAACCGTCGTGTGCGTTGCGTCGGCGAACTGGCCGAGAACCAGTACCGCACCGGTCTCGCGCGCATCGAAAAGGCCGTGAAAGAACGTCTGGGTCAAGCGGAACAAGAGCCGCTCATGCCCCACGACCTGATCAACAGCAAGCCGATCTCGGCCGCACTGAAGGAGTTCTTCGGTGCCTCGCAGTTGTCGCAGTTCATGGATCAGACCAACCCGCTGTCCGAGATCACGCACAAGCGTCGTGTTTCGGCCCTTGGCCCGGGCGGGCTGACCCGCGAGCGCGCAGGTTTCGAAGTGCGCGACGTGCATGTGACCCACTACGGCCGCGTGTGCCCGATCGAAACGCCTGAAGGCCCGAACATTGGTCTGATCAACTCCTTGGCACTGTACGCCCGGCTGAACGAATACGGCTTCATCGAGACGCCCTACCGTCGCGTGGTGGACGGCAAGGTCACGATGGACATCGACTACCTGTCGGCCATCGAAGAAGGCAAGTACGTCATCGCGCAGGCCAACGCCGCGCTGGACAAGGACGGCAAGTTGACCGGCGATCTGGTCTCGGCCCGCGAAACCGGCGAATCGATCCTGGTGAGCGCCGAGCGCGTGCAGTACATGGACGTGTCGCCAGCGCAGATCGTGTCGGTGGCTGCCTCGCTCGTGCCCTTCCTAGAGCACGACGATGCGAACCGCGCGTTGATGGGCGCCAACATGCAACGCCAGGCCGTCCCTGTGCTGCGCCCGGAGAAGCCGTTCGTTGGTACCGGAATCGAGCGCGTCTCCGCGGTCGACTCGGGCACCGTGGTGACTGCAACCCGCGGCGGTATCGTGGACTACGTCGATGCGACGCGCATCGTGGTTCGCGTGAACGATGCCGAGGCTGCGGCTGGTGAAGTCGGCGTGGACATCTACAACCTGATCAAGTATCAGCGATCGAACCAGAACACGAACATCCATCAGCGTCCGATCGTCAAGCGCGGCGACAAGATCGACAAGGGCGACGTTGTGGCCGATGGCGCGTCGACCGACCTGGGTGAACTCGCGCTCGGCCAGAACATGCTGATCGCGTTCATGCCCTGGAATGGCTACAACTTCGAAGACTCGATCTTGATCAGCGAACGCGTCGTGGCCGAAGACCGCTACACCTCGATCCACATCGAGGAACTGGTGGTGATGGCTCGCGACACCAAGCTGGGTGCCGAGGAAATCACGCGCGACATCCCGAACCTGGCCGAGCAGCAACTGAACCGCTTGGACGAATCGGGGATCATCTATGTCGGCGCCGAAGTGCAGCCGGGCGACACGCTGGTGGGCAAGGTCACGCCGAAGGGCGAGACCACGCTGACGCCTGAAGAGAAGCTGCTGCGCGCGATCTTCGGCGAGAAGGCTTCCGACGTGAAGGACACCTCGCTTCGCGTCGATCAGGGCTCGCAAGGCACTGTGATCGACGTGCAGGTGTTCACCCGCGAAGGCATCACGCGCGACAAGCGCGCCCAGCAGATCATCGACGACGAGCTCAAGCGCTTCCGCCTCGACCTGAACGACCAGCTTCGCATCGTCGAAGCCGACGCGTTCGATCGGATCGAGAAGCTGCTGACCGGCAAGGTGGCCAACGGCGGCCCGAACAAGCTGGCCAAGGGGACCAAGCTCGACAAGGCCTACTTGTCGTCGATCGAGAAGTTCCACTGGTTCGACATCCGCCCGGCGGAGGACGACGTTGCGGCGCAGCTGGAGTCGATCAAGAACTCGCTCGAGCAGACGCGGCACAGCTTCGACCTAGCCTTCGAGGAAAAGCGCAAGAAACTCACGCAGGGCGACGAGTTGCCCGCGGGCGTGCTGAAGATGGTCAAGGTCTACCTGGCCGTCAAGCGCCGCCTGCAGCCTGGCGACAAGATGGCCGGCCGTCACGGTAACAAGGGTGTTGTGTCGAAGATCGTTCCGGTCGAAGACATGCCCCACATGGCCGACGGTACGCCGTGCGACATCTGCCTGAACCCGCTGGGCGTGCCCTCGCGGATGAATGTGGGTCAAGTGCTGGAAGTGCACCTCGGCTGGGCCGGCAAGGGTGTCGGTCAGCGCATCGGTGACATGCTGCAAGCCGAGGCCAAGGTGGTCGAATTGCGCAAGTTCCTGGACGAGCTCTACAACGGTTCGGGCCGCAAGGAAGACTTGAGCAAGCTGAGCGACTCTGACGTCTTCGAGATGGCGGAGAACCTGTCGCAGGGCGTGCCTTTCGCGACGCCGGTGTTCGACGGGGCCTCGGAAGAGGAAATCCGCGGCATGCTGAAGCTCGCCTACCCGGATGAGATCGCCAAGCTCAAGGGCCTGACTGCAACGCGTACGCAGGCTTACCTGTACGACGGCCGCACGGGCGACCAGTTCGAGCGCCCGGTGACCGTCGGCTACATGCACTTCTTGAAGCTGCACCACTTGGTGGACGACAAGATGCACGCACGTTCGACCGGCCCGTACTCGCTCGTCACGCAGCAACCGCTGGGCGGCAAGGCGCAGTTCGGTGGTCAGCGTTTCGGGGAAATGGAAGTGTGGGCGCTTGAAGCCTACGGCGCTGCCTATGTCCTCCAGGAAATGCTCACGGTGAAGTCCGACGACGTGCAAGGCCGTACCAAGGTGTACGAAAGCATCGTCAAGGGCGAACACTCGATCGAAGCCGGCATGCCGGAGTCGTTCAACGTGCTGGTCAAGGAAATTCGTTCGCTGGGTCTCGACATCGAGCTCGAGCGTTCTTAATTTGAAAAGGGAAAGAGTCTTATGAAATCGCTACTCGACCTGTTCAAGCAATTCACACCCGATGAGCATTTCGATGCCATCCGCATCGGCATGGCTTCGCCCGAGAAGATCCGCTCATGGTCTTTCGGCGAAGTGAAGAAGCCCGAGACCATCAACTACCGGACCTTCAAGCCCGAGCGCGATGGCCTGTTCTGCGCCAAGATCTTCGGCCCTATCAAGGACTACGAGTGCCTGTGCGGAAAGTACAAGCGCCTCAAGCATCGCGGCGTGATCTGCGAGAAGTGCGGCGTTGAAGTCACGCAGACCAAGGTGCGTCGCGAGCGCATGGGTCACATCGACCTGGCCGCGCCCTGCGCCCACATCTGGTTCCTGAAGTCGCTGCCGTCGCGCCTGGGCCTCGTGCTCGACATGACGCTGCGCGACATCGAACGCGTGCTGTACTTCGAAGCCTACGTGATCACCGACCCCGGCATGACCCCGCTGAAGAAGTTCGGCATCATGTCCGAGGACGACTATGACGCGAAGCGCAAGGAATACGGCGACGAGTTCATCGCCAAGATGGGCGCCGAGGGCATCAAGGACCTGCTGGAAGGCATCGAACTCGACAGCGAGATCGAGAAACTGCGCGGCGACCTGACCGGCTCCGAAGTGAAGGTCAAGAAGAACTCCAAGCGCCTCAAGGTGCTGGAAGCCTTCCGCAAGTCGGGCATCAAGCCCAACTGGATGGTGCTCGAAGTGCTGCCCGTGCTGCCGCCGGACCTGCGTCCGCTGGTGCCGCTGGACGGCGGCCGTTTCGCGACCTCCGACCTGAACGACCTCTACCGTCGCGTCATCAACCGCAACAGCCGTCTGCGCCGCCTGCTCGAGCTGAAGGCGCCGGAAATCATCGCGCGCAACGAAAAGCGGATGCTCCAGGAAGCGGTCGACTCGCTGCTGGACAACGGCCGTCGCGGCAAGGCCATGACGGGCGCCAACAAGCGTGCGCTCAAGTCGCTGGCCGACATGATCAAGGGCAAGAGCGGTCGTTTCCGCCAGAACTTGCTGGGCAAGCGCGTCGACTACTCGGGCCGTTCGGTCATCGTGGTCGGCCCGACGCTCAAGCTGCACCAGTGCGGCCTGCCGAAGCTGATGGCGCTCGAGCTGTTCAAGCCCTTCATCTTCTCGCGCCTCGAAGCCATGGGCATCGCAACCACCATCAAGGCGGCAAAGAAGGAAGTCGAATCCGGCACGCCGGTCGTGTGGGACATCCTTGAGGAAGTGATCAAGGAACACCCGGTGATGCTGAACCGCGCACCGACGCTGCACCGACTGGGCATCCAGGCCTTCGAACCCATCCTGATCGAAGGCAAGGCGATCCAGCTGCATCCGCTGGTTTGCGCGGCTTTCAACGCCGACTTCGACGGCGACCAGATGGCCGTCCACGTCCCGCTGTCGGTGGAAGCGCAGATGGAAGCCCGCACGCTGATGCTGGCCTCCAACAACGTGCTGTTCCCCGCCAACGGCGAACCGTCGATCGTGCCGTCGCAAGACGTGGTGCTGGGTCTGTACTACACGACCCGCGACCGGATCAATGGCAAGGGCGAGGGCCTGGTCTTCTCCGACATCGGTGAAGTGCAGCGCGCGCTCGACGCCAACGTGGTCGAACTCACCGCCAAGGTGGCGGTCCGCATCACCGAGTACACCAAGGACAAGGAAACGGGCGAGTTCACGCCGTCGACCTCGCTGGTGGACACGACCGTGGGCCGTGCATTGCTGTCCGAGATCCTGCCGAAGGGCCTGCCGTTCTCGAACATCAACAAGGCGTTGAAGAAGAAGGAAATCTCCAAGCTCATCAACGTCTCGTTCCGCAAGTGCGGCCTGAAAGAGACCGTCGTGTTCGCCGACAAGCTGCTGCAAAACGGCTTCCGGCTGGCGACGAAGGCCGGTATCTCGATCGCGATCGACGACATGCTGGTGCCCGCCGAGAAGCACGGCATCATCGAGCGTTCCGCCAAGGAAGTGAAAGAGATCGAGCAGCAGTACGTCTCCGGTCTGGTCACGTCCGGCGAGCGCTACAACAAGGTGGTCGACATCTGGGGCAAGGCCGGCGACGAAGTGTCGAAGGTCATGATGGCCAAGCTCTCCAAGGAGAAGGCCACCGATCGACATGGCAAGGAAGTCGAGCAGGAATCCTTCAACTCCATCTACATGATGGCCGACTCCGGTGCTCGCGGTTCCGCCGCGCAGATTCGCCAGGTCGCCGGCATGCGGGGTCTGATGGCCAAGCCTGACGGCTCGATCATCGAGACGCCGATCACCGCGAATTTCCGCGAAGGCCTGAACGTGCTGGAGTACTTCATCTCCACCCACGGTGCCCGAAAGGGTCTGGCCGACACGGCACTGAAGACCGCCAACTCCGGTTACCTGACGCGTCGCCTGGTTGACGTGACGCAGGATCTGGTCGTGATCGAACAGGACTGCGGCACGCAGGACGGCGCAGTGATGCGCGCGATCGTCGAAGGCGGTGAAGTGATCGAATCGCTGCGCGAGCGCATCCTGGGCCGTACCGCGGCCGAGGACATCCTGCATCCGGAAACGCGTGCAGTGCTGGCGAAGGCCGGCGACATGCTCGACGAAGACGTGATCGAAGCGCTCGAAGCCGAAGGCGTCGACGAAGTGAAGGTTCGCACGGCACTGACCTGCGCGACCCGCTTCGGCCTCTGCGCCAAGTGCTATGGCCGCGACCTCGGCCGCGGCGGACTCGTCAACAACGGCGAAGCGGTCGGCGTGATCGCAGCGCAGTCGATCGGCGAACCCGGCACGCAGCTCACGATGCGTACCTTCCACATCGGGGGTGCAGCATCGCGCGCGGCAGTCGCCTCCAGCGTCGAAGCCAAGTCCAACGGCGTGATCGGCTTCAACGCCACGATGCGCTACGTGACCAACAGCAAGAACGAGCTGGTCGTGATCGCACGTTCGGGCGAGATCGTCATTCATGACGAGCATGGCCGCGAGCGCGAGCGCCACAAGGTGCCGTACGGCGCCATCCTGGCGGTCAAGGCCGACCAGCAGATCAAGGCCGGCCACGTACTGGCCAACTGGGATCCGCTGACGCGCCCGATCATCACGGAATTCGCCGGTCTGACGAAGTTCGAGAACGTCGAGGAAGGCCTCACGGTCGCCAAGCAGGTCGACGAAGTCACCGGCCTGTCGACCTTGGTCGTGATCGATCCGAAGCGCCGAGGCGCCGCGAAGGTCGTGCGTCCGCAAGTGAAGCTGATCGACGCCTCCGGCGCCGAGGTCAAGATCCCCGGTACCGACCACTCGGTGACGATCGGTTTCCCGATCGGCGCGTTGGTCCAGGTGCGTGACGGTCAAGACGTGGGCCCCGGCGAAGTGCTGGCGCGTATTCCGGTCGAAGGCCAGAAGACCCGCGACATCACCGGTGGTCTGCCGCGCGTGGCCGAACTGTTCGAGGCGCGCTCGCCGAAGGACAAGGGCATGCTGGCCGAAATGACCGGTACCGTGTCGTTCGGCAAGGAGACCAAGGGCAAGATCCGCCTGCAGATCACCGATCCGGAAGGCAAGGTCTGGGAAGACCTCGTGCCGAAGGAAAAGAACATCCTGGTGCACGAAGGCCAGGTGGTGAACAAGGGCGAAAGCGTGGTCGACGGTCCGGCGGATCCGCAGGACATCCTGCGCCTGCTGGGTTCGGAAGAACTCGCGCGCTACATCGTGGACGAAGTGCAGGACGTGTACCGCTTGCAGGGCGTGAAGATCAACGACAAGCACATCGAGGTGATCGTTCGCCAGATGCTGCGCCGCGTCGTGGTCGAGAACCCGGGCGACACCAACTACATCGCCGGTGAACAGGTCGAACGCAGCGAGATGCTCAACACCAACGACGCTTTGCGCGCCGATGGCAAGCTTCCCGCGACGTTCACCAACCTGCTGCTGGGTATCACGAAGGCATCGCTCTCGACCGACAGCTTCATCAGCGCCGCATCGTTCCAGGAAACGACGCGCGTGCTGACCGAAGCCGCGATCATGGGCAAGCGCGACGAACTGCGCGGCCTGAAGGAAAACGTCATCGTCGGCCGCTTGATCCCCGCGGGCACCGGCATGGCGTATCACCAGGCCCGCAAGGTCAAGGACGCCATGGACGAAGCCGAGCGGCGCGCGATCGCCGAAGCGGAAGCGGCCGAGTTGTCCGGATCCTCGGCCGCAGCCGACGATGTGACCACGGTCGACGCCAGCGAAGGCGCTGCCACCGAATAACTGGTTAGCATCACCGGCCATGACCGGTCTCCAACGCCCCCCTTCCGCCCGCGGATCGGGGGCTTTTTTCTGCCCGACGCAGGCATGAGCCAAATGCCCGATTCGTTGCCGTACTGGATCGCCGGGGCCCTTGCGCTTTTCTGGTTTGTCGGCGCCTACAACCGTCTGGTTCGGCTGCGCTCGGCGGCCTTGCATGCGTACGCAGCCCTTGATGCCGCGTTGGTGCGGCAACTCGATTTCGTGCAGGCGCGCCTGGGCCAGACCGAGGAGGCCGCCGCGCCAGCGGCTCAATCTGGGGCATCAATCAACGCTGCGGCAGCCCAATTGGCGACGCTGCTTGCGGCGACGCGTCTGCGCCCTCTCGATCCGGCCGGCATCGCCGCGCTCGGTACGGCGACGCATGTTCTGGTCGCCGCCTGGCAGCACATGCATCCCGATGCCGTGATCAGCTTCGAGGCGGACGGGACGCTGTCCAGGCCAGCACCGCTGAATGGCCATGATGAGCCGATCGAGGGAGTTGCTCCCATTGCCTGGCCCGAGCCTTCAGCAGCAGCGGAAATAGCCCGCGGCCAGTTCAATCTTGCGGTCGCGCACTACAACGCCGCCATTGCACAGTTCCCCGCCTTGCTGGTGGCCTGGATCATGCAGCTTCGACCCGCAGCCCCGTTGCGCTGACCCCGCGGGGCGGGCCCACGTCCTGCCATTACCATCGACTCAAGTTGCCAGATCCTTCAGATTCCCTCCCCGGTTCGCCACCCCTTTGGCGCCAATTGCAGCTCACCGCTTCGGCACTCGCCTCGATACGCAGCGGCGTGTCGGGTTCGGTCGCCTTCGAGGCGGTCGATCCTGCCTTGCGCCCGGGCGTGCAGGCACTGGGCTTCCAGGTGCTGCGCTGGCTTGGCCGGGCCGAAGCGTTGCGCCGGCAACTGGCCAAGCGCACGCCGCCGCCCGCCGCCGACGCGCTGCTCTGCACCGCGCTCGCCCTCGCCTGGGACGCCGGGCGTTCCCCCTATGAGCCCTTCACGCTGGTCGACCAGGCCGTGGAGGCTGCCAAGCGCAATCCGGGTACCCGCGCGCAGGCGAGCTTCGTCAACGCCTGCCTGCGGCGTTTCTTGAGGGAGCGCGACGAACTCGTCGCGGCAACCGAGCGCGAGCCGGTCGCGCAATGGAACCACCCGCGCTGGTGGATCGAACGGCTCAAGCGCAATCATCCGCGCGAGTGGCAGCGCGTCCTGGCCGTCGATAACCAGCAGGCGCCGATGACGCTCAGGGTCAATGTGCAGAAGACCGACGTCGCATCCTTTCAGCGTGCCCTGGGCGCGGCGGGCCTGGATGCCGTTCCGGTGGGCGCCAGCGGGTTGCAACTGACGCGTGCCCGACCGGTCCAGCAGCTTCCAGGTTTCCTCGGCGGCGAATTCTCGGTGCAGGATGCTGCGGCGCAGCTCGCCGCGCCGTTGCTCCTTGACGGCCTTCGCCCGCAAGGAACATCACCGATGCGGGTGCTCGATGCCTGTGCGGCACCGGGCGGCAAGACGGCGCACCTCCTGGAATTTGCCGCTCCCGGGGCCATCGAAGTCACGGCGCTGGAAGTCGATGCCGCGCGAAGCCGGCGCATCGACGAGACACTCTCAAGGCTCGGGATGAGTGCCAAGGTGGTCATCGCCGACGCCTCGCGTCCGGCCGCTTGGTGGGATGGCGTGCTGTTCGACGGCATCCTGCTCGACGCGCCGTGCACCGCTTCGGGGATTGTGCGCCGGCATCCGGACGTCCGGTGGCTCCGCCGGGAAAGCGACATCGAACAGCTCGCGCTCCAGCAGGCAATGCTGCTGGCGTCGTTGTGGCCCTTGGTTCGCCGGAGCGGCCGGCTGCTGTATTGCACCTGTTCGGTGTTTCGGGAGGAAGGCTCGCACCAGATCGAGGCGTTCCTTGCACACAACACCGATGCCCGTTTGCTGCCCTCGCCGGGCCATTTGCTCCCCCAAAGCGGGGTGAATGCCCGTGGCGTCCCGGACAATCCGTTGGGTGATCACGACGGTTTCTTCTACGCTCTGCTCGAGAAGCACTAAGACCGGCCGGCGCGGGCCGGCTTGGCTGGCCGTGTGGGTGATGCTCGTCGGGCTTCTGGGATGGCTTCCCGGCGGGGCGGCCGCAGATCCCCACGCGACGGCGGTGACGCAGATGCGCCTCGAGCAGGCGGACGACGGCGTCTATCTCACGGCGCAGGTGCAATTCGAACTGCCGCCCTCCATCGAGGAAGTGCTCGACAAGGGCATTGCCATCTATTTCGTGGCCGAGGCGGAGCTCTATCGGGAACGCTGGTACTGGACCGACCTCAAAGTTGCACAGGCCGCGCGGCACATGCGACTCGCCTACCAGCCACTCAGTCGCCGCTGGCGCCTCAACGTGTCTCCCGTGCCCATAACCAACGCAGGATTCGGCGTTTCGCTGAACCAGAACTTTGACACCCTGGCCGACGCCCTCGATGGCGTGCGCCGGGTCGGCCGAATGCGGCTCGGCGACGCCTCCGAGATCGGCGACGAGGCGACCCATCCCGTGACATTCCGCTTCAGGCTCGACACCTCCCAGCTTCCGCGGCCCTTCCAGATCGGTGCCGTTGGTCAGTCGGACTGGAACATATCCATCGAGAAGAGCGCCAAGCTGCCGCTGGAGAAGGCGAAGTGAGCAACGAATCGAGCGGTGGCACCCGGCCGCCGCAGGCGGTGCGGCGGCGTTCCCGTGCCGTCCGCTGGGCCATCGGCGTCGGCGCGGCGCTGGTGACGGCCATCGGCCTCGTGCTGATGTTCCTCCTTGCACAGGCCACCAACAACCGGGCCTTCTACGAGCGGAATTACGCGCGCCTTTTCGGCATCAACGTCGTGGTTGCGGTGGTGCTGATCCTTGTCATCGGATGGGTGGCGTTCAGGCTCCTGCGGCGTCTGCGCCAGGGCAAGTTCGGGAGTCGCCTGCTGATCAAGCTGGCCGCCATCTTCGCCCTGGTGGGGGTCGTGCCGGGCATGCTGGTGTATGTCGTGTCGTATCAGTTCGTCGCGCGTTCGATCGAAAGCTGGTTCGACGTCAAGGTCGAAGGCGCTCTAGACGCTGGTCTCAACCTCGGTCGTGCCACGCTGGATTCGCTGTCGGAAGACTTGATGAACAAGACCAAGTCGGCCAGCGGCCAGTTGGCCAACGTGTCCGATGCGGGCGCCGGTCTCGTGCTCGAGCGCATTCGCGACCAGCTCGGCGCCACCGATGTGGTCCTCTGGACGGGCAGTGGCCAGCTCGTTGCGGGCGCCGGGCTGTCGCGCTTCCAGCTCAATCCGGACCAGCGGCCCACGCCGCAGCAGTTTCGGCAGGTGCGGGCTGATCGCGCGATCGCCCATATCGAAGGACTCGACGAGACGCCCGCACCGGGCGCCGCCGCCCCGCCCCCGGCCAACGTCCGGGCCCTGGCGCTGGTTCAGCGGCAGGGCTTCGAATTCAATACCGAGCCGCGCTTCCTGCAGATCACCCAGCCGTTGCCGCCGGCGGTCGTCGCGAACGCGCTCGCCGTGCAGGAAGCCAATCGCGAGTACCAGGAAAGAGCGCTCGCCCGCGAGGGCCTGCGCCGCATGTACATCGGCACGCTGACTCTGACCTTGTTCCTGGCGGTCTTCGGCGCCGTGCTCCTGGCCGTGCTTTTCGGCAACCAGTTAGCGCGGCCGCTGCTGGTGCTGGCCGACGGCGTGCGGCAGGTCGCAGGCGGCGACCTGCGGCCCACGGCCGTGTTGCAGGGCAAGGACGAACTGGGCGGCCTCACTCGATCCTTCGCAGTCATGACCCAGCAGTTGGCCGACGCACGCGGCGCGGTCGAGAAGACCATGGGCGAGCTCGATGCGGCCCGATCCAACCTGCAGACCATCCTCGACAACCTGACCTCGGGCGTGATCGTGCTCGACACCCAAGGTGTCATCATGTCGACCAACCCGGGTGCGACGCGCGTCTTGCGCGCACCGCTGGCCGCCTTCGAGAGCCAGCGGCTTGCCGACGTCCCGGGGCTGGGCGAGTTCGCGCAGAACGTCCAGCAGCAGTTCGACGACTTCGAGGTCGAGCGGATGCAGCACGGACTCGACCATTGGCAGCACGCCTTCGAACTCCACCCCGAAGGCGATGCGATGGACCAGGACACGATCAACATCGTCGCCCGCGGCGCCGAGTTGCCGGATGCGGCCAGGCTCCTCGTGTTCGACGACATCTCGGAAATCGTGTCGGCGCAGCGCGCACAGGCCTGGGGCGAGGTCGCGCGTCGCCTGGCGCACGAGATCAAGAATCCGCTCACGCCCATCCAGCTCTCGGCCGAGCGCCTCGAGATGAAGCTCTCGGGCAAGGTCGCACAGCCCGAGCAGGCGATCCTCACCAAGTCCGTCAAGACCATCGTCGACCAGGTCGATGCCATGAAGCGCCTGGTGAATGAGTTCCGCGACTATGCGCGCTTGCCCGCGGCCGAACTGAAGCCCGTCGACCTGAATGCGATCGTCGGCGATGTGCTGCACCTGTATCCACCGGACAGCGCCACGGTCGTGTTGCGATCCGAGCTGGATGAGCGGTGCCGGCCGATTCGCGCGGATGCGCAGCAGATTCGGCAGGTCATTCACAACCTGTTGCAAAACGCCCAGGACGCGGCGGAAGCGACAGCACATCGCACCGGACACCCGGGCGAAGTCGTCATCCGCACCCGGCTTGCGGACTCCGGCCGGCGCGTACGCCTCACCGTGCAGGACAGCGGTCCCGGCTTTGCGGAGCATATCCTCAAGCGCGCCTTCGAGCCGTACGTCACCACGAAGGCCAAGGGGACCGGACTGGGCTTGGCGGTCGTCAAGAAAATCGCCGACGAGCACGGCGCCCGCGTCGAACTTTCCAATCGCGTCACCGATGGGGCTGTGGCTGGCGCGCAAGTCTCGTTATCATTCGCGCTTGCAGCTGAGCCGCAGGGAGCGGTCGCTCACACAGAAGATTCGAAGTCGTCCGTCACCTGAAGCACGTGAAGAGCGCAGGCGGCGGATCGGCAAGCGAACCCAATACCTTATAAGACAGACGGCGCACAACTAAGCACAATGGCAAACATCCTCGTGGTCGACGACGAGCTGGGCATTCGAGACCTGCTCTTCGAAATTCTCAATGACGAAGGCCACAACGTGGAACTCGCCGAGAACGCAGCCGAAGCGCGTGCCGCTCGACAGCGTGCCCGTCCCGACCTGGTCCTCCTCGACATCTGGATGCCCGACACCGATGGCGTGACGCTGCTCAAGGAGTGGTCTGCGGCCGGTCTCCTGAGCATGCCGGTCGTCATGATGAGTGGCCACGCGACGATCGATACCGCGGTCGATGCCACGCGCATCGGCGCCTTTGCATTCCTCGAGAAGCCCATCACCTTGCAGAAGCTGTTGAAGGCTGTCGAGCAGGGTCTTGCGCGTGAGAGCGCAAGGCGCGCCGCGGCCAGCGTGGTGCCGCCCGCGAGCAGCTTCGCCGCAGTGGTTACGACCGTGGGCGACAGCGCACTGGTGCCCGCTGCGCCGCAATTGCCGGCAGCCGACCTGGGCCCCCAGTCCACGCAGAGTTTCGATCTGGATCGCCCGCTGCGCGATGCGCGCGATGGCTTCGAGAAGGCCTACTTCGAGTTCCACCTTGCCATGGAGAACGGCTCCATGACACGTGTGGCCGAGAAGACCGGTCTTGAGCGCACCCACCTTTATCGAAAGCTGAAGCAACTTGGCGTCGATCTTTCGAGAGGGCGCCGGAGCGCTGTATAATCGCAGGCTGCACACCAAGGCCCGGTAGCTCAGTTGGTAGAGCAGCGGATTGAAAATCCGCGTGTCGGTGGTTCGATTCCGCCCCAGGCCACCAAATCTCAAGCCCCTGATTCTTTACGAAGTCAGGGGCTTTTTCATTGCGCCAACGCTTCAATCACGAAGAAGCCCCCTGCATCGATCACTGCTCCGAGCCGCAATCCCGACGCCTCGATCAATGTCACGAACTCCTCGCGAGTCCGCTCGCGCCCGCCGGGCCCCACCAGCATGTTGAGGTCCGAGAACTTCGTGTCGCGCCCTTCGTTGGGAGGCGCAATGAGCCGTTCCACGATCAGCACGCGCGACTTCTTGACCAGCGCGTTGCGGACCTTGGCAAGGATGCGGACAGCGTCGTCGTCCTCCCAGTCGTGAATAACGGCGCGCAGCACGTAGGCATCCGCGCCTTCGGGCACCGCATCGAAGAAGCTGCCTCCAACGAGTTGGCATCGACCGGCGATGCCTGCGCGCTCAAGCACGAGCCCGGCCGCCGCCACGACATGCGGTTGATCGAACAGGATGCCGTCGAGCGCGGGGTGCGCGCTCAATATCGCCGCCAGCAGCGTGCCGGTGCCTCCCCCCACGTCCACGACGTTCCGAAAGCCTCCGAAGTCATATGCGGCGAGCAGGGCTGTACTGGCGCGGCCCGAGAGCGAGGTCATCGCGCGATCGAAGATCGCGCCCTCCTCGGGATGGCTCGCGCGGTGGCTCCATACATCCGTGCCATGAATATGCTGAAACGCGTTCTCGCCCGTACGAACGCTGTGCAGGAGTCCTGTCCACGCCTGCCAATAGCTCGGCCGTCCGATAAATGCGGCCCAACCCGCCATTGACCCGACAACATCCGAACGAAGATGCTGGCCGAGCGGCGCCAGCGTGAATGATCGTTCATCGCCTTCTTGCAGGATCTCGACGCTCGCGAGGGCGCGCAGCAGTCGATACAGCGTGGGCGCATGCGTGCCAGTGGTCGACGCCAGGGCATCGACGGTGCGACCGCCGTCCGCGAGCAAGTCCGCGATGCCGAGCGTCGCGGCGACGTGGATAGCCTGGGACACCTGGTAGCCCTCGATCAAACGGCGGATCGTGACCGAAGGATTCGAATCGCTCTCCATGGCATGTCCTTCCAACGCGTTGCGCTGATCGAACATTGTGAACCTCGCTGGCCATCCGACGCACTGGCTGCAAGGCCGACTCTTGATGCAAGATGGCGCTTCCGTCGACTTGGAACAGCCCCATGCGTATTCACTTGTGTATTGGTTCGGTTGCGCTCGCAATGCTCTTTGCAACACCGGCGGTCGCCCAGCCGAAGCCCACCGAGGCCGATTGCTACGCGCAACAGGCCGCGCTGGAAAAGGACATGCGAGCGGCGCGATCACGGGGGCAGATGCTGCGCAGGCGGCAGATCGAGGAGAACCTGCATGCCTTGCAGGCCCGATGCGAGGAGATTGCCGCCAAGGACACGCACGAGGCGCGCGTCATGCGCCAGAAGAACGTAATTCTTCAGATGCGAATCGACCTGGACCGCGCCGAGGAAGATCTGCGGAAACTGCTCGCGGAGAAGAAGTGACCGAAGAGCGGATCGTCTAGAAGTCGACCAGCGCGAGCCCGATGTTGAACACCGTGCGCTTCCGGTTGTAGTCGATCAGCGTGTCGCCGTAGCCGTAGAAGAGCGACGCCTGGAATCGCAGGTTGCTCTTGACCGGGTCGCCGATCGCCTTCAGCCATTCGAGCCTCACGGCCCCCTTGCCACCGTGCGCGGAGATGGCGACCTGGTTCAGCCGGTCGACCTGCCAGGCGGCCCGGATATCGGCGTTGCCCAGGTATTTGGTGATGTCGGGGTTGTCGTCGTCGGCGGGGTTTTCGGAGATGCGTTTCCAGACGCGTCCGGTGACGACGAACTGGTCGCCCAGCTCCATACCGCCCATCAGGTAGACCCGGTTCCAGCTGCGCGAGTAGGGCAGGTCCTGGCCATTCGATTGGTGCACCAGGCCGAGGCCGGTGTAGCGGATGCGCCAGCCGCCCGGCAATTCGTAGTTGGTCGGGTAGCTGTAGATCAGCTCCGGCTCGTGGTCGGTGGTGCGGAAGGGCCGCGAGAGGTCTTCGTTGAACACCTGCCAGGTGGAAGCCTGCGAATACGCGAACCAGAGCCCGTCCTTCTTGACCGGATCGTCTCCTGTGAGCATGCCCTGTGCGAGCTTGGTGCGCAGCGACAGGCCGATGCGCATGTCCTGAGCCTGGTAGGGCCGGTCGACCCCGTTGTGGTTGGGTGCCGGCGACATCGCGGTCTCCGGGTCGCGGGCCGCCACGCCGATCCCGACGCTGAGTGGCCGGTAGCCGCGGAAGCCGAGGGTGCCGCAGCTGCTTCCGGCTTCGAGTTCCCAGAAGCGTGAGAGAGGCGAGTACTGGCGGTCGCGGCAGCCATCCTCGGTGGCGATGGTGACCACGCGCGTTGCCGGTATTTCGGAATTCACAGGCGGCAAGGTTTCGGCGAGCACGGGCGGTGCCGCCGGCACCGCGGCGGCGGGCAGCGTCTGCTGCTGTGCCCATCGATCGAAACAGGCGAGCCGCGCCTCGTTGTTGGCGCTGCCTGCGAGGCTTTGGCAGGTCTGCCAGGTAAGTTGGGCTTCGGCCAGGGGACTGGGCGGTTTGTCGACCGCCTGGGCCTGGGCGCCGGTGGCGCAGATCACGGTGAAAAGCGCGCTGAAAAAATGTGTGCGTTTATTCATCGATCAGTTGCCGAGTTGCCAATCTTGTCCAGGACGAAGGGATGCGTCGTGTCGCTCGCAGCGTCACGCCAGATGCCCTTCCATTCCTTGCCGCACGACCAAGCCTGCAATTCGCCCAGCCAGACGCCGCTGATGGCGCGGCCATCCTGTGATTCATCGAGGCTGAGCATGCCTTCGTCGTCTATATCGCCCGCCAGTTGGGCGACTGCGCTGGGTGATCCATCCCCGCCCCGCGAAATTGTCCCGCGCACCCCCGCGTAGTCCGGATGTTTGTTCAGCTTGACTTTTGCGACGCCGTTCTGACCGTCGATGCGTGCCTCCCAGGTGCCGAAAAGTGCCTCGAGCGGCATCTCGGTGCCGCGTGTCGGGCACGTCGCGGCGGACGGCGCCTCCGGCCGCCCCTGGGCTGCGGCGCTTGCCGGAGCGAGGCAGGCGGCGGTGGCCAGGCAGCCCATCCACGCGTATTTCATGGCGCCGATGCGGCGGCGGCGGCTGCCGCGGCGTTGTCCTGCGCCTTCTTGGCAAATTCCGCGCGCAGCGCCTTGAGTTTCTCGCGCGGGTCTTCCTTCATCGTCTTCTTGTCGAGCGCCATTTCGGCAATGAAGCGACTCGGCTGCGCCGCCACCATCTCGCGGCCCTTCTTGCGGCGCTTGGTCCAGCTCACGGCCAGACTGCGCTGCGCGCGCGTGATGCCCACGTACATCAGACGGCGTTCCTCCTGCAGACGCTCCAGGGTGTTCTCGCTGATCTTTTCCTGCCGGCCCTCATCGTCGTCGAGCTTGAAGGGCAGCAGACCTTCGGTCACGCCGACGAGCATCACGTGCGGCCACTCCAACCCCTTGGAAGCGTGCAGCGTCGACAGCGTGACCATGTTCTGGTCCTGCTCCCGCTCGCTGATGGTGGACAGCAGGGAAATGGTCTGCGCGACTTCGAGCAGGCTCTTGCGCTCGCTCTCGACGGTGGCGCCCGAGGCGTCGTCAATCTGCCCGCCGCAGCGCTGGGACATCCAGTCGCAGAACTCCAGGACGTTGGTCCAGCGGCTCGCGGCGGCTTGCTCGCTGTCCTCGCCGTCGTAGAGGTGCTTCTCGTAGTCGATTTCCTTGAGCCACTCGGCCAGGAATGCGCGTGCATCCTCGGCGCCCATCGTGCGGCGCGCCCGGTATTCGAGGTCGTTGATGTAGCGGCCGAACTCGTGCAGGCCTTCCAGCGCGCGCTTCGGCATCACGCTCGGCAGTGAGGAGCTGAAGAGTGCTTCGAACAAGCTGAGCTTGTACTGGCTGGCGAAGGTCCCGAGGCTGGCGAGCGTTGTGTGGCCGATGCCCCGCTTGGGCGTCGTGACCGCGCGCAGGAACGCCGGATCGTCGTCGTTGTTGACCCAGAGCCGGAACCAGCCGCACAGGTCCTTGATCTCGGCGCGATCGAAGAAGCTCTGGCCGCCCGAGACCTTGTACGGAATCTGCGCCTTGCGCAGCGCCTGCTCGAAGACCCGCGCCTGGTGGTTGGCGCGATAGAGGATCGCGAAGTCGCGGAACTCCTTGAAGTGCGGGCCCTGCGAGGTGGCGTCGCCGGCGCGCAGGCTCTGGATGCGAGCGACCGCACGCTCGGCCTCGTGCGCCTCGTTGTCGGCGTCGACGATACGCACCGGCTCACCTTCGCCGAGTTCGCTGAACAGCGTCTTGGGAAACAGCTTGGGATTGGGTCCGATGACGTTGTTGGCCGCGCGTAGGATCGAACTCGTGCTGCGGTAGTTCTGCTCGAGCTTGATGACCTTCAGGCTCGGGTAGTCGATCGGCAGCTTGCGCAGGTTGTCGAGCGTGGCGCCTCGCCAGCCGTAGATCGACTGGTCGTCGTCGCCCACCGCGGTGAGGCGGCCGCGGTCGCCGGCCAACGCCTTCAGCACCTCGTACTGCGTGGCATTGGTGTCCTGGTATTCGTCCACGAGGATGTGACCGAGCGCGGCCTGCCACTTGGCGCGCACTTCGTCGAAATCCCGCAGCAGCTTGAGCGGCATGCCGATCAGGTCGTCGAAGTCCACGCTCTGGTAGGCGACCAGCCGCTCTTCATAGCGGCCCATGATGCGGGCGGTGATGCGTTCGTTGTCGTCCACCGCCTGCACCTCGGCCTGCGCGGCGTTCAAGCCCATGTTCTTCCACTTGCTGATGGTCCACTGCCAGATGCGTGCAGTGGCAGCGTCGGTCGTGCCGCCCGCGTCCTTCAGGATCTTCGTCACGTCGTCGCTGTCGAGGATGCTGAAGGCAGGTTTCAGGCCCAGCACGGCGCCGTCCTCGCGCATCATCCGCACGCCCAGCGCGTGGAAGGTGCAGACGACCACCTTCTTGGCGTCACGCCCGATCAGCCCCTTGGCGCGTTCGCGCATTTCGGCGGCCGCCTTGTTGGTGAAGGTGATGGCCGCGATCCGCTGGGGCTCCAGTCCAGCCTGGATGAGGCGCGCAATCTTGTGCGTGATCACCCGCGTCTTGCCCGAGCCTGCGCCCGCTAGAACGAGGCAGGGTCCGTGCATGTAGTTGACCGCTTCTTGCTGCGCTAGATTGAGACCGGAAGACATGGATGGGGAAACAGAGGCGCAAAGCGAGCAATGATACGGGTCGCGTTGTGCGCGGCGGGCCCGGTCGATGTGCTAGGCCCGCCCAAGCACAATCG
Organism: Variovorax sp. P5_A3; assembly: GCF_056400665.1. Lineage (NCBI taxonomy): Bacteria > Pseudomonadati > Pseudomonadota > Betaproteobacteria > Burkholderiales > Comamonadaceae > Variovorax > Variovorax sp. P5_A3. The sequence goes on along the minus strand of NZ_JBFUKW010000031.1, from coordinate 30,989 downwards.
CCGCGTGCTGCAGATATTTCTTGTCACCGTCCCCTTCTTCGCGCTGATCGCCGCCGGCTTTGCCGCCGCCCGCAGCGGCGTATTGCCACTGGCGGCGATTCCGGGGCTGAATGTCTTCGTCCTGTACTTTGCGCTGCCCTGCATGCTGTTCCGCTTCGGAGCGGGCGCCCCGATCGACCAGTTGCTGAACGGCGGCGTGGTGCTGGTCTGGGGCGTCAGCGGGCTGATCGTGGTCGGGGCGACGGTCGCGTTGAGCCGAAACGAGCGCATCGGCTGGAACGACGCAGCTTTCGGCGCCCTGGTGGCCGCCTTTCCGAACACCGGCTTCATGGGCGTTCCACTGTTGATTGCGATCCTTGGCGCGCAGGCCGCATCGCCCACGATCATCAGCATCGCGTTCGACATGATCGTGACGTCATCCCTGTGCATTGCGTTGTCGCGCCTCGATGGTGCGGACGAGCACGGGACCGCCAAGGCCGTGCGGCAGGCACTGCGTGGCATCCTGCAGAACCCGATGCCCTGGTCCATCCTGCTGGGTGCCGCCGCGTCCGCGAGCCGGTTCTCGCTGCCGGGGCCGGTGGATCGCACGGTCGCGATGCTTGCCGAGGCCGCGTCCCCGGTGGCGCTGTTCACGATCGGGGCCGTTCTGGCGCGCTCCGCCCTGCTGGCGCGGGAGCATCGCGCCAGCGCGGTTGTCGCGCAGGCGATGGGCAGTGCGACGGCTGCAGCTCGACAGGCGCCATTGCGCGACGTTCTGCCGGTAGTCGTGATCAAGCTGCTGGCGCACCCGCTGCTCGTCTACGGCGTTGCCACCGGCGCGATGGCGCTCGGTTTGCAACTGGGACGCACGGCGCTGGTCACGATCGTGCTGATCGCCGCGCTCCCCAGTGCGAGCAACGTGTCGATGCTCGCCGAGCGCTTCGGTGCCGACAACGGGCGCGTCGCCCGCATCATCTTGTGGACGACCGTCGCCGCCTTCTTCAGCTTTCCGCTGGCAGTCGGCTGGGTGCGCTAACGAATTGTCTAGGGCGTCAACACGCCGAGCTTGTACGGGTCGGCGTCAGGCAGCAGTTCGCAGCGCGACATGTCGCGGCCTTGCGTGCCGTCGCAATAGAAGCTGTTGTAGACACGTCCGAACAACGTGGGCGTGGAGGTGAAGAGCACGCCCTGGTCCGCTTGCCAGCGTTCCTTCGGGGAGGCCGGCGAGGCGGCCACCTGGGTGGCCGATGCCGTCACGGTGGCGGGTGGCTCACCAGCTGTAGTCGAACTTCTGGCCGGCCCCGTGAACTCGGCCAACGTCCGGTAGCTGTCTTCCCCGTTCCATCGGCTGACGAGGTCGGAAGGCCGAGGGCGCTGGGACACCGGCAACAGCAGGCCATTGACCTGGAAGCCGCGGCCGAAGCGATGCTCCTTGCCGGCGAGGAAGGCGTAGGCGCAGGCTGCCTGGCACTGGCCCTTCGCCTCGGTGTTCACGCCGGTCGCGCGGATCGCTTCGGCGTAGTCGCGCGCAACCTCGGGCGTGCCTCCGAGCGAATTCTCGAACACCACGGTCCGAACCTTGCCGGTGGCCAGGTGCTCTTCGAATTCCTTGATGGCGCTGCCGTCTAGCATCCCGTTGACGATCAGCCGGCTGCCATCCAATTCCAGATCGGCCGCGTGTGCGCTCCAAGCCATGCACGCGAGGGAAAGAACCCACATGACCCTGAACGGCGTTATCACGACACACCCCCTTTTTGCGAGTTTCAGCTGAATCCCGCCGGATTCCTAGATTGGACAGCGCGTCGGCGGATCGTCAACTGTTGTTTCAGAGTATTTCCTACACACAGGGTTCGCAAAATAGCGCAATAGTCCTAGCTATTGCTTTTAGGTAGTGCTTAGGTTTTCAAAGGTGCTGCTAAAGTGAATCCCTGAATCGGGAGAGTTGGCATGACGACATGGTTGCGCGGGGTCTTGTGGGTGGTCTGGCTCGCCAGCGCCATCTGGCTGTGGCATGTAGGAACCCTCGGCGGGGGCGGTGCGCTCACGGCGAGCGTGCTCAGCTTCGTGCTGTTGATGTGGCCGGGTGCCCATCGACGACGGCGTTCCGCCCTGCAATATGTGGAAGTTGGCAAGGAGCCGGTCGGACTGCTCTGAAGCGGGGCGCCAGCCCCTTCAGATGCTGTGCGGGTCCACGTCGACCAGCCAGCGAATCACTCCCTTGCCTTCGGGCGTTCGTCGCAGATCGTGCAGCAGCGGTTGCCAGCCCGCGAGCACGCGCTGGAGCGCCGCGCGCGACGCGCTTTCGATCAGCATCTGCGCACGCTCCACATTTGCCACGCGCTGGATCGCCAGCGGAACCGCCGGATAGCGCGTCACCCGGTCGGCACCCCCCAGCACATCGGCTGACACGCTCGCCGCATTCAGGAAGGCCTGGGCTGCGTCCTGGCTTCGGGCATCGGCACGCAACAGCGCCTGGAAAGCGAAAGGGGGCATGCCGGCGGCGACACGATCTTCGAGTTCACGTTGCGCGAAGGCCGGGTAGTCGTGGCGCCGCAATGCCGCGAAAAGTGGGTGCTGCGGGTGATGCGTCTGGATCCACATTTCCGCCGTCGCGCCCTGCGCGGACAAATAGGCCGCATCTCTTCCCGCTCGTCCGGCCGATTGCATGAGCAGACTGAACAGACGCTCCGGCGCGCGGAAATCACTCGAGAACAGCGCCCCGTCCGGATTGATCGCCGCCACCAGCGTGATGCGCCGGAAATCATGGCCCTTGGCGATCATCTGTGTGCCGACCAGCACGTCGACCTCGCCTGCGTGGACCGCCGCGAGCTGCGATTCGAGCGCTCCTTGCTTGCGCGTACTGTCCGCATCGATGCGAGCGATGCGAACCGGTCCGCCATCGGGCCGCGTGACCACGGAGAACAACTCCCCCAGGTGCTCTTCCAGCCGCTCCGTGCCGCGTCCGACCGGCGCGATGTCCAGGTTGCCGCATGCCGGGCAGGCGCGCGGCACGCGTTCGGTGAAACCGCAGTGGTGACAACGCAAAGTGCGGTCGATCTTGTGGAACACCCGGTAGGCGCTGCAATGCGGGCATTCGCTCTTCCAGCCGCAATCGCCGCAGGCGAGCACGGGCGCATAGCCCCGCCGATTCAGGAACACCATGCTCTGCTCGCCGCGCGCGATCCGCTGGCCGATGGCATCGAGGAGCGCGCCCGACAGCACCGTCTTCGGGGGCTGCAGGTTCATGTCGACCAGCCGCACGGCCGGCAGGGTGCTCGTGCCGATGCGTGATGGCATCGCCAGTCGGACATACCGTCCGCCCGCGTCCTCACCTTGCGCCGGACGGCTCTGGTGCCAACTTTCGAGCGACGGCGTGGCGGAGCCGAGGATCACTTTCGCGTTCTCGCGCTGGCCGCGCCACACCGCCAGGTCGCGTGCCGAATAGCGTGCGCCTTCCTGCTGCTTGTAGCTCGGGTCGTGCTCCTCGTCGACGACGATGAGCTTCAGGCCCGGCATCGACGCGAACACCGCCATGCGCGTGCCGAGAACGATGCGCGCGGTGCCGCTGTGCGCGGCGAGCCAGCTCGCCAGCCGCTGCGGATTCGTCATGCCGCTGTGGATCGACATCACCGCGGACGCGCCGAACCGGCCTTCGAAGCGTTCCTTGAAGCGTGCTTCCAGCTGCGGCGTCAGGTTGATCTCGGGCACCATCACCAGCGCCTGGGCGCTCGGATCGCGCTCCAGTAGCGCGGCGACGACGCGCAGGTAGACCTCGGTCTTGCCGCTGCCCGTGCTGCCGAACAGCAAAAAGGGGCCGGCTTCGGCGTCGAAGCGGGCGAGCACCTGGGATTGCTCCTCGGTGAGCGCCACGGTGTGCGGGATTAGGCCTGTCGCCTCCGATGCGCCGGAAGGTCGCTTCAGTCGCCTTGCCAGCTGAACCGCTGTCAGGTCCCTCAGTTGCGGCGGCAGCGCTGCCAGCGCGATCTCGCCCAGCGATCGCTGGTAATAGCGGGCCGCGAAGGTAACCAGGTCGCGCCAGGCGTCACCCAGCGGCGCAATTCCATCCAGAACCGCGCCGACGGGCTTGAGTTCGATATCGCCAGAGCGCTCTCCTTCGTCCGATTCGACCGCCCAGACAACGCCGAGGACCTCGCGACGGCCCAGCGGAACCCTCACAAGTGCGCCACGAACCATCGGCACAACACTCGCGTAGCTAAGGACATCCCCTAGTGCGCTGTGCGCCGGAGTCTGCACGGCGACGTCTGCGCGCCACTTCAAGGCCGGCTCCCGCTACGGCTGTTTGTTAAAGAGACTTTGAGCAAAACGACCTAAGTTGTTGATTTGTCTGTGCTTTGCAGTCCATCCAGATTTTCTGTGGATAACTTTGTTGATATCGGGGCTTGACTCGCCGCCAGCCCTTGAAAATCAAGGGTCTCGCTGGAATGCACGCAAAAAAAGCAAAGTTCAAAACCTATATGAATCAACAAGTTAGCAGCGCTATCGCTTTAGGAGCGGCCGCGAAGACGCAAATATTTTTTTGCGCGCCGCAACACGCGTTTTGTGCATAAGTCAGTCCCTCCTCACGCTTTTTAGTCCTTGACAAGCGCTGGACAGTCGATCTCTGTGCTTACAAGTGATAACAATACGTTCATGCGCGGAGGGCGCGGGATTGGTCGTGCACCGCCGCAACGAGCGCGGCAACGTGATCCGGCGGCGTGAACTGGCTGATGCCGTGTCCGAGGTTGAAGATGTGCGTGGGGCCGCTTGTCGCGTGGTCCGCGTGCGGTCGACCGAAGCTCTGCAGCACCTTCGCCACCTCTGTCTCGATCTGCGCCGGCTGTGCGAAGAGCACGTTGGGGTCGATGTTGCCCTGGAGCGCCTTGCCCTGCGGTCCCTCGCCGACGAGCGCGCGCGCCTTCGCGAGATTGACGGTCCAGTCCAGTCCAAGCACTTGGCAGTCGAGCGCGCGCATGTCCTGCAGCCAGAGTCCACCGCCCTTGGTGAACACGATGCGCGGCACAAGTCGACCGTCGGCGCCTTCGCGCTTCAGTTGCGACAGCACGCGCGCGGTGTACGCGAGGCTGAATTCCTGGAAGGCGCCGTCGGCCAGCACACCACCCCAGCTGTCGAACACCATCACGGCCTGCGCGCCCGCGTCGATCTGCGCATTAAGGTACGCGGCCACCGAATCCGCATTGACCGCGAGCAGGCGGTGCATCAGGTCGGGGCGGCTGTAGAGAAGCGTCTTGACCAGCCTGTAGTCGCTCGATCCCGCGCCCTCGACCATGTAGCAGGCCAGCGTCCACGGGCTTCCCGAGAACCCGATCAGCGGAACCCGGCCGTCCAGGGCTCGGCGGATCGACGTGACCGCATCGAAGACGTAGCGGAGCTTGTCCATGTCAGGCACGGCGAGGGCGAAGATCGATGCCTCGTCGCGCACCGGTCGCGCGAAACGCGGGCCTTCGCCGGCTTCGAACGAAAGGCCGAGGCCCATGGCGTCGGGCACTGTCAGGATGTCCGAGAAGAGGATGGCCGCGTCCAGCGGATAGCGCTCGAGGGGCTGCAGCGTGACCTCGGTTGCGTAATCGGTGTTGGTCGCTAGGCCCATGAAGCTGCCCGCCTTGGCGCGCGTCGCGACGTATTCCGGAAGGTAGCGCCCGGCTTGCCGCATGAGCCAGACGGGCGTGTGGTCGGTGGCCTGACGCCAACAGGCGCGCAGGAAGGTGTCGTTCTTCAGGGGGGCGAAAGGCATCCCGCGATTGTCGCAGGGGCCCCGGATGCCAATGCGCGAGCCTTCGCGGCCAGGATCAACTCTTGTACTTGATCGAGCAGCCGTACGGCCGGGTGGTCGCGGCGCTGATCGCCTTGCCGTCGTAGGCTTCGCCGAGCGCCTGGTTCACGTAGTTGGTGGCAGTCTTGATGTCATCGGGCCGTGACGACGGAATGCTGTCGATGCCGCCTGCGTAGACGAGCGTGCCCTTCGGATCGACGATGAAGATGTGCGGCGTCGTCCGGGCGCCGTACGTGCGGCCGATCACGCCGTCCTCGTCCATGAGCACGGCCGTCGGTGCGCCGGACTGGTCCTCCATCCAGGCATCGAGCGCCGTCGGCTTCAGGTAGTCGCTCGCGGCACGCTCGGTCGAATTGATGGCCAGCCAGACCACGCCCTTGGCGGTTGCGGCCTTCTGAGTGGCGGGCATGTTGCCGCTACCGTAATGCTTGCGCACGAAGGGGCAGCCCGGGTTGGTCCATTCGAGCACGACGAACTTGCCGGCGAAATCGGACAGGCGGTGTTGCTTGCCGGCGGTGTCGACGCCGATGAAATCGGGCGCCGGTTGGCCCACGGCGGGTGCGGCGAGGGCCTGCGAATTCATCAGGAACGTGGCGCCGAGGGCCACGGCGGCGGTCATGACCGCCCGGCGGGAAGCCCGGTCGAGGGCGGCGCGGGCATTGCGCGCCGCGCGGATGGAACGCGATTCGGAAGATGACGATGAAGCCATGGTCAGCTTGACCTCCTGTGGATAAATCTCAACAATCACCACAGCTTAGAACGGATTCCTCATCCGCTTGTGACAACCCGTACCGCCTCAGGGTCTAAGCATTGTCACAGAGCGGCGAGCGCTTCGTGCACCTCGTCCTTGCTCAGGATTTCCGTCAGGATCAAAGGCGCCTTGCCGGGCGCCTGGAGCACGTAGACCGGCACGCCGCTGCGGCCGAGGGCTGTCAGGGCTGCAGTGATCGCGGGATCCCTGCGGGTCCAGTCGGCGCGCAGCATGGCGACGTTCCTGGCATCGAATTCGGCCAGCAGTCCGGCGTCGGCCAGAGTGCTTCTCTTGTTGTATTGGCAGGTTACACACCAGGCGGCCGTGAAGTCCACGAACACCGGTCGGCCGGCGGCCGCAAGTTCGCTCACACGTGCAGTGGACCAGGGTTGCCAGCGCTCGCTCGACGCCGCCGTGAGCGGCTCCACGGGCCGGAGCACGTTGCCCCCGATGGCGCCGGCCAGTGCCATCGTCGTAGCGACCATCACCCCCGTCATCACGATGCGCGTGCGGCCGCGAAGCGTCAGCGCCCACACGATGGCGGCCAGACAGACCAGCAAGCCCAGCAGCGCGCCCGCACCGTCGATGCCGCTCTGCTGGCCGAGCACCCAGACCAGCCAGGCCACCGTCGCGAACATCGGAAATGCCAGGAGACGGCGCAAGGTGTTCATCCACCGCCCCGGCTTGGGCAGCAAACGGGCGACCGCCGGAACGAACCCCGCCGCGAGATAGGGAAGCGCCAGGCCGAGGCCGAGCATCGCGAACATCAACAAGGCCTGCGCGGCGGGCAGCCCGATTGCAAAGCCCAGGGAAGCGCCCATGAACGGCGCAGTGCAAGGCGAGGCGATGACGACGGCGAGCACCCCCGACAGGAAGTCATTGACCACGGGATGCCTCGCCTGCGCGGTGGAAAGCGAAGTCGGCGCCATGCGGCCGAACTCGAAGACGCCTGCCAGGTTGAGCCCGATCAGCGTGAACAGGCCGGCAAGCACGGCCACGACCGCAGGCGACTGGAGCTGGAAGCCCCAGCCGAGCTGCGTGCCCGCCGCACGCAGCGCGATCATGGCGCCGCCGAGCGCCAGGCACGAGAGGATCACGCCGGCCGCGTAGGCCGTGGCTGCCGTGCGGTGGCCGCGCCGGTCCTCGGCGCGCCGCGTGAAGCTGAGCACCTTGATCGCCAGCACAGGGAACACGCAGGGCATCAGGTTCAGCAGTAGGCCGCCGATGAAGGCGCCGAGCAACGCGGCGAACAGCGTACCGGTGGATTGCGCGAGAGGCGGTGCGGCGGTGTTGGCCTCGAGGGCGGCCTGCAGCGCCGGCGAAACCTGCGCCCTGGGGGCAACGGTGGGCCATGTGCCACTCACAGGCGCCTCGGCGCGCCAGGCGATGGGTTGGCCGGCTTGCCGATCGGCCTGCGTCAGCGCGACCACCAGGGGCATCACCGAGGGGCTCGCGCTGCGCTGGTCGGCGAGCGGCACGGTCGCGGTCCAGGCATCGCCTTGCCACGATTGCGTCCAGTCCTTGCCGAGAACGGCCGCGGTGTGGACGACCTCGGGCGTTTCCGGGAAGAACTCCAGCGTCTTGCCCCGAACCGAGGAGGGCAGGCCTTCGAGGCGGATCTGGAGCTTGTTTCCGTCAATCGCGACCTCGCCGGGTTTCGGGAGCGGCGACGGCTGGGCGGCCAGCGCGGCGTCGAATTCAGCCTTGTGAAGCGCCGTCGATCCGTGCAGCGGCACCTTGAGCTGGAACTCGCCTTCCTCGGGGATGCACTCCTTGCGGCAGACCAGCCAGGATGCCTTCAGCCGCACGTCCAACTCGGCCGCGCCCGTGAGCGCCGTGGGCGGCTTGAAGTCGGGCGCGATGGTGAGCGGGACCGGCAGCAGCACCGTGCCCTCGTAACCGTAGTTGGCGAGGTTGCCGATCGGAATCTTCCGGGGCACTGGCCATGCGATGTCGCCGATCGAAGCGCCGGGAGGCAGCGACCACGCGAGTTCAGTCGGCAGGCCGGAGTCGCCGGCGTTCTTCCAGTAGGTGTGCCACTCGGGCTGGTGCGTGATCTGGAGGCCGACCCACACGGGTGCGCCGGGAGAGATCCCATCCGGCGCGTGGGCCATCAACTCCGCCCGTACGTGCGGTGTGGTGACGACCGACCCGACGCGGGAGGACAACTGCGCGGCGGCCGGCATGCAGGCTGCCAGCGAGGCGAGCAGCAAGCCCGCGAGACGAAGAGGGGAGAAAAGCGCCATGCCGGTCAGTCGGAGCAAGTCGCAGGGTCGAAGTTCCGGCCCATGCTCAAGCCGCCCATCCAAGCACCACCCGGCGGCTGTTCGCACTCTTCTTCTCGATCTTGGTCACCACCACGGCGCCGATCTCGCGCGTGTTCGCCACGTGCGTGCCACCGCAGGGTTGGAAATCGATGGATTCCGTGTCGCTGCCGATGCGGATCGTGCGAACCGTGCCAGTGCCGCGCGGCGGCTGCACGCTCATGCTCTTGACCAGCGCCGGATTGGCATCGAGCTCGGCGTCGGTGATCGCGCCCACGGCGAGCGGATGGCCGGCCTCCACCAGGCGGATCAGGCCGGCGGTCAGGGCTTCCTTGTCGAGGGGGTCGGTCATGTGGAAGTCCAGCCGCGCATATTCAGGCGTGATCGAGCAGCCATTGACCGGCTGCGGCACCAGATGGCACAGCAGGTGGGTGGCGGTGTGGAAGCGCATCAGCTTGTGGCGGCGCTCCCAGTCGATGCGCGCCGTCACTGTATCGCCCGGCTTCAGCGTGCCCGGCGCATCCTGGGCGGGCGCGGGCACATGAAGGATCTCGTCGGTCGGCTTGCCTTCGGCATCCTTGGCCTTGCGGGTGTCGGCGATCGCGATCTCGCGTCCGTCCGCGAGCACCAGCCAGCCGCTGTCTCCCGCCTGGCCGCCGCCCAGCGGGTAGAACACGGTGCGGTCGAGCACGATGCCATCGTCTTCGATGCGCGCGATGCGGGCCCCGCACTCGCGCAGGTAGGCATCGGAACGGAACAGGTCTTCGGTCATCGCCCGATGGTAGCGGCGACGCTGCGCGAGGGTGCACCCACGCCAGAAAGCGCCCACAGCCGACAGCCGCCGACGGTCGCGCCCGGATCATCGTCCGGATGCGATTCCAACCGATCCCCGCCCTCGAAGGACTTTGGACCATCAGACCCGTCACCCGTATCCCCGGCCCCGCGTCGCTGTTCGTTACATTGACTGCCGCCTTGCTGCTCGTTGCCTGCGGCGAGAACGCCCGGTTGCCGCCAGAGGCCGGCATCGGCCCGACGCCGCAACTGCCGGCGCCCAACAAGACCCTGATGCCCACCGTGAACATCGCACCCGCTGTCGGCTGGACCGATACCGCCGGGCCGACCGCGCCAGAGGGCTTCACCGTGACGGCGCTGGCCCGGGGCCTCGACCATCCGCGATGGGTGTACGTCCTGCGCAACGGCGACGTCCTGGTGGTCGAGAGCAACAAGCCGCCCAAGCCCGAAGGCACCCACGACGGCGGAGACGGCCTGTTCGCCCAGGCCCGAGCGATGGTCATGGGCTCCGTCATGAAGCGCGCCGGAGCGGGCGTGCCGAGCCCCAACCGGATCACCCTGCTGCGCGATGCCGACGGCGACGGTGTCGCCGAGGTGCGTCAGGTGTTCATGCAGGGCCTGAGTTCGCCCTTCGGCGTGGTGCTGGTCGGCAATGACCTGTTCATCGCCAACGCCGACGCGCTGGTCAAGGTCCCGTACGCGGAGGGGCAGACCTCGATCACCGCCACGCCCACCAAGCTGACCGACCTGCCCGCCGGCATCAACCACCACTGGACCAAGAACGTCATCGCCAATCGCGAAGGGACGAAGCTCTACGTGACAGTCGGCTCCAACAGCAATGTCGGCGAGAACGGCCTCCCGGCGGAAGAGGGACGTGCGGCCGTTTGGGAAGTCGACGTCGCAAGCGGCGAGAAAAGGCTCTTTGCCAGTGGCATGCGCAACCCCAACGGCATGGGCTGGGAGCCCGACACCAACGTGCTGTGGACCGTGGTGAACGAACGCGACGAGATCGGCAGCGATCTCGTACCCGACTACCTCACTTCGGTGAAGGAAGGCGCCTTCTACGGCTGGCCCTGGAGCTACTACGGCGGTCATGTCGACGCGCGTGTCAATCCGCAGCGGCCGGACATGGTGGCCAAGGCCGTCGTGCCGGACTATGCGCTCGGCTCGCACGTGGCGCCGCTGGGCATGACCTTCTCCAGCGCGCGGGGCATGCCCGCCGAGTTCGCGAGCGGCGTCTTCATCGGTCAGCACGGCTCATGGAACCGCAAGCCGCTGTCGGGCTACAAGGTGGTGTTCGTGCCCTTCATCGGCGGCCGGCCGAGCGGGGCGCCGGTGGATTTCCTCACCGGCTTCCTGAATGCCGACGAGAAGGCGCAAGGCCGTCCCGTCGGCGTGGCGCTCGACAAGAACGGCGCCCTGCTGGTGGCGGACGATGTCGGCAACGCCGTCTGGCGCGTGAAGAGAAAGTAGCGCTGCTCAGAAACCTTCGAGCACGACCTTGCCCTGCGCCTTGCCGCTTTCGACCAGCGCATGCGCCTTGCGAAGGTTGGCCGCAATGATCGTGCCAAAGCTGGCATTGGCGGTCGTGCGGATACGGCCGGCGTCGACCAGTTCCGCGACTTCAGCCAGCAGCTCGCCTTGGCGCGCCATGTCCGGCGTCTCGAACCGAGACCGCGTGAACATCATTTCCCAGTGAAGCGAGATGCATTTGGTCTTGAGCGCCATCGCGTCGAACACCGGCATGTCGTCGATCACCGCGAGCTGGCCCTGGGGTTTGAGGCTTTCGATGATCTGCGCGTAGTGCTGATGGGTCTGGGTCAGGCTCGCGACCATGTCGACCTCGCCGATGCCCGCGGCCTTGAGTTCGGCGGCCAACGGCTTCGAATGGTCGATCACTGCATGCGCGCCGAGCGACAGGCACCACTGGCGGGTCTCGGGCCGTGATGCCGTCGCGATCACCCGAAGTTGCGTGAGTTGTCGCGCCAGCTGGATGAGTATGGAGCCGACGCCGCCGGCGCCTCCCGTCACCATCAGGGTCTGGCCCGCACCGCCCCCCTTCGGCACGCGCAAACGGTCGAACAGCAATTCATAGGCCGTGATGGTGGTCAGAGGCAGTGCCGCAGCCTGTGCATCGTCGAGGCTCTTGGGTGCCAGCGCGACGATGCGTTCATCGACGGCATGCAGTTCGCTGTTGGCGCCCGGCCGCGTGATCGATCCGGCGTAATACACGCGGTCGCCTGGCTTGAACCGACTGATCGTCGGACCGACGCCCTCGACGATGCCGACCGCGTCCCACCCCAGCACTTTCACCTGGCCGGGTTCCGGGGCGACGCCCTTGCGCACCTTGGTGTCGACCGGGTTCACGGAGATCGCCTTCACGCGCACGAGCAGGTCGCGCGGCCCCGCTTTCGGATCAGGCAACTCGACATCCTCGAGCGAGGCGGGGTTGTCGATGGGGAGGGATTGGCGGTAGCCCACAGCTTTCATGGAGGGTTCTTTCACTGATTGGATGACAGACTGTAGGCGCGCTGCCGACATTTGATAAGCTGGCTTCAACTAGCTTCACTTTCAAATGAAGATTGAAAATCTGGCCGACCTGCAGGTACTGATCCACACCGCACGGAGCGGCACGCTGACCGCCGCTGCGCGCACGCTCGGCATCACGCCGGCAGCAGCCAGCGCCACGCTCAAGCGGCTCGAGGCCCAGCTCGGCGCGCGGCTCTTCGAGCGTTCGACCCGCGCCATGCGCCTGACGCCGCAGGGGCAGACGTTGCTCGACTACGCGGTCCGCGCCTTCGAACTCCTGGCCGAGGGCGAATCGCTGGTGACCGCGGACCGGGGCGCGCTGGTCGGGACCTTGCGCGTGGCCGCTCCGTCCGATCTGACGCGCAGCACCTTGTTGCCGTGGTTCGACGAATTCCTGGATGCCCACCCGGGCGTCCAGCTCGTGCTCTCCGTCGGCGACCGGCCGCTCGATGTCACGCGCGACGAGGTCGACGTGGCGCTGCGTTTCGGCGCGCTCGCGGATTCGCGTCTGGTGGCGCGGCGGCTGGCCGATTCCCGCCCGGTCCTCTGCGCCTCGCCCGACTACTTGCGTCGCCATGCGGCACCGCAGACGCCGCAGGATCTGCTGCGGCACAACTGCCTCACCTTCCATCGCAGCGGCCGTCGTCAAAGGCTGTGGCGCTTTGCGCGTGACGGCCAGTGGACGGAAGTGCGCGTCGATGGCGATCGCGTGGCCGACGATGCCGCCCTTGCGCGCGAATGGGCAGTGGCCGGTCGCGGAATCACGCTCAAGTCCGCATTGGATGTGCGGCAGGACGAAGCGTCCGGTGCCTTGGTCCGCCTGCTGCCGGAATGGGACACCGAGCCCTATCCCCTGCACGCGCTGCTGCCGAGCGGCCGCTTCGTGCCGGCACGCGTAGGGGCGCTGGTCGACTTTCTTTCGCTCAGGTTCGCAGCCCTGCCCGTGCCGCGCTCCGGCAGGGAACACTAAGATCGCCGCATGACCGCACTTGCCAGCCGCTTCTGGTCCCAACTCACGACGCGCGATTTCGGCGCGCTCGATCCGGCGACGACGGTGGCGGTGCTGCCGCTCGGCGCGACCGAGCAACACGGCCCTCATCTGCCGCTCAGCGTGGATTCGACCCTGGCCGATGGCATCGTGGCCGCCGCCGTGCCGATGCTGGCTGCGGACTTGCCGGTGCTCTTCCTGCCCACCCAACAGATCGGCCTGAGCCCGGAGCATGCGCGCTACCCCGGCACCCTGACGCTCTCGGCCGAGACCCTGATCCGGCTCTGGAGCGAGATCGGCACCTGTGTGGCGCGATCGGGCGTGAGAAAGCTCGTGCTCTTCAACGCGCATGGCGGACACACCGGCGCGATGGACATCGTCGCGCGCGAACTTCGCGCGGCCCACGGCCTTATCGTGTACAGCGTCAGCTGGTTCAACCTGCCGCTCGGTGATGCGGGCGCGCAGTTCAGCGCAGACGAGCATCGCTTCGGTGTGCATGCGGGGGACATGGAGACTTCGATGATGCTGGCCCTCGCGCCGGCGCAGGTGGCGATGAATGCCGCGCGTGATTTCGGCTCGACCTCGCGCCAGCGCGCCGCCGACTACGCGATCCTTGGCAATGGCCGCAGCGCCAAACTCGGCTGGGCGATAGAGGACTACAACCCCGACGGCGCCGCAGGCAACGCTGCTGCGGCGACGGCGGAGAAGGGCCGTGCGCTGGTCGACGTTGCCGCCACCCAGCTTGCGGCCCTGCTCGCCGAGGTCTCGCGCCTGCCGCTCAGCACGGCCCACACGCAGCCCTTGCGCTGACGCGCTGGCGTCAGCCGGCGATCAGTGGCCCCGTAGGCGCGGCGTCCTCGATCCTGACGGAGCCGTCCGGGCGTTCACAGGTGCCGATGAGCAAGCCGCTGGCGATGGCGTGCGCCTTCAGCGCATCGAACACTTCGTCCCGCCCGGGCGTCGCCGAAAACTCGTGTGCCGTGCCGAGCGCAAAGACCTGGAAAGCGTAGCGATGCACGCCGTGGCCCGGCGGCGGGTCGGGCGGCAACCATGCGGCCTGGAGATAGGAATTGCGGCCCGCATGGAGGCCGCTGCCCTCGTTTTCGACGCTCGGGAACGCGGCCTCCTGGAGGCTCCCGTCGGCCGCGGGGAGGTCGACCGCGATCGCGTGCACCATCGGATGCGGCGTCGGCGAATCGGCGTCCTCGACCATGAGCACCAGGGAGGCCGTGCCGGCCGGCACGCCGATCCACTGCACCGGCGGCGACAAGCCCTCGCCGTCGGCCGTGTAGCGCTGCGGTATCGGCGCGTGATCGGCAAAGGCGAGGCTGGCGACCGTGATGGACGCCATCCCTTGCCGCAGACCCAGCGTGTTGAATGCAATTTCGTCCAGGCCGGCGCGCACGTCATGGAGCGCGTGGCCGATCGCGTCAGGAAGCTTTTCGAGCATGTCGAAGGTATAGCGTGAGGCCCTTCGGATGCGTGTAGGACGGAAGCAGGAGAGTGGGCGCTACGCAATCAGCCTCCGCTATCATGAAATCGCACCGCGTCCCGCGATGCCTCGGCCCGCAAGAACCACCTACACCAAGGATCCGTATGAGCATCGTCTGGACCATTCTGATCGGCTTTGTCGCGGGCCTGGTGGCGCGCGCCATCAAACCCGGCGACGACTCGGCCGGCTTTATCGTGACCACGCTGATTGGCATTGCCGGCTCGCTCATCGCGACCTATGTGGGCCAGGCCATGGGCTGGTACACCGCCGGCCAGGGTGCGGGCTTCATCGCATCGGTGGTCGGTGCGATCGTCCTGCTCTTCCTGTATGGGCTGATCAAGCGCAAGTGAGATCGGCGGACGGCGCGCCGCATGCCGGTTCGCAAGACGCGCAGTCGTCACCATCACCACGTCTACGTGGTCGAGCTCGACGACCGCGTGTGGAACGTGGCGCGCTTCCGGCGCGCCAATCCTGACTATCGACTGGGCATGCCCTTCGTCTACGTGGGCATGACGGGACTCGATCCCGATGTGCGCTTCGACAAGCACAAGGCCGGCATCCAGGCCAACAGCTTCGTGCGCGACTACGGACTGCGATTGCTGCCCGCGCTCTACGCGATGTACAACCCGATGCCGTACGAAGCCGCACGCGACATGGAAGTCGAGCTGGGCATCGCACTTCGTGAGGCTGGCTACGGTGTGTGGCAGGCGTAGCATTGGCTCACCCCCAGGCTCGTGCACTTCGTGTCACTCTCCACCCCCTGCAGGGGGCAATACCGGCGGCCCGGCGGAGCCGGTTCCGCGGCATTTCTGGCAAGCGAAATGAACGGAGGTGCGTAAATGGACAGTCCTGCTTGCATTGTGATGACGAGCATCGGGACCGAGGACGAGGCTGAAGCGCTGGCGGCGGCGATTGTCGAGGCGCAATTGGCCGCGTGCGTGCAGATCCAGCGCGTGCGCAGCCTTTATGTCTGGCAGGGCGAACTGCACCGCGAGCCTGAATGGGTGCTGCAGATCAAGACGCTCGACGCGCGCTACGCGGCGCTGGAGGCATTCATCCGCGAACGACACAGTTACCAGACGCCTGAGATCGTGCAGTTGCCGATCACGGCCGGCTCGGCCGACTACCTGCGTTGGCTCGAAACCGGCAGCACGCCGGCAGTCCGGTAGCTCAGGAGTAGGTCACCCAGCCCTCGTAGGCAGGCCCGTCGAGGTGCGGCAGCGTGTTGTAGGTCACGAGCATGTGCCGCTTCGGCGTGAATGCGAACTCTGTGACCGCGGTGTTCCGCATGCGCAGGTTCAGCTCGATCGTGGTTTCCGAGCTCGTGCCCAGCACATGCCCGACGGCAGTGCTGATCGGGCCGCCGCTCGACACCACCAGCACCCTCGCGCCGTGGTGCTTGTCGCGCACATGGTCGAGCGCGGAGGTGACGCCGGCCAGGAAATCGACGTAGTTGGGCATGCCGCGCGGTTCCGTACGGCCCTGCATCCAAGCGCCGAGGCCCTGGCGCAGCAGCCGGAAGTGGTGGCGGTACAGCTCCGGCGTGTCGGCTTTTTGCAGTTTTTCAGGGTGGATGGTCGCGATCAGCGCCTCGCTGTCGTACTCGTTGAGGCCCGGCCAGGGGAGCACGTCCTCGCGCTGCAGGCCCAGGCCCTCGGCGATCCCTGCCCAAGTCTGCCGGTGGCGCCTCAAGGTGCCGGTGATGACCGCATCGAAAGTCATCCCGCGCTCGCGCCAGTACTCGCCCAGCCGGACGGATTGCCTGCGACCCAGTTCGCTGAGGTTGTCGTAGTCCGCCGCGCCGAAGCTGGCCTGTCCGTGGCGCACGAGGTAGAGGGTTCCCATGTCCGAATTCTGCCAACGGGGCTCTGGCGCGCCCGTCGCGACGGCGACGCTTGCTATCGATTTCGTAGCAGATTCCGGTTTGCGTACGGCGACGGCAACGAAAGTGTAAAAAAGTGAGGATTAAAGTTCTCAATATGTTAAAAATGAACACTTTTGTAGGCGTCACCTGTTGCGCGTAGCGCACAGCGACGTCCAGCCCCGGAAAAGGACCGGCAGGAGCATGAACAAGTCATATCGCAGCGTCTGGAATCACGCCCTCGGTGCGTGGGTGGCCGTGTCGGAGATCACGACGTCGCGCGGGAAGCGATCCGGTGGGGTGGTCGTCTCGCTGGTCGCAGCGGGCCTCGCGGGCGGAATGCCGGCGATCGGCACCGCGCAGACCGTGGACTACGCCGCGAGCCCGATTCCCTATGCGACGCCGATCGCGGTGGTCACCCCTTCGGCGACGTTGAACAGCCTGGATGCCGGCACGGCGGAGCAATCGGGAGTGATCAGCGGCACGGGTGGCGTCACCAAGACCGGTGCCGGCACGCTCATCCTGAGTGGCGCGAACAGCTATCAGGGTACGACCACCATCAGTGGCGGCACCCTGCAGGTGAACACCGACGGCAACCTGGGCAATACCAACACCGGCATCGCGCCGGTCGCTCCGATCGCCCTCGACGCCGGGACGCTGCGCATCGGCGCCGACAACTTCGCGACGGCGCGTGCCATCACGCTCGGCGCCGGTGGCGGCACGGTCGATGTCAGGGATAGCAAGTCGAATGCACTGAACGGCGTGATCTCGGGCGCCGGGCAACTCCGGCTGATCAATTCAGGCACGAACGCCGCCGAAGACCAGCGCCTGCGCATCGACAACGCGGGCAACAGCTACAGCCTGGGCACGCGCATCGAGGGCGGAGCCGGCCGCATGAGCGTCGCCACGGGAACTGCGGGATCGCTCGGCACGGGCCCCGTCGATATCTACACGAATGCCCAGATCGAGTTCCTCGGCACGAACGCGGGCAACCTCGCCATCACCGTGCGCACCAGCACGGACACGTTCGGCACGAACAGCGGCATCCAGTTCAATACCGACGCGCTCGACAACGGTTCCAGCGCCGGCACCTCGACCCTGACACTCAACGGCGCAGGCTCGTACCTGATCTTCGGGCGGCACGCGACGGCGGCAAACTCGACGATCCAGAACAACGGCGGGCGCGTCTACTTCAACGTCGACAGCGTCGGCGGGAGCACCACGGTGCGCAACAACGCCGGCCAGGTCTACCTCGCGAACACGCCTGACCTGAGCGGCGCGACGATCGAGAACGGGGCTGGCGGCAGGCTCTACATCCACGATGTGGCCAGCTCCGTGTCGGTCGGGTCCTTGTCCGGCGATGGCAACGTGACGCTGGGCTCGAAGAACCTGACCGTCGGTGCGCTCAACCGACCGAACGACGTGATCAACGGCGTGATTTCGGACCAGGGGCCTGCGAACGTTCCCTCGGGCGGGGGCACGCCCTACAACTACGTCATTCTCGACACGGGCGGTTCGCTGACCAAGGTCGGCACCGGCACGCTCACGCTCGGGGGCGCCAACACCTACACCGGCGCGACGACGGTCAGTGCGGGCACGCTGCGCGCCGGAGCACCCAATGTCCTCAGCGCCCAGTCGGCGCATGCGGTGGCGGCTGGTGCCACCCTGGACCTCGCCGGCGCGAGCCAGACCGTGAGTTCGCTCTCGAACAGCGGGACCGTCTCCCTCGTCGGCACGGCGCCCGGAACGGAATTGCGCGTCACGGGCGCCTATGTCGGCAACAACGGGACATTGCGCCTCGCGTCCCGACTCGATGCTACGGGTCCGTCCGACCGCCTGATCCTCGATGGCCCCTCGGCAAGCGCCAGCGGAAACACCAACGTCCAGGTCACCAATATCGGCGGCCTGGGCGGCTTGACGAGCGGCAACGGCATCGAGGTGGTCTCCGCCATCAATGGCGCCACGACGACCGCGCAGACGACACGCAGCGCCTTCGCATTGAGCGGGGGCCACGTGGACGCCGGCGCGTTCGAGTACCGCCTCTTTGCCGCCGACGCGGCCGGGGCTGGCGAGAACTGGTACCTGCGGTCGGAAGTGACTCCGCCTCCGCCTCCGCCGCCGCCACCGCCACCGCCACCACCTCCTCCGGCACCCCCGGCACCCCCGGCGCCGCCCGCGCCACCGGCTCCTCCTGCGCCACCCGCACCGCCCGCGCCCCCAGCGCCGCCGGCTCCACCGGCGCCGGCACCTTCGCCGTCGGTGGCCCCGCCCACCGCGTCGGCGCCGCTCGCGCCGGCTCCCAGGCCCGTCACGGCCTACCGTGCCGAGGTGCCGCTGCTCGCCTCGGTGCCGGCCCAACTGCGCCAGAACGACCTGGCAATGATTGGCAACATGCATCAGCGCCTGGGCGACGACGACGCCAGGGCGCAAGCGCTGGCGAGCCTGACGCCGGTCGAAGGCACTCTCTCGACCGATCGCCGCGCCTGGGCGCGCGCCATCTACAGCGACGTCGACATCCGTCAGGCCGGCACCGTGAACCCGTCCAGCCAGGGCAACGTCAGCGGTGTGCAGGCCGGCACCGACCTCTACATCTCGCCACTGGGCGACTGGCACGCCGGTGTCTACGTCGGCACGCTCGACGGCAGCACTGACGTGAGCGGTTCCGCCAGTGGCCTGTGGCGTGCCGTCGGCAGCACGGACACGCGCTCGCGCTACTTCGGCGCCTACGCCTCTTATGCCAACACGACCGGCTTCTACGCCGACACGGTGCTGCAGTACGGATCGCAGCGCTACACGATCCAGCCGCTGGCCGGCTTCCAGACCACCGGCAACGGCAACAGCTACCTGGCCGCCTTCGAAGTCGGGCAGGCCTTCGGGCTCGGCAACGGCTGGACGCTCGAACCCCAGGCGCAGTTGATCTACAGCCACGCACGCCTCGACGACCTCGTGATCCCGGGCGCCCTCGTGCAGCAGGACAGCCTCGACAGCTGGACCGGCGGTCTCAGCGTCCGCGTGAAGGGCGACTTCGCGACCTCGGCCGGCCGCTTGCAGCCCTACGGCCGAATCGGCGTGATCCGCGGGACCGGCGGCAACACCATCGCACGCTTCATCGGGCCGGCCGCCTTTACCGACATCGCCAGCGCGGGCGACTACACCTCGATGGAACTGGCGGGCGGCTTCACCCTGTCGGTCACCCGCGCGGTCAGCGTGTACGGTGAAATCGGCAGGCTTTTCAGCACCGGTGGCGACACGAAGGTGGAGGCCTCGATCCAGGGCGCCGTCGGCGTTCGCGTGCGCTGGTAGGGCTTGCGCGGAGGTGCGCTACTTGCGATCGGTCAAGGCAATGCGAACGGCCAGCGCCGCGAGCACGCTACCCATCACGTAGCGCTGCGCGCGCAGCCAGCCTTCGCTCTTCGAGAGAAAGGCGGTGATGCTCGCCGCGGTCATCACGAGCGTCGCGTTGACCGCGCCGCTGACGCCGATCTGCACGGCGCCCAAGGCCAGGCTCTGCAGCAGCACCGAACCGCGCTCCGGATGCAGGAACTGCGGAAAGAACGACAGGTAGAACATCGCCACCTTGGGGTTCAGCACGTTGGTGAGGAAGCCCATGCTGAAGAGCTTGGCCGGCGGGTCGTCCGGCAGAAGCCGGGCCTCGAAGGGCGCCGTGCCATCCGGCTTCACAGCCTGCCATGCGAGCCAGAGCAGGTACGCGGCGCCGGCCAGTCGGATCGCATCGAAGGCGAAGGGCACCGCGACCAGGAGCGCGGTCAGGCCCAGCGCGGCTGCCATCAGGTGCACGACGAAGCCCAGCAACACGCCGGCCAGGGAGATCAACCCGGCCGCTCGGCCCTGGCAGAGCGTGCGCGAGACGCAATAGATCATGTTCGGACCCGGCGTGAGCACGAGCACCAGCGCGGCGAGCGAGAACCAGGCCAACTCGGTGGCGGTCAACATGTTCAGATTCCTCCGGATTCGAGCGTGACGGTGCCGCGCGGCGTGTCGAACACAGCGCGAAGGTTGGGTGCGCCGGTCGCCAAAGAAACGCCTGCAAGGCCAATGGCTTGCAGTGCGAGGGCCAGGTCCGCCTTGCGGGGATGGGCGAGATCCAGCGAGCGCAGCGTGACACCCGAATGGGCCATGCTGTCGGTCGGATGCACCGGACCCCATTCGATCAGCGTCGGCAGCGCGCCGTAGAAGAGCCGCTGGCCGTCGTCGCGCACCGTGATCTTCCAGGACAGGCGGCCGGCAGGCGTGTCGCGCGATGCCTCGAGGACTTCGCCGCGATCGATGCGCCCTTCGGCCAGCGCCTGCACGGCGGCATCGGCGTCGGGCACCTCGGCAACGAAGTGGATCAGTCGCGGACCGCCGCGTGCCACGGCCATTTGCAGCGCCGCGTCGTCGAGGTCGAACCATCGGTGAGCGCCCACCGCCCGCGCAGGCCTGGCCTTCGGGTCGATGGCGATGATCTCGACATATGCGCGCGGAAAGTCCGCCGTCGCGACCTTCAAAAGGCGATTGCGCGTGCCCATCAGCGGATGCATGCCGCCGGGATCCGGTTCGACACCGAAGGTGGCCTCGCACCAGCGAACGCCTTGATCGAGGCTGCGGGCGGCAATGACGAGGTGGTCGACGCGCGCGTTCACGCTTCTCCCTTAGAGCGTGACGCTTCCGTCGATGCAGGTCACCGATGACCCACCGACCCAGACCTGGCCGTCCGCGTCGCGATGGACGTGAACGCGGCCCGCCCGGCCCAGGGTCTGGCCTTGCGCTGCGATGTAGCGCTCCGGCAGCAGGCCCTCGGCGATGAGCCACTGCGCGAGGCTGGCGTTGAAGCTTCCCGTGACCGGGTCTTCCTCGATGCCGACGGGTGCGGCGAAAACCCGCACTTCGACGCCGGCCGCGGGTTCCTCGGTGCGCGCGAAGGCGCGGGCCTCGCGATTCGAGCGCGTGATCAGCGCAGGCGATTCGTCCTGGGGCCAGATACCCGCGACGCCGACCTTCTGGCCGAGTTCGCGCAGCATGCGGTGGTCAGGCTTGAGCGTGAGCACGGTGTCCGCGTCGTTGAGCAGGAGCCCGAGCCAGATCGGGCCGTTGTCGAGCAACTGCGCTGCAAGGATCTGCTGCGCGCGGAGCCCGAGGGCCGCAGCGATCTTGGCCAGCAGCGTGGGGCTCGGCGCACTGCGCTTCAACGGAGGCGAGGCGAACGCCAGCCGTTCACCATCGTGCTGGATCGCCACGAGCCCCTGCGCGCACTGCTGCACGATGTGTCCGCGGGCATTCGGCTTGCCGCCGGCCTGCAACCACGCGTGGCAGCTTCCCAGCGTCGGGTGACCCGCGAACGGCAGCTCACCGCCAGGCGTGAAGATGCGCACGCGATAGTCGGCCGTCGGGTCGGTCGGCGGCAGCAGGAAGGTGGTTTCGGAGAGATTCGTCCAGGCGGCGAAGCGCTGCATCGCGGCGTCGTCGAGATCGGTGCCGTCGAGCACCACCGCGAGCGGGTTGCCGAAATAGGGCGTCGACGTGAAGACGTCGACCTGCTTGAAGGGACGGGGTTTCATGGTGTTCATTCGAGTGCGAGGTCGAGCACGCCGCGCGCGCCCGCGCGGCTGCGCAGGTCGCCGAACCAGCGTTCGACATTGGGCCAGGCCGGGCGCGTGTATTCGGTCTGCGGCAGGCCGAACCAGCGGTGCGCCTCGCAGCCGACCGGGATATCCGCCATCGTGAAGTGGTCGCCGATCATGAAGGCGCGCGTCGCGAGGTGGGCATCGAGCAATTCGAACAGGGGCTCGGTGGCACGGACCGAGTGCGCGATCACCTCGGGTTGTCGCTGCGCCGCCGGGGTCCGGACCCATTGGCGGAAGGCGCCTGCACTGACCGGGTTGAGCGTCGTTTGCTGCCAGTCCATCCAGCGCTCGGCATCGAAACGCTCGGCCAGCAGATCGGGGTACAGCTTGCCCAGCGAATGTTTTGCACAGAGATAGCGCACGATCACGTTCGATTCCCAGAGCGTGACGCGTTCCTCGCCCTCGCCGTCGTCGATCGCAGGTACCAAGGCGTTCGGATTCATTCGCTGGTACTCGGGCGTCTGCACCACGCCGAACTTGCCGCCGGCCTCGGTGCGCTGGAAGTCAAGCCCGAGTTCCTGCGCGCACCACACCACCTTGCGGACATTGATCGAGCTGATGCGGCCCCAGATGTTGAGCATGTCGGTTGTTCCGTGATCGTTCGTCTCAGGTGGGGCTCGCGGCCAGCTGGCGCTGGACCTCGGCCGCCGCGATGTGCGCCAGTTGCTCGCGCACGGTCTCGGCCAGCGCGGCGATCGCCGTGTCGATCTCGTCGACGCTCGCCGTGACGAAGGACAGGCGCATCGTGCGCGGGTCGCTGGCGCCCGCATAGAAGGGCGCGCCGGGCACGAAGGCCACGCCGCGCTCCACGGCCTTCGGCAGTAGCGCGACCGTATTGATGCCCTCGGGCATACGCACCCACAGGAACATTCCGCCGGCCGGCTTGCTGAACTCGACCTGCAGCCCCTTCATTTCGCGCGTGAGCGCCGCCAGCATGGCATCGCGCTGGCTCTTGTAGAGCGAGCGGATGGTCGGAACGTGGCGGGCGAGAAACCCATCCTTCATCACTTCGGAGACCATGCGCTGGTTGAAACTCGGCGTGTGCAGGTCGGCTGCCTGCTTGGCCTGCAGCAGCTTGGGGTAGATCGACTTGGGCGCGACCAGGAAGCCGAGGCGCAAGCCGGGCGCCAGCACCTTCGAGAACGAGCCGAGGTAGATGCAGCCTTCGGGGTTGCGCGCGGTGAGCGGCGGCGGCGGCGCTTCGTCGAACCAGAGCTCGCCGTAGGGGTTGTCCTCGACGATGGGCAGGCCGGCCTTCGCCGCCGCGGCCGATACTGCCGCGCGGCGTTCCTCCGTCATCGTGCGTCCGGTCGGGTTCTGGAAGTTGGGCAGCAGGTAGACGAAGCGCGCGTCCTTCGCCTTGGCGACGAGGTCATCGACGATCACACCCTCGTTGTCGCTGGCCACGCTGACCGGCTCGGGCTCCATCGGCGAGAAGGCCTGCAGCGCGCCGAGGTAGGTCGGTGTCTCCACCAGCACGCGGCTGCCCGGGTCGAGCAGCACCTTGGCGATCAGGTCGAGGCCCTGTTGCGAGCCGGTGGTGATCAGCACCTGTGCCGGATCGACCGCCCAGGGCAGCATCTCCGCGACGGCTTCGCGCAGCGGACCGTAGCCTTCGCTGGCGGCGTACTGGAGCGCCGCCTGGCCGTCCTTGTGCAGCACTTCGGCACAGGCTTCGGCGAAGTCGCTGATCGGGAAGGTCTTGGGCGAGGGCAGTCCACCCGCGAGGCTGATGATGCCGGGGCGCTCGGTCACCTTGAGGATTTCACGGATCACCGAAGGATTCATCTTTTCGGCGCGGGCGGCGAGTTTCCAGTTCATGCTGTTTCCTTGTATGCGATGCGTTATCGCGAGACCGTCGCGAGAGCGGCCGACGTGCGCGGCTGCGAGAGTTTCTTCCCCGCGACCACCGTGGCAACCACTGCGGCCGCGAAGCCGAGGGTGACGACGTCGAGAGGCTCGCCGAGCAGCGGCACAGCGGCGAGTATCGAGAGAAATGGTTGCAGCAACTGGGTCTGGCTGACCCGCAGCGCACCGCCCATCGCGAGACCACGGTACCAGGCGAAGAAGCCCATCCACATCGAGAATACGCCGACGTAGACGAAGCCGGCCCATGCAGACACGGCGACCGGCTGCTCCGGCCAGAGCCACAACGTGCCTGGCAGCGAGATGGGCAATGCCATCACGCAGACCCAGCAGATCACCCGCTCGGCACCCAGCGCCGGCGTGACCTGAGCGCCGTAGATATAGCCCAGCGAAGCGGCAAAGACAGCGCCGACCAGCAGGACGTCCGCCCATTCGAAGCCGAAGCCCGCGCCGTGCGACTGCGCGCGCAAGAGAGAGAACACGACCACGAGCAGGCTGCCCGCGATGGCGCAAAGCCAGAAGCCGAGCCGTGCACGCTGATGCAGCACCCACGCGGCACAGGCCGCCGTGACCAAGGGCAGCAGCGCGGTGATCACCGCCGCGTGGCTGGCACTGACCACGCGCAGCGCGTAAGCGAGCAGCAAGGGAAATCCGATCGCATTGCCGAGCACCGCCATGCCCAATGGCTTCCATTGATGGCGCTTAGGCCGAGGCGCGCGCGTCGCGAGCAGGAAGATGGCTGAAAGCACGCCCGCCAGTCCCACGCGCCCGAGTGTCACGAACAAGGGCGAGAGTTGCGGCGCCGCTTGCGTGCCGGTGGCGAGCCGGGTCATCGGCAGCGTGACCGCGAAGAAGGCCACGCCGAGGACGCCGAGCCACATGCCGAGCGTTTCGTCCTTGATCTTCATACGCTGATCATCCACCAGGCGGTGAGCACCAGGACGCCTGCCATCGCGCGGTTGAACCAGAGCAGGCGTCGTCCATGCGCCAGCCAGTTGCGCAACAGGGCGCCGGCCAGTGCGTAGACGAAGTTGCTGGCGAATGCGTAGACCAGCATGACCGGCGCCACGATCGCAAAACGCCGCAACGCATCAGGCTGCCCTGCGATCCAGCCCGCGACGAGTGTCAGGGCCAGTAGCCAGGCCTTGATGTTGAGGAACTGAAGCATCACGCCTTGCCTGAAGCCGACGTGGAGCTGCGCGCCATCCGCCTCTGCGAGTGCCGCCCTGCCGCTGAGCTTCCATGCCAGCCACAGCAGGTAGGCGATGCCAAGCGCCTTGATGATCCACCGCAGCGAAGGCACCGTAACGACGAGGGCGCCGATGCCGGCGGCGCACAGTGCAAGCAGCAGCGTCCAGCCGACGGGCACGGCGAAGATGAAACGCATGGCCCGTGGCAGGCCGCCGTTGGCACCGAGTGCCGTGGAGAGCGTGGTGTTCGGGCCCGGCGAGAAACTCATCGCCGTGGCCAACACCAGCAGCGCAGTGAATTCTTGCCAGTTCATGAGACACACTTTAAACTGAGGACCATTACAGTGCCAGTACAGATTGCCATACAAGAGGTAGGTCTGTATCGGTCTGGCCATCGACACAGAACGCCGACGCGCATGCTGACACGAACCTCCACACAGTCCCTGACGGAGCAACTCGCCGATCGCTTTTCGGAGCGTATTCGCAATCGCCTGCTCGCCCCTGGGGCGCGCCTGCCTTCGGTGCGCGAGTGTGCGCGTCAGCAGGGGGTGAGCCCGCACACGGTGGTCGCTGCCTACGATCAGCTTCTCGCACAAGGCCTGGTCGAAGCACGTCGCCAGCGCGGCTTCTATGTGCGCGACGCTGTGGCTGCCACTGGCGCGACGGTGTCGGGCATGAATCTCGTCACCCCGCTGCCACCGCGTCCGACCGTGGTGGCGGATGCCAGCACACTGATCCGCGGCATGTTCCACCGGCCGAGCGACAAGCCGCAGCCCGGCATGGGCGTCTTCCCGCCCGATTGGATGGAGTCGACCTTCATGCCCGCCGCGGTGCGACGCGTCACCAGCACGAAGTCCTTGCAGGAGTTTTCGCTGCAGTACGGCGAGCCTGAAGGGGACAGCGGGCTGCGGCGCAGCCTCGCCACCAAGCTGGGCAGCATCAACGTGCCGGCCGGACCGGAGCAGATACTGACGACGGTCGGCGCCACGCACGCGCTCGATATCGTGAGCCGCACGCTGTTGCGGGCCGGCGATCCGGTGATGGTCGAGGAGCCAGGCTGGGCGCTCGAATTCGCGCGTCTCGAAGCACTGGGCATGCGAATCCTGCCTGTGCCCCGCAAGGCGGACGGACCCGACCTGGAAGTCATGGAGCGCTACTGCAATGCCGGCGAGGGCCACAAGCCCAAGCTCTTCGTGAGCGTCAGCGTGCTGCACAACCCGACCGGCTACAGCCTCTCGCCGGGCAGCGCGCACCGCGTGCTCCAACTCGCGAACAAGCACGATTTCCACATCGTCGAGGACGACACCTACAGCCACCTGGCGCCCGAACACGCGACTCGGCTCAGCGCGCTTGACGGCCTGCAGCGCACCATCTACGTGAGTGGCTTCGCGAAGATCCTGGCGCCCAACTGGCGCATCGGCTTCCTCGCGGCATCGCCCGCGCTCGTAGGGCGCCTGCTCGAAACCAAGCTGCTCGCCACGTTGACGACGCCCTCGCTGTTCGAACGGGCCTTGGCCTGGTGCATTGACCAGGGGCAGTTGCGTCGTCACGCGGAGCGGATTCGTCTGCGTCTGGACGGGGCGCGAGGGCGCACCGTCAAGCTGGCGCTGGCTGCCGGCTGCAAGCTCGCATCGGAGCCGGCCGGGCTCTTCGGTTGGGTCGACACCGGCGTCGATACCGACGCGCTCACGCAGCGCATGCTCGACGAGGGCTACCTTCTGGCGCCAGGCTCGCTCTTTCATGCGAGGAGGCCGCCCAGCACCCTGATGCGAATCAACTTCGCAACCGCGCAGGATGCGACTTTTTGGAAGGTGTTCGCGCGGGTCAGGGGCCAGGTCTGAAGGCGGCGTTGGAAATCAGAGGAGCTTGTCGGGGGCGAGCGGCCCGAACAGCTTGAGCAACATCCGGAGACTGGCGCTGGCGTCAGGCTCGGTGGTCGTATCCTGAAGACCACTGCCCTGCGGAGCGCGCCAGACGAGGTGGCCGTCATTGAGCTCGACATGCCACGCACCCTCGCCCAGCGCGGTCTGGATCTTGCCGGCGGCAACGCGCGAGAGTTCATCGCTGCGGATCAGCAACGCGATTTCGGTGTTCTGCAACTGGGAGCGCAAATCGAGGTTCATCGAGCCCACCACCAGCAGGCGACCATCCATCACCAGCACCTTCGAGTGCAGCATCGAGCGCGATTCGCCTGACACGTTGCCGGAACTGCCGAACGCGTTGCTCAGTCCCGCCTGTTCGCTGCGGAGCTCGTAAAGCTCGATGCCCATCGTGAGCAACTCTTCGCGATGCCGCGCATAGCCGACGTGGGCCACCGGCGCATCGTTCGAGGCGAGCGAATTCGTCAACACCCGGATCCGAACGCCGCGCGCACGCGCCGATGCGAACGCCTGCATCATGTCGGGGCCGGGGACGAAATAGGGCGAGATGATCAGGAGATCGCGCTGGGCCAGCCCGATCAGTTGCAGCAGACCTTCGACAAGGGTGTCCCCGGTCGCCGCGGTATTGGCGGCTACGCCGAGCGAATCGCTTGTTTGCGCCCCTGCCGGCCGGCCTGGCTGTCGCGATATCACCAGGCCTGGTGCCTTGCCTCCGCCACCGTTCGAGCCGGCGTTGTCCGGCGGAATCTTGCCCGGACGATCGACCAGCACGACGGCGGGTGCCCAAGTGAAATTCGCGGTACTCAGGTCCAGCGCATTCTGGTCCCATGCATGGGCGCGTTGTCCGGCGGTGGGGGCCTTGTCTTGCTTGTCTTCGGTCGCCGTCGTCGGGGAACCGCTTGCGTCCGTTCGGTCGCGCTGCGCCGCGTCGGCCTGTCGCGTGCGCTCGCGCATCTCGTCGAGTTCCTCGCGGGTCACCAGCGATTGAACCGGATAGGCGCGTTCGTTGTTCCAGTAGGCGTCGAAACTGCGCGAGAGATCCTGCACGACCGGCCCCGCGACCAGGACATCGAGATCGATGAAGTTGGCCTTGCTGGCGTTGCCGAAGTAGGCGTCGCCGAGATTGCGACCGCCCGTCACGGCCAGCACGTTGTCCGCGATGAAGAGCTTGTTGTGCATGCGCTGCTGGATTCGGGACGCGTCATCGAGCGAGTTGAAGAGGCGCCCTACTGTCGATGCCCTCGCGCCGGCGAGTGGGTTGAACATCCGCATCTCCACGTTGGGTTCGAACGCGACCCGCATCACGAGCGCGTCGCGGCCGGTGCTGTGGAAATCATCGAGCAGGATGCGCACCCGAACGCCTCGCCGGGCCGCGTCGCGTACACCTGTCAGCAGGCGAGCCGTGCTGGCGTCAGCGTGGATCGAGTAGTACTGCAGGTCGAGTGTCTTCTGTGCGCCTTCGACGAGCGCGAGCCTGCTGCCGTAAGCGGCGGGCGCGCCGTCGAGCAGCATGAAGCCGGAGTCAGATCGCCCCTTGGCCGCTTCACGGCGCTTCTGCACGAGGGTCGCCAACGGCGTGCCTGCTGGCGCCGTCAGGGCAATGGAGACCGGTCGTTCAACGTCCTTGGGAAGCTCCGCACACGCGGAGAGGCAAAACAAGACCGCCCCGGTCGCCAGGGAGCGGTGCAGCACGACGGCAACGTGCCCGAGGAGTGACGACATGCGCTGTGGGGTGAGCCTTGTGAACTGCCGCATACATAGCGATATAGCGCGGCCCGGCCGTGCCGCACGTCGGACAAAGGCGCCGTTATCCCGGGCGCACGGTGCCGAGTTCTTCCCAGCGTTCGAGCGCGGCAAGCAGTTCGTCGTCGATGCGGGCATGGCGTTCGCCGAGCTCCGCCGCGCGCGAGGCATCGCTGGCGTAGATGGAACCGCCGTCGAGTTCGAGGATTTCGGTGATGCGCTTCTGCTCTTCCTCGAGCGCGGCGATCTGCGCAGGGAGCGTTTCGAGCTCTCGCTGTTCCTTGTAGCTGAGCTTCTTGCGTGTCGCACGGGACGCG
The DNA here is from genome assembly GCF_056400665.1 of Variovorax sp. P5_A3. NCBI lineage: Bacteria > Pseudomonadati > Pseudomonadota > Betaproteobacteria > Burkholderiales > Comamonadaceae > Variovorax > Variovorax sp. P5_A3. The sequence continues at coordinate 1,922 of NZ_JBFUKW010000031.1, read as the reverse complement.
TCTGCCGCGGGCGGCGGCGATGGCGATGACACAAGGGCGGGTGGCGCGACCGGCGATGCGGCGGCGCGTTGCTCGGCAATTTCGCGAGCACGTTTCGACTGGATCAACCAGTCCTGCACACTGCCTTCGTATTCGCGCCAGCGGCCATCGCCCTCGAATGCGATCGTGCTTGTCACCACGTTGTCGAGGAAGGTGCGGTCATGGCTCACGAGGAAGACGGTGCCATCGTAGTTCTGCAGCAGGTCCTCGAGAAGCTCCAGCGTATCGATGTCGAGGTCGTTCGTCGGTTCGTCGAGCACCAGCACGTTGGCAGGACGCGCGAAGAGACGCGCGAGCAGCAGTCGATTGCGCTCGCCGCCGCTCAGCGAGCGCACCGGTGAATGCGCGCGTGCGGGTGAGAAGAGAAAGTCGGCCAGGTAGCTCTTGACGTGCTTGCGCTGGTTGCCGATCTCGATCCATTCGCTCCCGGGACTGATGAAGTCCTCCAGCGTCGCGTCGAGGTTCAGCGCATTGCGCATCTGGTCGAAGTAGGCCACCTGAATGTTGGCGCCGCGGCGGACCTTGCCGCTGTCTGGCTCCAGCTCGCCGAGGATCAGCTTCAGCAGGGTGGTCTTGCCGGCGCCGTTTGGGCCGATCAACCCCACCTTGTCGCCGCGAAGGATCGTGCCGCTGAATTTCCTTATGACTATCTTCTCGCCGAAAGACTTGGAAGCGTCGGTCAGTTCGGCCACGATCTTGCCGCTGGCCTGGCCCGTGGCCACATCCATGTTGACGCTGCCAAGGACTTCGCGCCGCGCAGACCGGCTCGCCCGCAGCGCCTCGAGACGGCCGATGCGGCTCTGGCTGCGCGTGCGGCGGGCTTCCACACCCTTGCGGATCCATACCTCTTCTTGTGCCAGCAACTTGTCGGCCTTGGCATTGATGACGGCTTCCTGGGCGAGCTGCTCTTCCTTCTGGACAAGGTATTGCTCGAAGTTCCCTGGATAGGAGCCGAGCTTTCCGCGATCCAGTTCGATGATTCGTGTGGCGACGCGGTTCAGGAAGCTGCGATCGTGCGTGATGGTCACAACGCTTCCCTTGAAATCGATGAGCAGTTGCTCCAGCCACTCGATCGAATCGAGGTCGAGGTGATTGGTCGGCTCGTCGAGCAGCAACACGTCGGGAGCGGCGACGAGGGCCTGCGCGAGTGCGACGCGTTTGCGGGTGCCGCCTGACAGCGACCCGATGCGGGCCGTGCCGTCGAGGTGCAAGCGATGCAGCGTTTCGTCGACGCGTTGCTCCCAGTTCCAGGCGTCGAAGGCTTCGATCTGCGACTGCAGGGCGTCGAGGTCGAGGCCCGGCGCGCCTGACAGGTACTGGTCGCGGATTGCGATCACCTCCGAGAGACCTGCACTAGCTGCGGTGAACACGTCGGCATCCATGTCGAGGACGGGTTCCTGCGCGACATAGGTGACGCGCACACCTTGCTGTACCTGCAGTGTTCCGTCGTCGGGCTTCTCGAGCCCGGCCAGGATCTTGAGGAGGGACGACTTGCCCGCGCCATTGCGGCCGATGAGGCCGATGCGCTCGGATTCGATGAGAGCGAAGTCCGCATGATCGAGCAGCGGGACGTGACCGAACGCCAACTGGGCGTCGAGGAGTGTGATGAGTGCCATGTGGGTCGAATTATCGGATCGCGCGCCCAACATCTGGCCTATACTCATGGGCTCGGCTGAATACGCGAAGGCGTGGTCGGTCAGGGACTGGCTCCAAGGCCTCTCCGGCGAAGCCGAGAAAAGTTTGCCAGGGTTGATGAAGGCGCCAAAAACGCGTCATAATCCAAGGCTCAGCTGAAAACGACTCGTCGTGCTGCTTCCCTGGTGGGGTGGTGAGGGGGGGTCGGAGGAGGCGGAGAAAAAGGTCTTCGGACTTGGCGGGATTGA
>NZ_JBFUKW010000030.1:0-65942 GCF_056400665.1 Variovorax sp. P5_A3 | reverse complement strand
GACCCAGACCCAGACCCAGACCCAGACCCAGACCCAGACCCAGATCAGCTCCGCCGCGCTGGCCAACGAGAACTCGCGTTCGCTAGCGACGACCGATCAACTCGTCGCGAATGCGACCGAGACACGACGTCGATCTGCTGAGGTCCACCACCTTTTCGTGCCGCATAGCAACCCCCCGGGGGCCTGCAAGGCCGACGACTCGCTATTCGATGAAGTGGAGCGTCGGTTCGCGTCCCGACCTCGACCCCGAGGTCTCGGGCAAGGGCAGCAGCCTGACCGCCTCGATCGAAGTGCGACGCCCGTGTCCGTTCTTCGGTGCAGGGCAGCCTGGGCATACGGGTCAGGTGGCAATGACGCGTCCCCATCCAATCACAAGCCTCGTCATCTTGACGTTGGCGGATTGACTCGTCACTATCCGTAGAGGCGGATGAAGTAAGTCGAAACGCCACAAAAAACACGACTGGAGGAGTGATTGGACTCTCTCGCCGATGCTGCGGCGCACGGAGGGCGCGAGCATGCGCCTTCGGGTGAACCTGCGCCCGATTCGCCGATGGATTCGGCCGACATCGTGCGCGTCACGATCGTCGGAGGCGGCTGCGCCGGCCTGGCGACAGCTTGGCAACTCCTCAATTTGAATGAGGAACGGGCGAGGCGGCGCCGAGTGGGGGCCACGCACGAGGAGCGACGCTCGACCGAGAAATGGCCGCTCTACGAGATCACCGTGTACGAGGCGAGTGAGCGCCTGGGCGGCAAGGGAGCGTCGGTACGAGACGAGCACGGACGCATCCTCGAGCACGGCTTGCACGTCTGGCTCGGCTTCTACGAAAACGCCTTCCGGATGATGCGGGAGTGCTACGACGAGGTGGAGAAGGCGCGGCGCGAGCCTGATCCGAAGTTCGCGATCGGTCCGCTGCCCCACGACCGCTTCAGCGATGCATTCGCACCCGAGCCCCACATCGGCGTGGCCAGCCGACATGGCGGCGCGTGGGAGGTCTGGACCGCATTCCTTCCGCCGATGAAGGGGCAGCCGGGCGACCCGATGGATGCGGCTACCAACCCGTTCAGCCTCTGGGGCTATCTCGCGCGGGCTTTGGCGCTGGCCAAGTCGCTGATGCAGAGCGTGCTGGCGCCGGCGCGTACCGAGCACGGCGGCGAGCGACGTGGCCCCCGTGCCCGTTCCGCGCTGGACGAGGCCGTCGAACTCGATTTCTCGTTCGATCCGGCCGATGCGCCCGACGTGCTGATCGAGCGCCTGACCGTACTGGCGCGCGGCGCCCTGCTCACTTCGGCCGCGGGCCTTCTGCAAGCGGCCAGCTTCGTCGAAAGCTGGCTGCGCGAGCAGAACCCGGCGCCGCAGATCAGTTCATCGCTTCTCAACTTCATCGAGGCCCTGGCGACCAACGCACGCCGCCAACTGCAGGACGTCGTCCTGATCGATGAGGAGGTGCGTCGAAAGACGGAGATTCTCGACCTGCTGATGACCATCCTCATCGGTCTGTACCGCGATCGGGTCTTCTTCGATCCGCGCGGCCTCGACGTGATCGACGGCATCGACTACCGCGACTGGCTGCAAAAGCATGGCGCGACGACCGGCGCGCTCGACTCGCCCCTCGTATGCGGCATCTACGACCTGGTGTTCGCCTACCGCAACGGCGATCATCGCAAGCCTTCGCTCTCGGCCGCGCAGGCCTTGCGTGGTGCGATGCGCATGTTCTTCACGTACCGGGGGGCGATGTTCTGGCGTCTCCGGTCCGGCATGGGCGACGCGATCTTCGCGCCCTTGTACCGCGTGATGAAGGCACGCGGCGTGACCTTCAAGTTCCTTCATCCGCTGGTCGATGTGGAGTTCGATTTCAAGGGCCGCCAACCTCGGGTGACATCGCTGCGCTTTCAGCCTGGGGGAGATCCGGATGCGCTGACGGACGCTTCGCCACTCGATGACAAAGGATGTTGGCCGAAAGATCGGATCAAGACTTTCGGACCCAAGCCGGGAGCCAACGGCTATTCCGAAGTGACGCTGGACCAGGCCGATTTCGATGCGGTAGTTCTCGCCGTCGGCAAGGACGACTTCGTCGACGCGTGCAAGAAGTCCAGGCAGAACCCGTTCGAGAAGCTGCCCGCATGGAAGCTCATGGATAAGCACGTGAAGACTGTGGGCACGCGCTCCGCACAGGTATGGATGTCGAAGGACATCGAAGAGCTCGGCTGGGACCGCGGCCCGGTGATCGTCGCCGGCCTGGACGCGCCACCCCGCGACAGCAACAAGAAGGTGTCTCGTCGCTATGAGACGTGGGCCGATATGACGCACATCCTTGCGGCGGAGCGGGCCTATCGGACTGGAGGTCAAAAGCCTGGGGCCGACATGGTCAGATCGATCTCGTATTTCTGTGGCGTCGTGCCCGATGAGAGATTTCGCGCTCAACTCGACCGCACCGAGAAGCTGGAAGACGAGTTGGAAGGCTTCCTGAAGACGCGTATGAAGGCGCTTTGGCCCGAGGCCTACGCCAACAATCAAACCCCACTGGACGCGCTCGTTTCCGCCGACGGCGCCAAGATGGGCAACATGTCCGATCAGTACGTACGAGACAACAGCGCCCCGCGCGATCGCTACACACAATCCCTTCCGGGCAGTGGCACCGTCCGCATCTCGCCGCTCGACCCCGGAATCGCCAACATGACGGTGGCGGGCGACTGGACGGACTGCGGCTTCAACGGCGGCTGCGTCGAGGCCGCCGTCATGTCGGGCATGCTCGCCGCACATGCGATCAGTGGCCGGCTGGATCTCAACCTGATCGTCGGATACCACCATCCATGAGCACCCAGTGGCAGCGACCGGTTCTCCCGGTCACAAAACCCAATCGCAACTTCGGCGGCGTGTATCGGAGTGCCGAGGGCGAAAGGGCGGGCGAGACTTTCGGCGGCGTGCCGATGCAGACGACCTCCGACGCCGTCATCGCGGCGGTCCAGCTGGGCTACAAGGTCGCCGATGCCCAACTCGCGCGTGGGCGTCGGCTCGCGAGCCATCTCGGCGGTGCGGCGCGCCGCGCCGGTGTCAAGAGTGCGGCGCAACCGGTCGATGCCACCGAGCGGCTGATGAAGCGGGCCATGCTGCTCATGATCGAATGGTTCGAAGGCGCCGCAGGAGACCCGCAAAGCGCGCTGCGCCGTGTGATGAGGGCGGAGTATGAAGCTCTCGGATCGGCCTTTGGCCTGACCAGGAAGGGCTTCGGCAAGTCCGATCACCGTGCCGGGGCGACACCTGACAAGGAGAAAGAGCGCGCGCACGATGCACCTCCGCCATCGGCTGCGCCGGCGCCGGCGCCCACGTACGCGTCGCGGACTTCCCAGGCGCCAGTGCAGGCTGTGCAAGTGCGTCACGGAAAGAAATCCGTCAAGCGGTTCGTGCGTGTGCTCGATGTCGAATGGACATCCATGCACGACGCGGCGCACACGGACCTGCTGTTTCATCACGGCTCGGCGCTTGATGCCGAGCCGCTCGAAGCATCCCTGGTGCGAGAGAAGGACGCGACGGTGCTTGTCGTCACGACGACGGCGAAGAATCCGCCAGGCGTGTGGAGCGCGGCGGTGTGCGCTGCCGATGGCACGCAGGTCGGCTTCATCGAGATCAGGCTCTGACATGGCCACGGCATACCGCGAGCGACCGGCTTTCGAGCAAGTCGACGACGGATTGGTCCAGGAGGTGCTCGACGAGTACGGGTCGCTGGTTCGGCGGCAGTTCAAACGCTGGCTGCCGACGAATGCGCCGCGCAGCTATCTCGACGATCTCCTCGCGGACTACCCGCGCCGTGGCGGCAAGATGCTGCGGCCCTGCATCTGTCTCGCGACGGCACGGCTCTTCGGCGCGGATATCGAGGACGCGGTGGCTTCAGCCGTCTCCATCGAACTGCTGCACAACGCCCTGCTGATCCACGACGACATTGAGGACGAGAGCGACCAGCGCCGCGGCTCGCCGACGCTGCATGCGCTGCACGGCATTCCGCTGGCGCTCAACGCGGGCGACGCGCTCGGCTTGCTGAGCCTGGCGCCATTGAAGGCGAACTTCGAGCGTCTGGGGATGTCGCTGGCGCTGCAGATCTTCGAGGAGACCGAACGCACCGCCTGGGCCAGCGCCGAGGGGCAGGCACTGGAACTCGGATGGCAGCGCGAATCGCGGCTCGATGTCAGCGAAGAGGACTACCTCACGATGGTGTTGCTCAAGACGTGCTGGCTGGCCTTCATCCATCCGCTGAGGGTGGGCTGCCTGATCGGGTCGCGTGGCCGCTACGACGTCGATCGACTCGTGCGGCTCGGCAACTTCATCGGCAGCGCGTTCCAGATCCAGGACGACCTGCTGAATCTCGACAGCGGCGCGAGCTATGGCAAGGAAGCCGACGGCGACCTGCGCGAAGGCAAGCGAACGCTGATGATCATTCACGCGCTCGAACATGCGCCGCGAGCGGATCGCGTGCGTCTGGAGCGTTTCCTGGGGCTCGCGCGCGAAGAGCGCAACGCGGATGAAATCCAGTGGGCGCACGACCTGATCGTCCGCTGCGGCTCGATGGAGCATGCGCGCGGCGTTGCAGCAGGCATGGCCGGTGCCGCGTTGTGCGAGTTCGAGCGCTGTTTCCCCGACCAGGCGCCCAGTCGCGACCTGAGCTTCTTGCGTGCGATGCCGACGTGGGTGCTGCAGCGCGCCCATTGAGCCTCCGTCGTACGCGTCATCTCTGGAGCCTCTTGCCATGTTTCAACAGATCCTGCTCTACGGTGCCAACGGGTTCTCCGGTCGCATCGTCGCGGAGGCTGCTGCCAGGAAATGGAAGGACGAGGGCAGCAGGTTCGAGCTGCTGCTGGGCGGACGTGATGCGCACGCGCTCGCCCGCATGGGGCGCGACCTGGGCGTGCAGACGCGGGTGGTCTCGCTGGACGACGAGCAAGGCCTCGACGCAGCGCTCGGCGCCAGCGGCATGTTCGCTGTCATCAATGCCGCGGGGCCCTTCGAAGCGACGGCGATTCCGCTCGTGAAGGCCGCGCTGCGCAACAAGTGCCACTATGTCGACATCAACGGCGAGGCGGATGTCTACAAGCGCCTCGATGACTTCGGCTATATCGCCAGGCAGCGGGGTGTGGCGCTCGTCGGCGGCGCAGGCCATTGCGCGACCACATCCAACGTCATGCTCGCCTCGGCGCTCAAGCAACTCGCCCAGGACGGGATCAAAGAGATCGGCACGGTGCGAATCGCGTACTCCCACGTCAAGTATGTGTCGCGCGGCAGCGCGCAGACGGCATGGCGTTCCATTCGCGAGCGGACGATGGTGGTCCGCTCGGTCTTGAAGGAGCAGGACAAATCGAAGAGGGGGAGACAGAAGCAGGGAATGCAATCGCAAGCGGAGTCCGAGCGTGAGTACCAGTTCGAGTACGAGCCCTGCGGCAAGATCGAGCGCGAGTTCGACTTCGGCGATGTTTCGAAGCAGGAGGAATGTTGCGGCCAGCGTTCACCGCGCCGCATTGCCATGTTGGTGAACCTGCTGGACTTGCTGACCGCCCGCATCACGCTTGCCCGCAACGAGGACATCCTCGGACACCGGATCGAGAGCTTCATCGAAATGCCGGAAGGCGCGCGCATCTTCGTGCAGCTCGGTGCGTTCTCGGCGCCGCTGTACGCGTTGCCGGCGTGGCGCCGGCTGGTTCGCGCGCAGGTGGACATGCTGCCCGAAGGACCGGACGCACAGGAGCGCGAGGAAGATCGCCACACCGTGCTTCTTCAGATCGATGACGGTGCTGGCCGCACGCTGATCGACTGGCGGATGGAAACGCCTGATCCCTATGATTTCACGGCGGACTGCGTGATCGGTGTTGTCGAAGGCCTGGGCAAGAAGAACCCGGTTGGTTGGTGCACGCCGGCGGAGATGTTCGACATCGACATTTGGCCCAAGCAGACGTCGGAGCAACTGTTCGACAAATGCGATTTCCAGGCGCGCAATGTCCGCGCCACGGAGACGCAGTCATGAAGGAAGCAGCCGACACCGAACACTTCTGGTTCGGTGTGATGACGAAAGTGAAGACGACGACGACGACGACGGCGGCGGAGGCCTATGACATCGCGGTTGACGTCATTCGAGACCGGAACAGGCCGAACGCGATTGCGGTCCTCATTTCGAGCGTGAAGGACGAGAACGGACGCGTCCTGGAGTGCAGGTTCGGATTGACGAATGTCGTCGCCTGGGGCGATGCGTTTCGCGCGCGGGGGATTCCCGCCGCCGAAACCTTGATTTCCGTGGATGTCACCGGGAACTCGATCGTGGTCCGGGCGCCGCTCAGGGCGATGACCGGTGACGAGACCGAAGATCCCGAGCCACCGGTGTTGATCACGCTGTCGGGCGTGCAGTTCTTTGAGGCAGGCGGTGCCGATGCGCTTCGCGAGTTCTTTCCCGTCGTCTATTCACAGTTGGCGTTCTCGCCGGCAGCCGGGTCGCCTGACAAGGAGGTCTTTGCCTTGGCTGAGACCATTGCCACGCCGCGCGAATTGCTGGCCGCGTTGGAGAGCGTTGTTTCGATGGACGTGCACGAGACGGTCCTGCCGGAGTTGAAGGCCTTTTCGGGAGCGCACTTCAGATTGTCACGCGCCTGGTCAGGTGTTCTCAACGACACGCTGGAGCAAGTCCTTGTCCAGCGACAGCCGGCGCCGACACCGAAATGGACGCGCCAGGCCAAGCCTTTTTCCGCGACCGGCTACCGATTCACCGATGTCGAGTTCGTCGGCATGCGGGTCGATCTGCGGCCCTATGGCTCGGACGCCGATGATCTGCTCGAGGAGTTGATCAGGCCGCTGAATTTCCATCTCGACGCGCCCGATCCGGCGGATGCCATGTCGTTCAAATACCAGCCAGCGGCCCGGTCGCTGGTGATCGAGCTGGTGCGCTACGGGCGGATGTACTGGGGCAAGGACGTTCCGACTGAAGAGCCGGACTATTTCGAGTCCCAGTTCGAACTCCTCATGCGCGTGCTGGTCGGTCGCGTCGACGACGGGAGTGCGCAGGCGCGCGATCCCGCGGTGTTCGTGCCAGCCATCCTCGTGGACAACCCGTGGTCGAAGCTGATCGGCCGTGAGTATCAAGGCTTCGAGAAGCGCTTGGCACGCTTCGTCGACAAAGATGGGCTTCCGGTACGTTCGACGTCCGCGAACCGACAAGGCACGGGATCACGCCTGTTCGACATCACGGGGATCGAGCAACTGGCCTCACTCGACCCGGACGCCCCGCGCGGGATTCGCGTCGCCGACATTGATCTGCCTCCGATCGATGCCGATTGGTATTGCAATGCCGAGCCGGTCGATTCGTACGGCGTGTCGCTGGCCGCGGGCCCCCGATGGCGGCAAAGCGACTTCTCGCGCCGGGAATTCAGAAGGTCGTTCGCGCGTGACGTGCTCGCCGACGGATTGGACAGCTTTCATTCCATTCAGGTCGCGGCCGTCGACACGCGCCCGCTGCCGTTTGCCTGGATCACGGGAACCTTCACGCTCCGGGGCTTGAGGGCGGCATTCCCCAGAGGGGTCGCCACGCTGACCCTGAAAGATCATGACGGCCTGCCCTGTGCGTTCAGGCGGTTGTGCAAACTCATGGAGGGCGGGCCCATCGCCATGCCGACGGGCGACTGGTACGTCGGCAAGTCCTCAGTGGACCTGAAGGTGGACGACGGGCTCGTCTGAGGTCAACGCGGCGGCCGTGACGCCTGCCTCGAAATGGGCAAGCATCACCTGGACGAAATCCGGATCGTCCGGTATGGGCACGGTCCCGTCGAGGACGCCCAGCACGAGCTGCACAGCGTCGCGATAGCTCGCGTCATCAACCAGGCGGAGCAGCAGGGCGGAAGCGCGAAGCGCGACGGTCAGCGAACCCTGGGCGCGGGCATGCATGATCGCCTTCAGCAAATACATGGTTGCGCGCCCACGGTCATCCTCGAGCTGCGCCAGGAGAATGCGCAGTTCGCCGGCCATGTAGGTTTCTTCACCGTGCTCTGCGCGCTGCAGGCCCTGTTCGGCCGCTGCGCGCGCGCCTTCGCGATCGCCCGCGGAGATGAGCGACAAGGCGATGCCCCATGAGTAGTACGTGGCGCTGACCTCGGCGCCCGCGTCCATGAAGGCCTTGTGCAGGTACTGCAAGGTCCCCACCGATTCAGGCGCTGTGCCGAGCGCGCCCTGGGCCATGCACAGCTGCATCATGCCGGCCGGGATCCAGGTCTGGAAGCCCCGCTCCTGCGCGATCGCGAGGCCTGCCGTGGCGAGTTCCGCCGCATGCGTGAAGCGGCGCTGCAGGAGTCTCGATGCCGCAAGCCAAATCTTGCCGTAGCTGCTGTCGAACGGGCTCTTGAGTCTCGACAGGTGTTCCTCGAGTGCGGTCGCCGCGCTCTCTGCCGCCCGGAGATCGCCGCGCATCCAGGCGGTGGTGGTCATCATCGCCCAGGCCGCGGTCGCGGGTTCCTGCACGTTCGGATAGGTGAAGCTGTTGCCTTTTTCCGACTGGTACAGCTTCAGGCAGCGGTCCAGGCGTTCCTGGCTTTCGTCGAGCCGGCCCAGGTAGGCCAGCGGGTATGCGGCGAATGCGAGTGCGTCGATCAGCAGATCGAGGCGGCCCGAGCGTTCGGCCAACCGGATGCACGATTGCGCGAGTTCTTCCGAGCGGACGATGCGCCCGCGCACCAGGTAGTGCGTGCCGCTGCCGCGAATGACGGGATAGGCATCTTCGGGTGGCGTCGCGTCATCGCAGAGTGACATGGCCTCGGCGAAAGCCTGTTCGACCTCGGGGGCCGTGTACCCTCGCGTGGCAGTGAGCGAATGCCCCAATTGCGAAAGCAGCGCGCGGCGCAGCGAGCGCTGGGCCCGCGGATCGACGATCTGCTCGGTGAGATTCAACCCTGTCTTGGCGTGGCCGATGGATTCCTCGTAGGCCGCACGCCTCGCGGTCATGCGGCTTGCGTCGACCAGTGTCTGTGCCGCCCGCTGGCTCTGGCCGGCTTGGGCGAAGTGGTGCGCGAGCAGGTCGAGCGGGACCTCGCCCGGCGCGTCACCCTCGTTGGCCTGCAGCAGGTCAGCCGCCCGGGCGTGCAGGCGCTGCCTGTCGCCGCGCAACAGGGTCTGGTAGACGGCATCGTGGATGAGCGCATGCCGAAAACGCAGCGCCCCAAACGACGCAGCGCTCGTGGCGATGAGGATGCCTTCCTCGATCAGCCGGCCGATCGGCCCTGCCATGTCGCCACTCTCGTCGGCCAGCCGTCCGAGCAACTGCGGCGAAAATTCCCGGCCCAGCACCGCGGCGGACTGCACGAGCGCTCTCAGCGCGGGCATCCGATCGAGCCGGGCCTGAATCAAGGTTTGCAGAGTGCCCGGAATCTCCGCGCCTGATCCGGCATTTTTCTCCAGCGCGGCCCTTGTCAGCTCCTCCAGAAAGAGCGGGTTCCCCTCGCCGCGCGACACCACGCTGTCGACAGCGCTCTCCGCGATCGCTCCGCCCGCGGCGAGGTGCTGCACGAGCTTGCGCGATTCCTCGCCGTCCAGAGGTTCGAGATCCTTGCGCACGACATGCGGCAGCACTTCCAGGAAGGCGCCGGCCTCGTGGCGCCGTGTCACCAGGATCATCAGCCGTTGATCGGCGGAGCCTTCGATCACGCGTTGAAGCATCAATGCTGTCGTCGCATCGCACCAGTGCAGGTCTTCGACGATGAGCAGCACCGGGCGGCGATCGGTGAGCGTATGCATCAACCACACGAGCAGCTTGACGGTGTTCTCGCGCTCGAGCTCGGGGCTGTCGTCGCCCGTCATACCCGACGCCTGCGGCCACAAGACAGGGCGCAGGTAACGCAGTGCGTGCTCCGGTATGTCGGCAGCAACCGCCCCGGCAAGCAGCAAGCGCGTCTTGTCCAGCGTAGTGGCTTCGTCATCGCTGGGTTGCACATCCGCCAGGCGACGTAGCAGCACGCCGAGCGGATACAGCGGTGCGTTCTGCATTCGCGGTGTGCAATGGAGGTCGATGTGCTGCACCTCCTCCTCGGCGAGCGATTGCTGAAGCGCTCGCGCAATGCGCGACTTGCCCACGCCGGCCTCGCCGACGAGTTCGACCACTTGCGGGCTGCCCTCGGAGGCCTGACGCCATTGCGCGGCGAGTTCCGCGAGCAGTGTTTCGCGGCCGATCAACTGGCTGGCCCCTTGCCCCTTGCGCAGGGCTTCGAAGCGCGACAGTGACGGCAACTCGGCTGACGCCCGCCAGGCGGTCACCGGCTCGGGGAATCCGGCCAGGCGCAGGTCCCCCAGCGATTCCAATTCGAAGCGCTGCCCTACCAGTCGGCGGGTCTGGTCGCAGAGCACGACGCCGCTCGGCGGCGCGGAGGAGACAAGGCGCGCCGCAAGATGGGCCACGGGCCCGGTCACCGACTGTTCGTCGATCGCCGCACCATCGATCATCTCGCCCATCACGACAGTGCCGGATGCGATGCCGACCCGCATCTCGAGCACGGCGGGTGGCGGTGCGAGCACGGAGCGGATCGAGTGGACGAAGTCGATGCCGGCCCGCACTGCCGACTCCGCGGAGTCCTCCTGCACGGCGGGATAACCGAAGACGACGAAGGCGCCGTCGCCGACGAACCGAACGATGTACCCGGAGTGACGGCGAGAGACTTCGCGGACAACACGATGGATCGATGAGAAAACGAGCCTCAGGTCGTCCGGGTCCAGCACGTTGGCGAGGCGTGTCGATTGCACGAGGTCGCAGAACAGGACGGTGCCCTGACGCAACTCGGGCCGTTCAATCGACGTCGTGGGCAGCGCCGCGCCACATTGGTCGCAATAGCGCGCAGAAGCACGGGACTCGGAACCGCATCGCGGGCACAGCGTGGACATGTCGCGACGGAGCCTTTCAAGCAGCATCGGCAGTGATTGATCACCTTTCGAGCGCGCATGTTAACGCGGCGCGTGTAGAACTTACATACTAACAGCTGCATAAGTCAAGACGACGCTGTCGATTGGGAGCGCACGGCCTGCCATTGCGTTGAAGCCGAGGCAGGACTGAGCGAGTTTCGGGCGTCCGGAGAAGGGGCCAAAATGGATGCTATACTCGCAAGCTGTGCGGCTGTAGCTCAGTTGGATAGAGTACTTGGCTACGAACCAAGGGGTCGTGGGTTCAATTCCTGCCAGCCGCACCACTCTTCGAAATGGCCTGAAGGTTTTGACCTTCAGGCCATTTTTCTTTCGGCAAGCCCATTCAGGGCCGGTTACCCCATCAGAATCGGATTGCGACGCGCCTCATCGATTCGCCGCTGCCGCACTGCTTCGCGACACTGGCCAACTCGTGCCGCCTTGGGCTCCGCGCAACGATTGTTGACGCACACGGCGCGCGCCAGGAAGCTCAGTCCGCTGCATCCCGCCAGTACGTCTTGCCGTTGACGGCTCGAAGCAGCCCCGCCTTCCTTCGCACGCAACGAACTCGACTTCGCCAGGCGGGTTGGCGCCGATCCTCCATTCGAGAGGCGACTGGTGTCCTCCTGTTCCACGACCTGCGCCTGTACTTCAGGTAACGGCGGCGACGCATTGTTCACGGTCTCCTCGCGCCCGATCGTCTTTCTGCCGGTCAACAGTTCCGACACAAGCCTGTCCTGCGAAGAGCCCATCGCAACTGGATGAACTGCCTCGACCGGAGCGGCCAAGGGCGACGTCGTGCCATGGGCAGCCGCCAATTCGGGATTCTCGAATTCCAGTTGATGCCACGCGCCGAAGCTCGCGAACAAGATCATCGGCGGAACCAGAACCATGGTCAGGACGCTGCGCAGCGCGCGGGCATCGGAGAATGGACGCTGGGCTGGCTTCACGGGTTCAGGCACTGTGTCCTCCTCGCTGGGCGGAGAGATCATCCCTCCGCAGGTCCTGCAGCGAACCGCATACTGGCTGTTGACGGTTCGGCAGAACTCGCAGGCAGCGTAGCCGGACTCTTCGCGCTGCACCAGCATCTTGAAGAAGTCCCCCACTTGCGCATAGGAAACGGCTTGCACCGTAGTGGGCCACACAGCGGGCCATATGGAATTCGCGGTGGTCGCAAACATGCTGGGCTCCTTGGGTCATCGGTTGAGAATTCCCCTGCCCTGTGAGGAGCAGGCGCGGGTGCCTCGAAGACAAGTACTTGCGCGCAGGCCGGCTGCATCGGGCAGGCAATGCCCGACCGCCCCGGGTCCCGTCGGGCTCATTGGAAGGCTTTTGTCTTACGCCAAGCGCACGGCACTTGTAAGACTGCGCCTGAATATGAAAGTCAACAAATGCTGAGGCGAGCCGTTGGCTTTCCCCGATCCAGCAACACTACTGCTGGAATGGCCGCTTCCGCGCACCCGCATTGCCGCCGGTGATAATGCGCCGGCGGCCACGCCAGGGGCCGCTTCCGGACGCGTTCACAGCCTGGCGCTCATGGGGACAATCACGATGAGTGCATTGCATATGTTCCTGCCGGCCTCCGAGCCTGCTCGCAGCGAGGCGTTGGCCCAGCTGAAGAAGACCCACCACGTGCCGCGCCACCTTGTGAGAGGTATTGCGCGCGGCGATCTGGGCAAACGGGGATTGGCAATCTCAAACGAGGTTCCGCAGGTCCAGCAGGAGGCCCCGTCACAGGAACCGCAATCGCTCGACCCACCGCCATTGCAGGCAAGCTGAAGCCAGCGGCGCAGTGCGCAAGCGCGACCTGCCGATCCCCGGTCAGAACGAACCCCCGCCGGAGCCGGTGCCGGGGCAGAACGAGCCGAATCCGCAAAAGCCCGACGGCGATGAACCGACGCTGCCGAGGCCATGCGATCCCGGCGGCCTCGACGTGCCGCCGACAGCGGCCGGCTGGGACGCGTTGCCGATCGCGGCCGTGGCTCGAGCCCGCCCCCTGTGATACAACCGCCGCCGAGGCCGCCATGGGACGGTTGTGAGCAATGAGCAAGGCATTCACGAAAGAAGGCGACACGGACGACGATGATGGCGGCGAGGGCAGTGCCCTGCCGCCGTTGCCTGCGGGCGGCAAGAACTACATGACCCCCGCGGGCTATGCCCGCCTGCGCGCCGAACTGTTGCATCTGATGGATGAGGATCGTCCCAAGGTGGTCGAAGCAGTCCACTGGGCCGCCAAGAACGGCGATCGCTCGGAAAACGGGGACTATCTCTATGGCAAGAAGCGGCTGCGCGAAATCGACCGTCGGATCCGCTTCCTCACCAAGCGCCTCGAAGTCGCGGAGGTCACGGACCCTTCAGTGCACCACGGGAGAGACCAGGTGTTCTTCGGCTCCACGGTGCGCTATGTCGATGAAACCGGCGAGGAGCGCGAAGTCACCATCCTGGGCATCGACGAGGCGGACAGCGCGCGATCGCAAGTCAGTTGGATTTCGCCGATCGCACGCGCATTGCTCAAGGCGAGGGAGGGTGACGTCGTCAAGCTCGCGACGCCCGGCGGCGTGCACGACATCGAGGTGTTGTCGGTGAGCTACCCGCGGTCTTCGAACGTCTCATCCTGAGCGGCCGAAGGCTCAGGGCGCCGGGATCGTTCGTGCCGCAGCGAGCACTGAAGAGGTCCGGCGTACGGCGCGCAGCACGGCTTCGAGATGCGTGCGATCCCGCACCGCGATCACGAAACGCAGATCTGTCGAATCCTGCGGCGTTTCGTCGGCCATCTCGACGTGTGTGATGTCGGCCTCGGCATCCGCCAGCGTCGCGGCGACGCGTGCCAGGACGCCCTTGTCGTTCCGCACGGTGATGACGACGCCGGTCTCGAAAGTGCGGACGGGGTCGTCGGCCCATTCCACCGCGAAGAATCGCTCGCTGTCCTTGTAGCGCAGTCGCTGGCCGACGCCGCACTCTTCGGTGTGCACGACCAGGCCTTCGCCGTGGCCGAGGTAACCGATGATGGAATCGCCCGGAATCGGCCGGCAGCACAGTGCGAAGCGAACGGATGAGTTCTCGCTCCCGTCGAGCGTGACGGCGCCCTGCGAGACCCCCTCGTGCGCGGTGAAGCGCTCACGGCTCAGCATCAGCGCATCGGGCTTTTCGCCCCGCTCGGCCAGCAAGGCCATGAGCCGCTTTGCAACGATGCTGGCGATGCGCTTGCCCAGGCCGATGTCGGTCAGCAGCTCGGAGCGCGTGCGGTTGCCGGTGAAGCGCAGCAGCTTGTCCCAGAGTTGCTGATGCTCCGCATCGTCGCCCGGCAGATTGCCGAGGCCCTCGGCCCGCAGCGCCTGGGCGAGAAGCTTTTCGCCCAGGCCTTCGGATTCGGCGTGGGCCAGCGTCTTGAGGTAGTGGCGGATCTTCGAACGCGCACGGCCAGTGCGCACGAATCCGAGCCAGGCAGGGTTCGGCGTCGACACCGGCGCCGTGATGATCTCGACCACATCGCCGTTCTTCAGCTCGGTGCGCAGCGGGACCTGGTCGCCGTTGATGCGCGCGGCAGAGGTGTGATCACCGATGTTGCTGTGGATCGCGTAGGCGAAGTCGACCACGGTCGCACCGCGCGGCAGCGCCATGATCTGGCTCTTGGGCGTGAACACGTACACGGCGTCGGGAAAGAGGTCGACCTTGACGTGGTCCCAGAACTCGGCGGCGTCGCGCGTTTCGTCCTGGATGTCGAGCAGCGACTGCAACCACTTCGCGCCGAGCCGCTCGCTGGTCGCCGCCTGAGGCTCCGCAGCCTTGTAGAGCCAATGTGCTGCCACACCGGATTCGGCGACCACATGCATCGCTTCGGTGCGCAGCTGAAACTCGACGTTGACGCCCGCAGGGCCCACGAGCGTGGTGTGCAGCGACTGGTAGCCGTTGAGCTTGGCGATCGCGATGTGATCCTTGAACTTGCCCGGCAGCGGCTTGTACATCTGATGCAGGATGCCGAGGCCGGTGTAGCAGGCAATCACCGTCGGCACGATGAGCCGGAAGCCGTAGATATCGGTCACCTGGGCAAAGCTCAGGTGCTTTTCGTCCATCTTGCGATAGATGGAGTAGAGGGTCTTTTCGCGCCCGGCAATCCGCACGCTCATGCCGGCGGCCGAGAAGGCCGTTTCGACCTCCTGCTGCACCTTCTGGATCAGGTCACGGCGTCGGCCGCGCGCCTTGGCCACTGCTTTCGCGAGGATGGCGTAGCGCCACGGCCGCAGGTGGCGGAACGACAGGTCCTGCAGCTCTCGATAGGTCTGGTTGAGGCCGAGCCGATGTGCGATGGGCGCGTAGATCTCAAGCGTTTCGCGCGAGATCCGTGCCCATTTTTCGCGCGGCGCGTCGTCCAGCGTGCGCATGTTGTGCGTCCGGTCCGCCAGCTTGACCAGAATGACCCGCACATCGCGCGCCATGGCGAGAAGCATCTTGCGGAACGACTCCGCCTGGTTTTCCTCGCGCGTGTTGAAGCGCAGCTTGTCCAACTTCGTGAGGCCGTCGACCAGTTCGGCGACCGGGGCGCCGAAGCGCTCGATCAACTCCGACTTGGTCACGCCGCAGTCTTCGATCGCGTCGTGCAGCAGCGCCGCCATCAGGGCCTGTGCGTCGAGCTTCCATTCGGCGCACTGCGCCGCCACGGCGATCGGATGCGTGATGTAGGGCTCGCCGCTGTTGCGCAACTGCCCCAGATGCGCCTCGTCCGCGAAGCGGTAGGCGCGACGGACCTGATCGATATCCTCGGCGCCCAGATAGTCCAGACGATCGGTCAGCGCGGCGAAACTGGCGGCGGCCGCGTTCAGCGCCGCCGGACTCGGCCGGGGGCTCGATGGGGCCTCGGACTGGGACTTGACGACCGCGCTCATGGCGTCCACTTTAGCGTGCAAGCCAATGGGACGCATTCTGGCCAAAAAAAAGCACCGCGTACGGTGCTTCCTTGTTGCTCGACTGCATCAACTCAGCCGGGGACCTTCTTCAGCATTTCGAGGCCGATCTTGCCTTCGGCGATTTCGCGCAGTGCGGTCACGCCGGGCTTGTTCTTGCTCTCGATCTTGGGCGCGTGGCCCTGGCTCAGCATGCGCGCACGGTACGTGGCGGCGAGCACGAGCTGGAAGCGGTTCGGGATGTGTTGCAGGCAATCTTCGACGGTAATGCGGGCCATGAGGATCTTTCGGCGGTGGGAAGTCAGGGGATGTTCAGCGCGGCAAAGGTGCTTGCACGCGCGCGGCGCTGTGCGGAGTAGCGGAGCCGCTGAGCGTGGACTATCGCCTTCAAGTCGAAAAGTGCGCGCTCAAATACTTCATTGATTATAACGAAGTCGAACTCGCTGGCACGGGCCATCTCCTCGGCGGCGTTCCGCAAGCGGAGTTCGATGATCGCGGCGCTGTCTTCCCCGCGGCGTTCCAGTCGGGAGCGCAATTCCTCCCAGCTTGGCGGCAGGATGAAGATCATCACTGCATTCGAAAAGGTCTTTCGGATCTGGAGCGCCCCCTGGAAGTCGATTTCCAGGATGACGTCCGCGCCCTGGGCAATGCGCTCCTCGATCGCTTTCTTGGATGTTCCGTAGCGTTG
Organism: Variovorax sp. P5_A3; assembly: GCF_056400665.1. Lineage (NCBI taxonomy): Bacteria > Pseudomonadati > Pseudomonadota > Betaproteobacteria > Burkholderiales > Comamonadaceae > Variovorax > Variovorax sp. P5_A3. The sequence goes on along the minus strand of NZ_JBFUKW010000030.1, from coordinate 49,450 downwards.
GCCGTGGACGTGAGCCCATTCGACGAAGGCATCTGCGGCCACCATCGAGTCGAACTCCGAATGGGACGCAAAAAAGTACTCGCGGCCGTGCTTTTCCTGGCCCCGAGGAGGGCGGGTGGTGTGCGAGACCGAAGGTTGAACTGCGGAATCGAGTTCCATCAGGGCCTTGACCAGGCTCGACTTGCCAGCACCACTGGGCGCCGCGACCACGAAGATATTGCCGGGATAGTCCATTCGCCTGTTTCTCTATTCGATGTTCTGGACTTGCTCGCGCATCTGCTCGATCAGCACCTTCATGTCGACGCCGATTCGCGTCAATTCGAGCGTCGCCGACTTCGAACCCAGGGTATTGGCCTCGCGGTGGAGTTCCTGGATGAGAAAGTCGAGCCTCTTCCCGATCTCGCCGCCCTTTTTCACCAGGCGTTCGATCTCGTCCAGATGCGAATTGAGGCGCGTCAGCTCTTCAGCCACGTCGATGCGGATCGCGAAAGCGGTGGCCTCCGTGAGCGCGCGGTCCTGGGCCGCTTCCGGCGGCGTGCCGCCGCTCAGGCCCATGGCTTCCTGCCAGCGTTCGAGAAAGCGCGTGCGCTGCTGCTCCACGAGTTGCGGGACCAGCGGCAGGGCCTGGGTCGCCAGTGCGCGCAACTGCGACAGGTGGTCCTGCAGCATCTTGGCGAGGCGAGCGCCTTCGCGTTCGCGCGCCGACAGAAGCGCCTTGAGCGTCTTCTCGGTCACCTCTGTCAGTTCGGGCCCCAAGTCGCCCTTGGCCGCGGTGTCTCCTGCGGCGAGCCGAAGCACGTCGGCCACGCTGAGATCATGTGCACCCGGCAACCAGGCCTTGATGTTGTCCTGCAACCCGTTCAGGCGTTGCAGCAACTTGGTCGAAGGCTCGCCGATGCCGGCGTTGGCCGTGTTCTCGATCGCCGCGCGCACCTCGACCTTGCCTCGTTTGAGCTTCGCCGTGAGCAGGTCTCGCAGGACCGGTTCATGTTGGCGCAGTTCCTCGGGCAACTTGAAAGTCAGGTCGAGAAATCGGCTGTTGACCGAGCGGATCTCGACCCCGAGCCGGTTTGCGCCGTGAGGCCGCGCATCGGCTTCGGAGTGGCTGCCTGCTGGGCCGCTTTGGCCGCTGGCATAGCCGGTCATGCTGTAAACTGGCATTGCGCCTCGCTGTGTATTTGTTGCTTGCACCGTGGCGTCGGCACAGCGTTCGCTTGCCGCACCATCGCCTTCGGGCGAAACTCCCGGATTATGTCAAAGGTCAAACCTTCGCCCCTGCTGCCTGATACGGTCATTGGCGGCTATCGCGTCGTGCGGCGGCTTTCCGCTGGTGGTTTCGGTGTCGTCTACCTCGCCGTCGACCACAGCGGTCAGCAGGTGGCCATCAAGGAATACCTGCCCTCGTCGCTGGCGACGCGCGGCACCGGCGAACTCGCACCGCAGGTTCCGCCCGAAAAGCTCTCGCTCTATCGGCTGGGACTCAAGAGCTTTTTCGAGGAAGGGCGTTCCCTCGCGCAGATCTCGCACGCTTCCGTGGTGAGCGTCCTGAATTTCTTCCGCGAGAACGAAACCGTCTACATGGTCATGAACTACCTGGAGGGTGCGACCCTGCAGGATTTCATCGTCACCGCGCGCGACCTGAAGAAGCAGAAAGTATTCCGCGAGTCCACGATCCGATCGTTGTTCGACGAGATCCTGCGCGGATTGCGCATCGTGCACCAGCACAAGATGCTCCACCTGGACATCAAGCCGGCCAACATCTTCGTGACCGACGACGACCGCGCAGTGATGATCGACTTCGGCGCCGCGCGCGAGGTGCTTTCCAAGGAAGGAAATTTCATCCGCCCGATGTACACGCCTGGCTTCGCGGCACCCGAGATGTACCGCCGCGATTCGTCGATGGGTCCGTGGACCGACATCTACGCCATCGGCGCCTGCATCTACGCGTGCATGCAGGGTTATCCCCCGAACGACGCGCCGCAGCGCATCGAGAAGGACCGCCTCGGCCTGTCGCTCTCGCGCTTGCGCGGCATCTACTCGGACAACCTGATCGAGGTGGTCGAGTGGTGCATGTCGCTCGACCCGCTGTCCCGTCCGCAATCCGTGTTCGCGCTCCAGAAAGAGCTGAGCCGGGAGGGCGAGCGTCGCTACACCAAGCTCACTGTCGGCGAAAAAGTAAGACTTTCGATCGACAACATGCGCTCATTTGAGAAGAAGGGGCTGCCGAAAGCGGCGGCGCCGACCACACGTCCGGCATGAAATTTTCGGTATTCCAGGTTAGCCGCAAAGGCGGTCGTCTCAAGAACGAAGACCGCATGGGCTATTGCTACACGCGCGAATCGGGGTTGTTCGTGCTCGCGGACGGCATGGGTGGGCATCCGGAAGGCGAGGTGGCGGCGCAGTTGGCACTGCAGACCATCGCAGCCCTCTACCAGCGCGAGGCGCGGCCCATCGTGAAGGACGTCAAGGCCTTCCTGACAGCCTCCGTCATGGCTGCGCACCAGCAGATCATGCGATATGCGGGCAACAAGGGGATGCTCGACACGCCACGCACGACGGTGGTGGCCGCGGTCATCCAGGGCACGACCGCGACGTGGATCCACTGCGGTGACTCCCGGCTGTACGTCGTGCGCGACGGCGAACTGCTCGTCCGCACACGTGACCATTCGCACGCCGAGCGGCCGCGAGCGAACGCCGGCCCGGAACCCGTCAACCGCAACCTCCTGCTCACTTGCCTGGGTTCGCCCACGCCGCCGCTGTTCGACGTGTCGCCGCCGGTGCAGTTGCAGCGCGGCGACCGCATCATGCTGTGCTCGGACGGCGTCTGGGGCGTGCTGGAAGACAGCGTCATCGTGCACATCCTCTCGTCCGGCAAACCCGTTTCCGACGCCGCGCCCGACCTCGCCGAAATGGCGTTGCGCAACGGCGGCACCCACAGCGACAACGTGACGCTGATCGCGCTCGAATGGGAAACGCCCGATGCCCCGGGGCAGAAGCGGGGCGTGTCCACCGACAGCATCAGCGACGGCGTGTTCGCCTCGACCATCCAGGCCGGCATGCCTTCGGACAGCGAACTCGACGACCTCGACGAAGACGCCATCGAGCGTTCGATCGCCGAGATCAACGAGGCCATCAAGCGGTCCGCTGCCCGCAAGGGCTAGTTTTTCTTCATCTTTCGTTCTTCACCATGACAGCTTTCGTACGAAGCGGCGGCCGCGCCGCAGACCAGTTGCGCCCGGTGCGCATCACGCGCGGTTTCACCATCCATGCCGAGGGCTCGGTGCTGATCGAGTTTGGCCAGACGCGCGTGCTGTGCACGGCGTCCGTCGAGGAAAAGGTGCCACCGCACAAGCGCGGCAGCGGCGAAGGCTGGGTCACGGCCGAATACGGCATGCTCCCGCGCGCAACGCACACCCGCAGCGACCGTGAAGCGGCCCGTGGCAAGCAGAGCGGTCGCACACAGGAGATCCAGCGCCTGATCGGCCGCTCGATGCGCGCCGTGTTCGACCTGGCCGCGCTGGGCGAGCGCACCATCCATCTCGACTGCGACGTGCTTCAAGCCGACGGCGGCACGCGCACGGCGGCCATCACCGGCGCCTTCGTTGCCGCGCAGGATGCGGTCAACAAGCTGCTCGCTGACGGAAAAATCCCCGCGTCGCCCATTCGCGGCCACGTCGCGGCCATCTCGGTGGGCATCGTTCAGGGTACGCCTCTGCTCGACCTCGAATACATCGAAGACTCGGCCTGCGACACCGACATGAACGTGGTGATGACCGGCGCCGGGCACTTCGTCGAAGTGCAGGGCACGGCCGAAGGCGCGGCATTCTCGCGCGAAGAGATGAATGCGCTGCTCGCGCTGGCCGAAAAAGGCATCACCGAACTGACTGCGCTGCAGACGCAGGCGCTTTCGAGCTGACACAACAGAAGATAGAGGTGCGCATCCGCGCACGCCGACGATGAAACTGGTCCTGGCCTCCAACAATGCAGGCAAGCTCGCGGAGCTGCAGGCGCTGCTCGCGCCGCTCGACGTCACGCTCGTGCGACAGTCGGAACTCGGCGTCGGCGAAGCCGAGGAGCCGCATCGCACCTTCGTCGAGAACGCGCTCGCCAAGGCGCGTCACGCCTCGGCCGTCACGGGCCTGCCGGCCATCGCCGACGATGCCGGTCTCTGCGTCGAGGCCTTCGGAGGCCTTCCCGGCGTCGACACCGCGTTCTACGCCACGCAATTCGGCTACGAGAAGGGCGACGCCAACAACGTGCGTGCGCTGCTGGAGCAATTGGCCTCGCAGACCGATCGGCGCGCGGCCCTGGTCAGCACGCTGGTGGCGCTGCGCAGTGCGGACGACCCGGAACCGCTCATCGCAGTCGGCCGCGTGGCTGGCGAGATCGCGCGCGAACCCGTGGGGGACAACGGCTTCGGCTTCGACCCCGTGATGTTCCTGCCGCAGTTCGGCAAGACCTTTGCGCAACTGCCCGCCGATATGAAGAACGCCAACAGCCATCGCGGACAGGCGGCGCGCGCGATGCTGGCCCTGATGCGCGAGCGGTGGTCGTGAGCGTCGTCATCCCGATCTCGAAAGACGCCGAGGAGCCTGCCACCTGCGCGGGCAGCGCGAACGACGCGCTTCACATGATGCGGCCCGGCCCGCTGCAGCTCTCGTCGCTGCCACCGCTGTCGCTGTACGTCCATCTCCCATGGTGCCTGCGCAAGTGTCCCTACTGCGACTTCAATTCGCACGAGTGGCGAAGCGGCGGCGACGCATTGCCCGAACAGCGCTATCTCGACGCCCTGATCGCTGACCTGGATGCCGCGCTCCCGTTGATCTGGGGCCGTACCGTGCACACGATCTTCATCGGCGGCGGTACGCCGAGCCTGTTCTCGCCGGCATCCATCGACCGGCTGATCGGCGACCTGCGTGCACGGCTCAAGCTCACGCCCGATTGCGAGATCACGCTCGAGGCCAATCCCGGCACCTTCGAGCGCGACCGCTTCCGTGCCTACCGGGCAGCCGGTGTCACGCGCCTTTCGGTCGGTGTCCAGAGCTTCAACGACGAGCATCTGAAGGCACTGGGCCGCGTACACGATCGCGCGCAGGCCATTGCCGCTGTCGAAGAAGCCGCGGCTGCCTTCGACACCTTCAACCTCGACCTGATGTACGCGCTGCCCGGCCAGACCCTGGAAGGGTTGGATGCGGACCTCGACCAGGCCCTGGCGCTGGCGCCGCCGCATCTGTCGGTCTATCACCTCACGATCGAACCCAACACCTACTTCGCCAAGTTCCCGCCCGTGGTGCCCGAGGACGACACCGCCTACGCCATGCTGGACCGCATCACGGAGCAAACTGCAGGACGGGGCCTAGGGCGCTACGAGATTTCGGCCTACGCGCAAACTGGGCATCAGTGCGCACACAATCTCAACTATTGGGAGTTTGGCGACTACCTCGGCATTGGCGCAGGTGCCCACAGCAAGCTGAGCTTTGCGCATCGCATCGTCCGACAGGTTCGCTTTCGGGAGCCACGTCTGTATATGGACAACGCCATCGCATCGAACGCCGTCTCGCAAAGCGAGGACGTCGCGATCGCTGCGTTGCCATTCGAATTCATGCTCAACGCCTTGCGGCTGAAGGCCGGCTTCACGCTGGCGCAGTTCGGCGAGCGCACCGGTCTGGCCATCACCGCCATCCAGCGCGGCCTCGAAGAAGCCGAACGCAAGGGATTGATCGAACGGGACCTCTCGCGTGTCTGGCCGACCACGCGGGGGTACGATTTCCTGAGTGATCTTCAGGCTATCTTCCTGCCCGACACCTGAGCGACCCCGAAAAGCCATGGAAAACCTCGAATCTCCTGAGATCAAGCGCCGTTCGCGCGGCCGTCCCAGCCCGGAGCAGGCCGTCGCGCTGCGCGAATCGTTTCTTGCCGCGGCGCTGGAGTCCTTCCTGGACAAAGGCTATGCCGCTACCAGCATCGAGGCCATCGCGCGCGAGGCGGGCGTCGCCAAGATCACCATCTATCGGCAGTTCGACAACAAGGAGGCCCTGTTCCGCGAGGTCGTTCACCGTGCCGTGAGCAACGCCCGCGAGACGATGCAGGCCACATTGGTGCAGCCCAGCGCCGACGAGCGGCAGGTACTGCTCGACCTGATCGAGCGCATGTACCTGAGCGCCACGGAGCCGAAGACCCTGGCGCTGCTGCGCCTCGTGATCGCCGAAGCCGTGCGCTTTCCGGAACTGGCCAAGTCGCTCTATGCGGAAAACAGCTACGTGCTCGCGCCCGTCGTCGAATACCTGGCGGAAGGGCACAAGAGGGGGACGCTGCATGTGCCTTCGCCCGAACTGGCTGCGGTGCAGTTGTCGACCCTGGCTTTCGGCGGGGTGCGCTTCTTCATTTCGAAGCCCCTGGCCGGGCCCGAAGAGCGGCGTGTCTGGGCGGAAGGCATTTTGGATCTGGTGATGCGCGGGTGGGCGCCGACGCCGGCCGACGCGGCCGGAAAACCCGAGCAAAGCAGCGACTAAAATCGCGTCTCTGTCTTCAAGCGCATCGAAGGCAGCCCAGGAGAGTTGGGTGAGTGGTTTAAACCAGCAGTCTTGAAAACTGCCGACGGGCAACCGTCCGTGAGTTCGAATCTCACACTCTCCGCCACGGCACGCCAAGCTGATCGCCGGTCCCTTCACTGCGTTCGATCCGAGGCTATGACATTGCCCGTCCAAGCGTGTTGCCAGTGTCCTTCCGATGAAGGCAAGACTTCCCTGGCGGAAGACTTCGGGTTTTAATGGCCCTCCTTCAGTGAGAGGGGATCGATCGATGAACTTCCCATACTGCGCCGCTGCGTTGGCCCTCGGCCTCGCGACATTGACCGCCCATGCGGACACCTTCCGTCTGACCAGCCCGGACCTGCACGATGGCCGTCCGATCGACAACAAGTTCGTCTTCAAGGGCTTCGGCTGTACTGGAGAGAACGTCTCACCAACCTTCCGTTGGGACCATGCCCCCGCCGGAACCAAGAGCTTCGCGTTGATGGTCCACGACCCCGACGCGCCCACAGGCGGCGCCGGCTTCTGGCACTGGGTGGTCGTCGACATTCCCGCGACGGCGACCTCGTTCGAGCAGGGCGCCGGCACAACCGACGGTGCCAAACTTCCCGCAGGCGCACGTCAGATCAACACCGACTATGGCGCCCCGGGCTGGGGCGGCCCTTGCCCGCCCGCCGGCGACAAACCGCATCGCTACCACGCCACGCTCTACGCCCTCAAGGTCGAGAAGCTGGAACTGCCGCCCAACCCGACGGCCTCGCTCGTGGGTTTCGTGGTCAATGCCAACGCGATCGGCAAGGCCACCACGACCGGAACCTATGGAAGAAAGAAGTAGGGCCAATCGCAACCCATGTCCAATCCGGTTCCAACGCTTTCCCTCCTAGAAACCCGCGTGCTCGGCGTGCTCGCCGAAAAGCAGCGCACGGTCCCTGACAGCTACCCGCTGACGCTCAACGCGATCGTCGCGGGCTGCAATCAGAAGACGAGCCGCAATCCGATCCTGGAGATGTCCGATGCCGATGCACAGGCAACCATCGACAGTCTCAAGGGCTACAGCCTGGTGTCGGAGAGCAGCGGCGGCCGCGTGTTTCGGTACGCGCACAACATCGACGGCGTGCTCCGGATTCCCTCGCAGTCGATCATCCTTCTGACGGTGCTGATGCTGCGGGGGCCGCAGACGGCCGGCGAGCTTCGCATCGCCTCGGACCGCATGCACAACTTCGCCGACATTTCGTCGGTGGAGGCTTTTCTCGACGAGATGGCGGAGCGGCCTGCCGGCGGGCTTGTGGTGAAACTGCAGCGCTTGCCTGGCGCGCGTGAAAGCCGTTGGGCCCACCTGCTGAGCGGCACACCGGCCGAGGATGTATCCGTGGCCACTCTGCAGCCCGTCGGCGACGTGTCCTTGGGTGAACTCGCAGCGCTCAAGGCCAACGTGGCGAGGCTCGAGACCGAGGTCGCGAGCCTGAAGGCGCTGGTCCAGCGAATGGCGTCGGAGTTGGGCATCGAGGGCGATCGATAGCCGCGAACGCACTTCCGAGTGTTGTGTATTGCCTGCATTTCGCGCGGATGCAACGTACGTGCGCGAGTCTGCCTCTTGCTGCCCTATATACTCCGCGCCGCTTGCAGCTTGTATCGATCGCTGCGCCGCCGTTGGCAACACGGCGAAACTATCCTAAGGAAATTCACTTGAACCGTATCGAACTGGTCGAAAAGATCGCCACCACTCACACCGTCAGCAAGGCAGAAGCCGCTCGCATCCTCGAGACCGTGACGGGCTCCATCATCGCCGCAGTCAAGAAGGGCGACCCCGTCCAGCTGATCGGCTTCGGAACCTTCAAGCAAGTGGCGCGCGCTGCTCGCACGGGTTTCAACCCCCAGGCTGGCGCCAAGATCAAGATCGCCGCACAGAAGGTGCCGAAGTTCGTGGCAGGCGCAGCGTTCAAGGCCGCGATCGACCCGAAGGCTGCCAAGCGCAAGGCCGAGAAGGCGGCGGCCAAGCCCGTCGCCAAGAAGGCTGCTGCACCGGCCAAGAAGGCCGTGGCAGCGAAGAAGCCCGGCAAGAAGTAATTTCGTCGCAGCTCCAGGGCTGCGTCGAATGAACAACGGCCCCTCGGGGCCGTTTTCTTTTGGGCGCGCCGACGATCAGCGCTCGCTTGGGCGCAGCAGCCGCAGCCCGTTGCCGACGACCAGCAGGCTGGCGCCCATGTCCGCGAACACGGCCATCCACATGGTGGCGGTGCCAACCACCGCCAGCACGAAGAACACGGCCTTGATGGCGAGCGCCAGGCTGATGTTCTGCCAGAGCACCGCATGCGTCCGGCGCGACAGCGTGATCGTCTCGGCGATGCGGCCGAGGTTGTCGTTCATGATCACGACGTCCGCAGCCTCCATGGCCGTGTCGGTCCCCGCGGCGCCCATCGCGAAGCCGATGTCGGCCTGGGCCAGGGCCGGAGCGTCGTTGATGCCGTCGCCGGTCATCGCCGTGGCCCCATAGCGTTGGCGCATGGCCTGAATCGCGGAGAGCTTGTCTTGTGGCAACAGGCCGCCTCGCGCATCGTCGATACCGGCCTCGCGTGCCACAGCCTGTGCAGTGGCGTCGTTGTCGCCGGTCAGCATGACGGGCGTCACGCCGAGGCGCTTGAGTTCCGCAATGGCTTCGATCGAACTGGACTTGAGCGTGTCGGCCACCGCGAACACGCCGAGCACGCCGCTGTCATTCGCGAGAAGGGTCACGGTGCGGCCCTGGGACTCGTGCGCGACGAGTTCGGCCTCGAGGCTGGGCTCCGCCTGTCCGCGTTCCTTGATGAGCCGATGGTTGCCGAGTACGAGGCGCTGGCTGCCGATGACGCCCTCGACCCCGCGACCGGTCAGCGCCTTGAATTCATCGACCTCGACCGCGGTAATTTCCAGGCCGCCCGCGATCGCCTGCGACACCGGGTGATCGGATCGCGCCGCAAGGCTCCCGGCGAGGCGTCGGACTTCCTCCTCGTCGGCATCGCCCCAAGGCACGAGTGCCACGAGCTTCGGCTTGCCTTCGGTGATGGTGCCGGTCTTGTCCAGCGCAACGGCCTTGAGCAGCCGTGCGTCTTCGAGATAGGTGCCACCCTTGATCAGGATGCCTCGCCGCGCGGCCGAGGCAAGGCCGCTGACGACGGTCACCGGCGTCGAGATGACCAGCGCGCAAGGGCACGCGATCACGAGAAGCACCAGCGCCTTGTAGAGCGCTTCGAGCCACGGCCAGCCCAGGAAGAGTGGCGGCAGCACGGCGACGGCCACGGCCACCACGAACACCGCAGGCGTATAGACCGCGGCAAATCGATCGACGAAGCGTTGGGTTGGCGCGCGCGTGCCTTGCGCTTCCTCGACCGCATGGATGATGCGTGCCAGGGTCGTGTCGTTGGCGCCTGCGGTGACCCGAAACTCGATCTCGCCGGCTTCGTTGATCGTGCCTGCGAACACGGTGTCGCCCGGCCCCTTATCGACCGGAATGCTCTCCCCGGTCACGGGGGCCTGGTTGATGGTGCTGTGGCCCTTGGTGACGATCCCGTCCAGCGCGACCCGTTCGCCGGGCTTGATGCGCGCGATGTTGCCCAGGGCGATCTCCGTGGCCCGCACGCGCGCCCACGTCCCGTCGGCTTGCCGCACCTCCGCATCGGCTGGTGCGAGATCGACGAGGCCCTTGATCGCATTCCGCGCGCGGTCCACGGCGCGGGCCTCGATCAGTTCGGCAATGGCATAGAGCGCCATCACCATGGCCGCTTCGGGCCACTGGCCGATCAGGAATGCGCCGGTGACGGCCACCGACATCAAGGCATTGATGTTGAGCCGGGCGTGCCGCAGGGCCTTCAGGCCCTTCGTGTAGGTTTCGAGGCCGGCGAGCCCGATGGCGGCGGCGGCGACCGCCATGCCCGCAGCCTTCCATGCCGACGTGTCCGGCGCCAGGAAGGAAACGCCTTCGGCCATCAGCGCCAGGCCCAGCGCGGCCCCGAGTCGCACATGGGTGCTGGCGGGCCGTTGGTCGTGTCCGTGCTCGTCACCGTGGCTCGCGGCGACCCCTGCCGCGAGTGCCTCGGGCACGTAGCCGGCCTTGCGGATCGCATCCAGTGCCTTCGGAAGGGCCTCGGCGGAGCCGTCGATCCTCAGGGTCCGCTGGCCGAGTTGGAAGTGCAGACCGCGGATGCCCGCGATGGGCTCGACCGCGCGCCGGATGTCCGATTCCTCGGCGCTGCAATCCATGGTCGGGATTCGAAAGGTGTTCGCGGCAACCGGGCCGATCGACACGGGTTCGACGGCGTGGTCGTGTGCGCAGCACGCGGCATGGGCGTGTGCTTCGGCGTCGGAACCGTGCAATGCAACGATCGGAGTGTCGGGGATGCTTCTTGCCATGTACGTATTGAAAACCCTGAAGTGACTAGAAGGTCAAGGGCGGGCGGGGAGCAGGCTTGATGCAATCGACCCCGTGTGGCAATCTGCGTCGCCGTCGATCTTCCCGTCCGCCTTTGGATGGGCTTCGATGCAAGGAGGTCCGAATGCCAACCGTCACGGTGACCGTCAATGGCGCGTCGAGGAACATCGATGCCTGGGACCCCGACATGCCCCTGCTCTACGCGCTGCGCAACGACCTGGGCCTGCATGCGACCAAGTTCGGCTGCGGCCTCGGCCAATGCGGCGCCTGCACCGTGTTGCTCGATGGCGCCCCGGTGCGCTCGTGCACCATTCGCGTGGGCGATGCGGATGGTCGGCGAGTCGTCACGGCCGAAGGGCTCGGCACACTCGACAAACCGCACCCCGTGCAGGCCGCCTTCATCGCCGAGCAGGCCGCGCAATGCGGCTACTGCACCAATGGCATGGTGATGAGTTCGGTGGCACTGCTCCAGCGTATCCCCAAACCAAGCCGCGAGGAGGCGCAGCAGGCGCTCGCCGGCAACCTCTGTCGATGCGGGTCCCACGATCGTGTGCTGCGCGCCGTGGATCGCGCAGCCGGCTCCACGAGGACCTGACCATGACGTTCACGCTGCATCTCGACCAGGCGCCGGCCGGCCAGCTCACCCGGCGTGCCTTGCTGGAAGCCGGTGCGCTGGTCGTGGGCTTCGGCCTGTTCCCGGCGAAGTCGGCGCTGGCGCAAACCGCCGGCGCCCCCCAGGCGGCCCAACGCGCCCTGGCGCTCGACCAGGTCGATTCCTTCCTCGCCATCCGCAACGACGGATCGGTGGTCGTCTATTCCGGCAAGGTCGATCTGGGCACCGGCCACCGCATCGCCATGCGCCAGATGGTGGGTGAGGAACTCGGCGTGCCGGTCGAACGCATCGACCTGATCGAAGGTGACACGGCCCTGACGCCCAACCAGGGCCCCACGGCCGGCAGCACCGGGGTGATGCGCGGCGGCGTCGAGCTGAGGCAGGCCGCCGCGACGGCGCGCGAGGCGCTGGTCGCGATGGCAGGGCAGCGGCTGCAGGTGCCCTCCGATCAACTCAGGCTGCTCGATGGCGCGGTACGCGCGCCGGATGGCCGCAGCGTCCCCGTCGCGGCGCTGGTGGGCGGGCGTACCTTCGACGTCAAGATGAACCCCAAGGCGCCGCTGAAGCGCCCGGCGGACTACGTGCTGGTCGGGCGGCCTCTGCCGCGCCCCGACGTGCCCGCCAAGGTGACCGGACGCCACGTCTATGTGCATGACCACGTGGTGCCCGGCATGCTTCACGGCCGCGTGCTGCGGCCGCCCTCCGTCGGTGCGCGGGTGCTGTCGGTCGACGAGTCGTCGGTCTCGCGCCTGCCGGGGGTGCGCGTGGTGCGCATCGTCGATTTCGTCGGCGTGGTGAGTCCCGACGAATGGGCCGCGATTCGCGCGGCGCGCGAACTCAAGGTCCAGTGGAGCGAGAGCGCGGAGTTGATCGGCCACGAGGCGCTCGTCGACTGGGCGCGCAGCGGCCCCTTCGTCGCCGAGGAGGTCATCGCGTCCAAGGGGGACGCGCAGCGCGCGGCCTCGCTGCGCGATGCGCCCGACCTGCTGCGGGCCACGTATGCCTGGCCCATCCAGTCGCACGGCTCCATCGGTCCGTCATGCGCGGTGGCGGACGTACGCGCCGACAGCGGCACCGTATGGACCGCATCGCAGGCGACCCATCGCTTCCTGAACACCTTCGCCGCGATGGTCGATATACCGCGCGACAAGCTGCGCGTGATCTATCTCGACGGCGCGGGCTGCTATGGCATGAACGGGCATGATGACGCGGCCGCCGATGCGGTGCTGCTGTCCAGGGCCGTCGGCAAGCCGGTGCGTGTGCAGTGGAGCCGGCAGGACGAGTTGGGCTGGGATCCCAAGGGTCCGCCGCAATTGCTGGAGATCAAGGCCACGCAAATGTCCGACGGCCGCATCGACGCATGGGAAACCGATATGTGGGTGCCGCGCGCCACGGCCAACCTGGAGTGGATACCGCTGCTGGCTCCGCTCGCCGCGGGCATGCGGCAGCCGGTGGGCCAGTCGACCGGACTGGTGTCGCAGAACGGCGATCCGCCCTATGCCGCGAATGCCGTGAAAGTGACGGCGCACTGGCTGGGCCCGGCGCCGCTTCGGCCCTCCAACATCCGCGCGCCGGGCAAGGTCGCGAACTGCTTCGCGGTGGAAAGCTTCGTCGATGAACTGGCGGCGAAGGCACGCGTGGACCCGTTGGCCTTCCGCCTGCGCGACGTGTCGAACCCGCGAGGCGCCGAAGTGCTGCGGCGCATGGGGCAGATGATCGGCTGGCAGGCCAGGCCCTCGCCGGTGGCCGCCGCGACAGGCAAGGTCGCGGTGGGGCGCGGCATGGCCTATATCCACTACAAGAACAACGAGACCTTCGTCGCCATGGCGATGGAGGTCGAGGTCGACCGGTCGACCGGGGAGATCGCCGTGCGCCGCGTCTGCTGCGCCCACGATTGCGGGCTGATGATCAACCCCGATGCGGTGCGCGCCCAAGTCGAGGGCAGCATTTTGCAGACGCTCTCGCGCACCTTGTACGAGGAGACCACCTTCGACCGCTCGCGCGTCACGAGCGTCGACTGGGCCAGCTATCCGCTGCTGCGTTTCACCGCTGTGCCACGCCTGGAGATCGCGTTGATCGACCGCCGCGATGAGCCGCCGTTGGGTGCAGGAGAGGCCGCGTCCAGCCCGGTGCCTGCGGCGCTGGCGAATGCGGTGTTCGATGCAACCGGTGTGCGCTTGCGAAGCGTGCCCTTCACCGGCGCCAGGCTCAAGGCGCTGATGGCCTGAGCCGGCGCTTCAGAAATCGTTGCTGTGCAGGCAGATCGCGACGTTCGGATTCTCGCGATAGCGCATGGTTGCCAAGGCATCGATCGAATCGGCGTTCCGCGCATAGGCTTGCACCAATTCGGAATCCCCACCTTCGGGCGCCTGGAAGCGATCGTGCAGCGCTTCCTCGTCGATGCGGGCGATGATCCGGGCGCCATCGAAGCCGTCGGGATAGATGGCAAACTGCACGCTGCCAGTCGCTGGATGGAAGATTGCTTCTGAAGCCATGATGGTTGAGAGCTTTCACCTCGTTCCGGACAGTGTCTCGCTAACTTGTTAGCAAAAGCATCCGTCCGACGATGTATGCCACTGAGCAAGATGTGGACCATTTCACGGTCCCGGTAACAAATCGACGCTGTCCGCCTTCCACGCCTATTCCGATGTATTCCACGACACTGACCCGCGCGTTCAGCGCCGCGTTTTTCCTCATCGCCATGGCCGCAGCGCACGGCCAGGCCTTGCCATCCGGTGTGCGGCTGGGCATGTCGGTCGAAGCACTGCAGGCGGCCGTGCCCGGCGTCGAGCGCGTGCATCGGCCACAACGCCTCGCGGGTGGCCTTGCCGGGAACTGGCATGCGGCGCCGACGACGCTGGCGGGCCTGACTTTCGAGCCCGTGTTCTTTTTCGCGAGCGGGGAATTGCGGCGCGTGGAATGGGTTGCGGCCGCGGAGGCACAGCCGGACCTTGGCGCAGCGACATTCGCTGAACTCGTCGCGTGGGGGCGGAGTCGCTTCGGTCCCGAACTGGTTTCGAACGACCCTGGAAGTGCCTACGCCGCCTGGGTGGACGGCGATACCGATGTCTACGTGCAGCGCACAAGTGATCCGCGTCACGCGAGCGTGCGGCTGGTCTACAAGGCGCGCCAGGTCAGGGATGCCAGCGAGCTTTGACCTTCAGGTGGTGGTGAGCATGCCGCGCTCTTCGATGAAGGCGACAACCTCGGCCAATCCGGTGCGCGTCTTCAGGTTGGTCATCACGAAGGGGCGCTGCTTGCGCATGCGCCGGGTGTCGGCCTCCATCACACCGAGGTCGGCACCCACATAGGGCGCCAGGTCGGTCTTGTTGATCACGAAGAGGTCGCTCTTGGTGATGCCCGGGCCGCCCTTGCGGGGGATCTTCTCGCCGGCCGCGACGTCGATCACGTAGATCGTGAGGTCCGAGAGCTCGGGGCTGAAGGTGGCCGCGAGGTTGTCGCCGCCGGACTCGACGAACACGACGTCCGCATCGGGGAACTGCACCAGCATGCGGTCGATGGCCTCGAGGTTGATCGACGCGTCCTCGCGGATCGCCGTATGCGGACAGCCGCCCGTTTCCACGCCCATGATGCGTTCGGCCGGCAGCGCGCCCGCCACCGTCAGCAGGCGCTGGTCTTCCTTGGTGTAGATGTCGTTCGTGATCGCGACGAGGTCGTACTTGTCGCGCATCGTCTTGCAGAGCATCTCGAGCAGCGTGGTCTTGCCGGACCCGACAGGGCCGCCGATGCCGACGCGCAGGGGCGGCAGTTTCTTGGTGCGGTGGGCGATGTGATGGAGGGCGGAGGACATACGTGCTTGAAAGTGCTTAGCTTCTGAAGAGACGCGAGTACTGGGTTTCGTGCCGGGACGACAGGATGGCCAGCATGGGGGAAAAGGCCTGCCGGTCGTCATCGGGGAGTGTGATCGCAAGATCGACCGCCGTGGGGATTTCCGCGGCCAGGCGACCGAGCATGCGCTGGCCGGCGCTCTGGCCCAATGGCACCGCCTTGACCGCCGCGCCGACCATGTTCTCGGCCCAGCCGAATGCGAAGGCCAGGCAGGCGTCGCGCACCGGCGCCTCGGTGCGGCTCGCGGCAAAGGCAAAGGCGACCGGGTAGCTGGCGGGCAGCGCTTCGAAGACGGTCGCCGCATCGTCGTGATGCAGCTTGAGCCACTCGATGAAAGAGCGGCCCATCTGCTCGGTCTGCAGGAGGAACTCGGCGGATTCGCGCGTCTGGAACACCCAGGCGTTTAGCGCGTGAATACGCGCCAGGTCGCCGTTGCGCCAGGCGAGGATCGCCTGCGCCAGCACGGCGAGGTCTGCGCGCGCGAGGCTGAGGTGAAGCTGGTCGACCAGCCAGTCGGATGCGGCCTGCTCGGTGCCGAGCCCGGCCCATTCGATGCCCGCCTCCAGCCCTTCGGAGTAGGAGAAGCCGCCCACGGGCAGCGCGGGCGATGCGAGCCAGATCAGTTGAAGAAAGCTCGCCGCGGGCAGGGCGGCCGGCGCGTCATCCATCAATGCGAATGGCCGTGCGAGTGGTCATGGTCGTGGTGATCGTGGTCGTCGTGCGCTTGCGACCCTGCATAGGCGTCTGGGTGCAGCACCGGCCCGACCGGCCCCGCGCCGTGCGAATGCCCATGCCCGCCGGCCTGCGCGCCATAGGCGCCGCCTTCGGGCTCGAAGGCCTCCTCCGCTTCGCGCACGATCAGGTGCATCGATCGCAGCATGCCGGCCAGCACGTGGTCGGGTTCGATCTTCAGGTGATCGGGCTTGAGCTCGATCGGCACGTGCCGGTTTCCGAGGTGATAGGCCGCGCGCATCAGGTCGAACGGCGTGCCGTGTTCGCTGCAATGCGTGATGACCAGCACCGGCTGGGGCGCGGCGATCACCTTGATGAGCGAACCGTCCTCCGCGACCAGCACGTCTCCGCCGCGCACGGCCGTGCCTCGCGGCAGGAACACGCCGATCTGGCGGCCTTGCGAATCGGTGACGTCGAAGCGGCTCTTCTGGCGGACATCCCAATCGAGTTCGATGGTGGCGGCGCGCTTGAGCAGGACGGGCGCGAGGCCGCCGCCCTGGGGCATGAGTTTGTTGGCGGTGAGCATGGAGAGGCAGGTTGTTCGGTAATTGCGGATTGTCGATCCGCACCCAATCACCGGACTAGAACAGGAAATACCGCTGTGTCATCGGCAGCGAAACAGCGGGATCGCAGGTCAGTAACTGCCCATCGGCTCGCACCGCATACGTCTGCGCATCGATCTCCATCTTCGGCGTGAACGCGTTGTGCACCATGTGCTGCTTGCGCACGCCGCGGATGTTCTTCACCGCGCTCAGGTTCTTCGCAAGCCCGTAGCGCCGTCCGATGTCCGCTGCGAGCCCTGCCTGCGAGACGAAGGTCAGCGAGCTCTTCGCGAGCGATCCACCGAAGGCGCCGAACATCGGGCGGTAGTGCACGGGCTGCGGCGTCGGGATCGATGCGTTGGGGTCGCCCATCGCGGCCATGGCGATGGTGCCGCCCTTCAGGATCGCGAAGGGCTTGACGCCGAAGAAGGCCGGCTTCCACACCACCAGGTCGGCCCACTTCCCGACCTCGATGCTGCCCACCTCGTGCGAGATGCCGTGCGAGATCGCCGGATTGATCGTGTACTTGGCGATATAGCGCCTGGCGCGGAAGTTGTCGTTGCGCGAGTCGTCTTCCGGCAGCTTCCCGCGCTGCGCCTTCATCTTGTGCGCCGTCTGCCAGCAGCGGATGATGACCTCGCCGACCCGGCCCATGGCCTGGCTGTCGGAACTGAACATGCTGATGGCGCCCATGTCGTGCAGGATGTCCTCGGCCGCGATGGTTTCCTTGCGGATGCGGCTTTCCGCGAAGGCGAGGTCTTCCGGAATCCCGGCGTCGAGGTGATGGCAGACCATGAGCATGTCGACGTGCTCGTCGAGCGTGTTCACGGTGTAGGGCATCGTCGGGTTGGTCGACGAGGGCAGGAAGTTCGCCTCGCCCACCACCCGCAGGATGTCCGGAGCGTGCCCGCCGCCCGCGCCTTCGGTGTGGAAGGCGCAGATCGCGCGGCCCTTCACGGCGGCGATGGTGTTCTCGACGAAGCCCGATTCGTTGAGCGTGTCGCTGTGGATCGCGACCTGCGTGTCGGTCGCGTCGGCCACGTCCAGGCAGTTGCTGATGGCGGCGGGCGTGGTGCCCCAGTCCTCGTGGAGCTTGAGGCCGATGACGCCCGCGTCGATCTGTTCGTGCAGCGCGGCCGGCAGGCTCGCATTGCCCTTGCCAAGGAAGCCGAGGTTCATCGGGAACGCATCGGCTGCTTGCAGCATGCGCTCGATGTGCCACGGGCCCGGCGTCGCGGTGGTCGCGAAGGTTCCGGTTGCCGGCCCGGTGCCGCCGCCGAGCATGGTGGTCACGCCCGAGGCCAGTGCTTCCTCGATCTGCTGCGGGCAGATGAAGTGGATATGGCCGTCGATGCCACCGGCCGTGACGATGTTGCCTTCGCAGCTGATCACCTCGGTGCCCGGCCCGATGACGATGTCCACGCCCGGTTGCACATCGGGGTTGCCCGCCTTGCCGATGGCGACGATGCGGCCGTCCTTCAGGCCGATGTCGGCCTTCACGATGCCCCAGTGATCGAGGATCAGCGCGTTGGTCATCACCGTGTCGACGGTGCCTTCGGCCCGCGTGCGCTGGCCTTGCGCCATGCCGTCGCGGATGGTCTTGCCGCCGCCGAACTTGACTTCCTCGCCGTAGCCGCCGGCATGCAGCGTGTAGTCCTCCTCGACTTCGATCACCAGGTCGGTGTCGGCGAGGCGGACGCGGTCGCCCACCGTGGGGCCGAAGATTTCCGCATAGGCGCGGCGGCCGATCGTTGCCATGTCTAGAGTTTTCCTTGAACGAGGCCACGGAAGCCGTAGACCACGCGGTCGCCGGCGAAGTCCACGAGCTCGACGGTGCGCTGCTGGCCGGGCTCGAAGCGCACGGCGGTGCCCGATGCGATGTTCAGGCGCATGCCGCGTGCCGCTTCGCGGTCGAAGCCCAGGGCGCCGTTGGTTTCGGCGAAGTGGTAGTGCGAGCCGACCTGGATCGGCCGGTCGGCGGTGTTCTGGACCACCAGGGTCAGCGTGCGGCGTCCGGGGTTGAGGACGTGGTCACCTTCGTCGGTGATGAGTTCGCCGGGGATCATCGGCGCTGCCTCAGGCCAGTCCGCCGAGCAGGGCGACGCCGAACATCGCCACCGCAGCGCCGGCGAGGCGGGGCAGCCAGCGATGGCCGTTGCGCAGCGACCAGCCGAGCGCGATGCCTGCGCCGTGTAGTGCGACGGTCGCGGCGAGCATGCCAGCGAGCGTCATCGCGGCGGCGGATTCACCCGCCAAGTCCTGGCCGTGCGCGACGCCATGGAAGACGGCGAACGCGCCGACCAGCGCTGCCGCAGCCACCGCCGGCAGGCGACGTTGCGTAGCGACCAGTAGCCCCAGCACCAGCAGCGACGCGGCAATCATGGGCTCGACGGCCGGCATTTGCACCCCAGCCAGGCCTGCGACGGCGCCGACCAGCAGCATCACGGCAAAGCCCAGCGGCGCCCACAGCATGTCCGGCCAGGCGCGGCGCGCCGTGAGCGCGCTCCACAGGCCCACGGCCACCATCGCGGCCAGGTGGTCGGCGCCGGTCAGCGGGTGAAGGAAGCCCATGACGAAGCCATGGTGGTGTCCGCCGTCGACGCCGGTGTGCGCGCTGGCAATCAGCGGCATGGCGGCAAGCAAGGCGAGTGCAGTTGCAAAACGATAGAGGCGCATGAAGAAATCCTCAGTTGTTATTCAGTTCAAGGAACACCGTGGAACCGGCTCCGCCGGGCCGCCGGTGTTGCCCCCTGCAAGGGGGTGGAGAGCGACACGAAGTGCGCGAGCCTGGGGGTGAGTCATAAGATCGGTTGGTGCACGGTGACCAGCTTGGTGCCATCAGGGAAGGTCGCTTCGACCTGGATATCCGGGATCATCTCGGGGATGCCGTCCATGACATCGTCGCGCGTGAGCACCGCGCGGCCTTCGCTCATGAGCGCAGCCACGCTCTTGCCGTCGCGCGCGCCTTCCATCACGGCGGCCGAGATGAGCGCGATGGCTTCCGGATAGTTGAGCTTGAGCCCACGGGCGCGGCGCCGTTCGGCCAGCAGTGCCGCCGTGAAGATCAGCAGCTTGTCTTTTTCGCGCGGTGTCAATTCCATGGCCAGACCCTTTGCAACAGTCGTGCCGCCGGGTGACCGGCACGGTCTCGTGGCATGAAAGCTGCACCTGTCGCATGTGCACTCCACCGCCGTCCCACCCGCTCCGAGCGACGAAGCGCCGCAGCGCATCGTCAAGGTCCGGCGTGACTACAACAGCTGGGTCGCCAGCGAGACGCTGGAAGACTACGCGCTGCGCTACACGCCGCAGCGCTTCCGCCGCATGTCCGAGTGGCGGGTGGCGAGCACGGCCTTCGGCGGTGCCGCCTCGTTCCTGATCCTGGAAGCGGTCGGAGCCACCTTGTTGGTGCAGTACGGGTTCGTCAATGCGTTCTGGGCCATCCTGGTGACCGGGCTCATCATCTTCCTGGCCGGCCTGCCGATCAGCGTCTATGCGGCGCGCTACGGCGTCGACATGGACCTGCTCACGCGCGGCGCGGGCTTCGGCTACATCGGCTCGACGCTGACTTCGCTGATCTACGCTTCCTTCACTTTCATCTTCTTCGCGCTCGAAGCGGCGGTGATGGCCTATGCACTGGAACTGGCGCTCGGCATACCGCCGGTCTGGGGCTACCTGGTGTGTGCGCTGGTGGTGATTCCGCTGGTCACGCACGGCGTCTCGGCGATCAGCCATTTGCAGCTCTGGACCCAGCCCATATGGCTGATCATGCTGGTCGTGCCCTTCGGCTATGTGCTCGCGCGCGATCCTGGTGCGTTCTCGGGTATCTCGCACTATGTCGGGGTCAAGTCGGCATCGATAGGATTTGATCTGCACCTATTTGGTGCCGCTTTGACCGTTGGCATCGCGCTGATCACCCAGATGGGCGAGCAGGCCGACTACCTGCGCTTCATGCCGGCGCGCACTGCGGCCAACAGCGGACGCTGGTGGGCCGGCGTGCTTGCGGGCGGGCCGGGATGGGTCGTGCTCGGCGTGCTCAAGATGCTGGGCGGCGCATTGCTCGCCTACCTGGCGATCAGCCACATGGTGCCGCCCGAGCGCGCGGTCGATCCGAACCAGATGTACCTGGCCGCGTACGAGTACGTCTTTCCCAATTACGGCTGGGCGGTCGTGGCGACGGCGGTGTTCGTCGTGATCTCGCAACTCAAGATCAACGTCACGAATGCCTACGCCGGCTCGCTCGCATGGAGCAATTTCTTCTCGCGCGTGACGCACAGCCATCCCGGCCGCGTCGTGTGGGTGGTGTTCAACGCGCTCATCGCCTTCATGCTGATGGAGATGAACGTGTTCGAGGCCCTGGGCGACGTGCTCGGGCTCTACGCCAACATCGCCATCGCCTGGATGATGGCGGTGGTGGCCGACCTGGTCATCAACAAGCCGCTGGGGCTTTCGCCGCCGGGCATCGAGTTCAAGCGGGCGCACCTGTGGGATATCAACCCGGTCGGGGTCGGCGCGATGGCGCTGGCGTCCATCCTGTCGATCACCGCGCACCTGGGGTTGTTCGGGCCGCTGGCGCAGGCCTTCTCGGCGCTGATCGCGCTGGGCACGGCCTTCGTCACGGCGCCGATGATCGCCTGGGCCACGCGCGGCAAGTACTACATCGCGCGCGTCTCCGACGAGCGCGGGGCGGCACCCTTCGTCCCGGCCGCTCGCCGCTCGGCGGTGCGCTGGGCGCGTGTCGAATCCGATGCGGGCAGCTACCGGCGCCTCAGCACGCAGCGCTGCGTGATCTGCGAGCGCGAATACGAGGGCCCGGACATGGCGCACTGCCCGGCCTACCAGGGAGCGATCTGCTCGCTGTGCTGCACGCTCGACGCGCGCTGCGGCGACCTGTGCAAGCCCGAGGCAAGCCTGTCGGCGCAGTGGTCGGGCGCCCTGCGCTGGCTGCTGCCGCGCCGCGTGTGGCCGTACCTCGACACGGGCCTTGGCCACTTCCTGCTGCTGATGCTGATCGTCGTGCCGCTGCTGGCCGCCGTCTTCGGCGTGCTGTACCAGCAGGAACTGCGCGCGCTCGGCGAAACCGCACTGACCGAAAGTGCGTTGGCCGACCTGCAGCCCGCATCGCTGCGATCGGGATTCCTCAAGGCCTACATGGCGCTGCTCCTGATCGCCGGCATCGTCGCCTGGTGGCTGGTGCTTGCGCAACAGAGCCGCAAGGTGGCGCAGGAAGAATCGAACCGCCAGACGCACCTGCTGGTGCGCGAGATCGAACTGCACCGCGAGACCGATCGCGCACTGCAGGCCGCCAAGCAGACTGCCGACCAGGCGCGCGAGCAGGCGGACCAGGCCAACCAGGCCAAGAGCCGCTACATCAGCGCCATCAGCCACGAGTTGCGCACGCCGCTCAACAGCATCCTCGGCTACGCGCAATTGATGGGCGAGGACGCCGCCGTGCCGCCGCATCGCAGGCAGGCGGTCGCGGTCATCAAGCGCGGGGGCGAGCACCTGCTGTCTTTGATCGAAGGCACGCTCGACATTGCACATATCGAGGCCGGCAAGCTCACGCTCAATGCCAGGCCGATGCAGTTCGCGGAGCTCATGACCGAGCTCGCCGACATGTTCGAGCTGCAGGCCGAGGAGAAAGGCCTGGCCTTCCGCTTCGAGCCCGCCGGCACCTTGCCGGAACTGGTGCGAGCCGACGAGAAGCGGGTGCGGCAGATCCTCATCAACCTGCTGGGCAACGCGATCAAGTTCACGGCCACGGGGCAGGTGACGCTGCGCCTTCGCTATGCGCGCGAGTTCGCGGCGGTGGAGATCGAGGACACCGGCCCGGGCATGTCGGCCGAGGAACTGGGTCGCATCTTCGAGCCTTTCGCGCGCGGCGCGATCGCAGGGCCCGCTGCGCCTGGCGCTGGCCTCGGACTCACGATCGCGAAGATGCTCATCGACCTGATGGGCGGCGAGATGACCGTACAGAGCACGCCGGGCGTGGGATCGGTGTTCCGCCTGCGCCTCTTCCTGCCGCACGTGCACGAGGTGCCCGCTGCGAGCGTGCGCCGTGTCTCGGCACCCGTGGCGCGCGTGCGCAGAGGCTACGAAGGTCCGCGCCGCCGGCTGCTGGTGGTCGACAACGAGGAGGCCGATCGCGACCTGCTCGCGCATGTGCTGTCGCCGTTGGGCTTCGAATTGCGTACCGCGGCGAGCGGCCACGATGCACTCGACCTGATCGCGGCCGGCTGGCGACCGCATGCGATGTTCGTCGACCTCGCGATGCCGGGGATCGACGGCTGGGAAACCATCCGCCGCTCTCGCGCGCTCGGGCTGACGGAGGCCGCGGTCGCGATCGTGTCCGCCAATGCCTTCGACAAGCGGCTGGACAACGATGTCGGCATCACGCCGGAGGACTTCTTCGTCAAGCCGGTGCGCCACAGCGAACTGCTCGATTGGCTGGAGCGCCGGTTGGAACTGCGCTGGAACGACCAGGCCGTGGTGTTGCCTGCGTCCGAAGCGGCCATTGCGGTGGTGCCTTCCGCAGAGCGCCTGCGCGCGCTCGAAGAGGCGGTGAGCCTCGGCTACTTTCGAGGAATCATGAACCAGCTCGATGACATCGACGCAGCACAGCCCGAGTGCGCCGCATGGACCGCAGTGCAGCGTGCGCTGGCAAGGCAATTCCAGTTCGAGGCCATGAGCCGCGCCTTGACGGCGGCGGCGGGGACCTCATGAGCACCTCCGCCCCCACGCCGCTCGTCAGCACCCTGCGCGGCAGCGCCGGCAACAGCGACCTGGTCCTGATCGTCGACGACGTGCCCGACAACCTCGCCGTGCTGCACGACGCGCTCGACGAATCCGGCTACACCGTGCTCGTCGCGACCAGCGGCGAACAGGCGTTGCAGCGCGCGGCGCAGGCGCGGCCCGACATCGTGCTGCTCGACGCGATGATGCCCGGCATCGACGGCTTCGAGGTTGCGCGCCGCCTCAAGGCCGACGCCGCGACCGCGCACATTCCGATCGTCTTCATGACCGGTCTCACCGAGACCGAGCACCTCGTCGCCGCGCTCGAAGCCGGCGGCGTGGACTACGTCACCAAGCCCATCAAGCCCAAGGAAGTGCTGGCACGCATGAATGTGCACCTGCAGGGCGCTCGCCGCGCGAGGCAGGAAGCGCAGCAGGCGGGCCAGGCACGCAATGCGCTCGATGCCTTCGGCTACGCGAGCTTCACCGTGCGCATGCCTGATGGCAAGCTGATCTGGCAGACCGTGCTGGCGCGCGACCTGTTGCTGCGCTATTGCGGCACCAGCGCGCCGGTGACGCCGCCCGCCGTGCTCGACTGGCTGCACCGCCACTTGCCCGATGCGCAGGAGCGCCAGATCGAGCCGCCCGTGCTGACGATCGAGCAGGGCGCGACCAGCCTCAACCTGCGCCTGCACCAGCAGACCGGCCACGACGACGACGGCGACGACTGGCTGATCATCATGCGCGAGGTGTCCGACACGGCGGTCATCGAAGCCATGAGCCTCAGCCTGAAGCTCACGGCGCGCGAGGCCGAGGTCCTCTACTGGGTCGTCAAGGGCAAGACCAACAAGGACATCGGCGAGATCCTGGGCAGCAGCCCCGCCACGGCAAAGAAGCACCTGGAGCGTGTGTACGTCAAGTTGGGCGTCGAGACACGCACCGCAGCGGCCGGCGTTGCGATGAAGCGCATCCGCGAACTGCAGCCCCAATTCGAAATCTGAGACGGCCCCGGCGGGGCGGGCGCATGATCGCCGCGAAACCGACATGCGTCGCTTCTAGAATCCGCCGCCATGCGCCGACACCTCCCCCTCATCCTGCTATGGCTGGCCGCGGCAACAGCGCGGGCGGGTGGGCATTTCGACGTCGATGACGCCTTCACGCTGGACCCCGGCCAGTGCCAGTACGAAGCCTGGTATGGCCGTTTCGGGACCGAGCCCGTCACGGACCTTCACCTGGGGCCTGCCTGCCGGGTCGGGCCCGTCGAACTCGGCTTCAACTTCGATCGCTACGCCGTACCGGGCCTCTATGGCTTCGTGCTCGGCCCGCAGGTCAAGTGGACCTGGTTCGGCAAGGAGTCCGACGCGAAGCTGGTGTCGGCCATCTCCGCCGGCTTGAACTTCGATGTCACGCACGGCGGCTCGACGGGCGGGCAACTCGTGCTGCCGGTGAGCTGGCATGCGCTCGACAGCCTGTGGGTCCATGCCAACGTCGGGGCCGACTGGACGACGGTGACCGGCGAACGCACCGGGCGCGGCGGGCTTCAGGGCGAATGGGCGTTGAACGACAAGGTGAGCCTGATGTTCGAGCGGTTTCGGGCGTTCGGTTTCTGGACTTCACGCGTCGGAGCGCGATACAGCCTGACGCCGTTGATCAGCATCGACGTGAGCGCCGCCCGGACCACGGCGGAGGGCAGTCCGCGGGTGTATGTGATCGGGCTCAATCATGAGTTCAAGCGCCCCTGAGCCTCAGATCTCCGCGCCCTCGACCAGGAAGCGCACGCGCCGCACGCCCTGCCATTCATCGGCATCCAGCCGGTAGGCGATCACCACCTTCGGCGGCAGCGGCTCGGTGTGGCCGAACCAGATGCCGTCCACCGGCTTGCCCCGGTGCTTGAGCTTCAGCGCCAGATGCTTCTCGCCGACGAGCCGCTGCGAGACCACTTCAACTTCTTCGCTGAAGGTCGGCGGCGCAAAGCCCTGGCCCCACACCTCGCGGTGCAGCGTGTCGACCAGGTCCACGCGCAGGTACTCGGGTGCGAGCGGGCCGTCGGTATCGAGCCGTCGCGTGAGGGTGGCCGCATCGAGCCATTCCTGCGCCACTTCGGAAAGCGCCTGTTCGAAGGCTGGGAAGTGCTCCCGCGCCACGGTGCAGCCTGCCGCCATCGCGTGGCCGCCGAAGCGAAGCAGCACGCCCGGGTGCCGCTTGGCGACGAGGTCGAGCGCATCTCGAAGGTGAAAGCCGGGAATCGACCGGCCCGAGCCCTTGAGCTCGTGCGACTTGCCGTCCGCACCGCTGGCGGCAAAGACGAAGGTCGGCCGGTGGAAGCGCTCCTTGATGCGCGACGCGACGATGCCGACCACGCCTTCGTGGAAATCCGCGCCGAACACGCTGATCGCGGCGGGCGGCGCCTGTGTGTCGTCGAAGAGCGATTCCGCGAGCACCAGCGCCTTGTCCCGCATGCCACCTTCGATGTCGCGGCGTTCGCGGTTGATGCCGTCGAGTGTGCGCGCGAGCTCTTCCGCGCGGCCGGCGTCGTCGGTCAACAGGCATTCGATGCCGAGCGTCATGTCGGCGAGTCGTCCGGCCGCGTTGATGCGCGGGCCGAGCGCGAAGCCGAAGTCGAAGGTGGTCGCGGCCGCTGCGTTGCGGCCTGCCGCCTTGAACAGCGCCGCAATGCCCGCAGGCATCGCACCCGCGCGGATGCGCCGCAGTCCCTGCGCGACCAGGCGCCGGTTGTTGGCGTCGAGGCGGACCACATCGGCGACCGTGCCGAGCGCGACAAGCGGCAGCAGGGCATCCAGCTTGGGCTGATTGGCAACATCGAATACGCCACGCAGGCGCAGTTCGGACCGCAGCGCGAGCAACACGTAGAACATCACGCCGACGCCAGCGATGCTCTTGCTTTCGAAGGTGCAGTTGGGCTGGTTCGGATTCACGAGCACATCGGCTTCGGGCAGCGAAGGGCCGGGAAGGTGGTGGTCGGTCACGAGCACCGACAGGTGGCGCGCCTTGGCGGCAGCCACACCCTCGACGCTCGCGATGCCGTTGTCCACGGTGATGAGCATGTCCGCGCCGCTGTCCGCCACGCGCTCCGCGATCGGCGGCGTGAGGCCGTAGCCGTCGGTCACGCGGTCGGGCACGAGGTAGCTCACGTGCTTGGCGCCGAGCAGGCGCAGTCCGCGCGCGGCAACGGCACAGGCCGTCGCCCCGTCGCAGTCGTAGTCGGCGACGACGCACAGGCGCTTGTCGTCGCGGATCGCATCGGCCAGCAGGATTGCCGCTTCGTGCGTCCCGCGCAGGGTGTTCGGCGGAAGGAGACGCGCGAGGCCGTCGTCGAGCTCTTCCTTGGCGAGTACGCCGCGCGCGGCGTAGAGCCGCGCCAGCAGCGGATGCACGCCGGCCTGTTCGAGCGCCCAGGCGCTGCGCGGGGGAATGTCCCGGGTCGTGATCTTCATGGTCACAGCGCTTCGAGTGCGGTGGCTGTGTTCGGGCGATTGAACAGGCTCTTCGCCCACTGCATCAGGCCGCGCGACTGCACGCCGAAGCGCCGTGCGCCTCGGTCGCCGCACAGCGTGAGCGTGACCTCAGTGCCGCGCGTGTAGGCGTCGAGCAGTTCCGCAACCGGGCCGGCGTCCAGCATCTGCCATGCGCCGGCCCATGCAACACCGTCGTCGCGCATTGCGGGCGTGCGCAGCGAGTCGGCGACGGTGGGGGCCGGACCATTGGGCGCAAACGACCTCGGCAAGCTGCCCGTGCCGCTGAGCCAGAAGGAATTGATCGGCGGCACGCCACGCGCGGTACGCGCGTCGTTCACGCGCTCGGTGTAGAGCAGCATCTGCATCTCGTTCTGAAGCCGACGCAGCGGGCGGGAGGCGTCGGACAAGGGCGACCATTGCGAGATCGGGAAGCCGACGGCACGATCGATCGATGCAGTGGGCAAGCCATCGAAGACCTTGCCGCGCGCAAGCCAGCGGCCCGGGGTTCTCGAAGCGTGCAGCGCGATGCCGTCCTCTTCGAAGAAGGGTTGCGCGGCCGCCTGCAGCGTGGCGGATTCGGAGGCGCTGATCCGGATCGCTGCCGGGTCGCCCAGCGCCACGTCGTCGATGCCCACCTGCCAGTGGCACAGCGTCGCCATGGCCCAGCTCTCGCCGTCATCGGTCGAAGCGAGTCCCGCCTGCCTGGCCTCCAGCGCTGCCCAGGGAATGCAGCCATCCGGCGCAGAGATGCCCAAGGCTTCGGCCAGCGCCCGCTCGTGCGGGGGCGATAGGGTGCTGTCGTCCTGCGTGTCCTCGTGTACCAGCGCGAGGCGCGAGAGGAGAGCTTCGAGCTTCGGCAGCCGCAAGCCCGCCATGGCCTCGCGGCACGCGGGCGAACTGCGGCCGGCGAAGGGAATGAGCAAATGGCGGGGAGTGGGCGGGGCAGACATAGGCCTATTGTCCGGGATGCCACAATCCGGGCCCTATGCGACTCCCCTACGAACTGCAACTCGGCTGGCGTTACACGCGCGCGGGCCGGGCGACGCGGCGCAACGGCTTCATCTCCTTCATCTCCGGTGTCTCGATGTTCGGCATCGCGCTGGGCGTGGCGGCGCTGATCATCGTGCTCAGCGTGATGAACGGCTTCCAGAAGGAGGTGACCGACCGCATGCTCGGCGTGATCTCGCACATCGAGATCTTCTCGCGCGACGGCCAGGCGCTTGGCGATCTCGACGCGATCATGGCGGAGGCACGCAAGAACCCGCAGGTGGTCGGCGTGGCGCCCTTCGTCGCCGCGCAGGCGCTGATCGCGCGCGGCGAGGACATGAAGGGTGCGTTGGTGCGCGGCATCGAGCCGACGCTGGAACCGCAGGTGACCGACATCTCCACCACCGCGCAGCAGGGCGCGCTCGACAAGCTGGTGCCGGGCGAGTTCGGCATCGTGCTCGGCGTCGAGCTGGCGCGCTCGCTGTTCGTGCGTGTGGGCGACCAGGTCACGCTGGTCGCACCGGGTGGACAGGTCACGCCGGCCGGCGTGCTGCCGCGCTTCAAGCCCTTCACCGTGGTCGGCACCTTCGATTCGGGCCACTATGAATACGACTCCGCGCTCGCGATGATCCACGAGCAGGACGCCGCGCGCGTGTTCCGGCTCGAAGGCCCGACCGGCGTGCGCCTCAAGCTCAAGGACCTGCACCAGGCGAGAGAGGTGGCCGACGAGCTGGCCGCCACGCTGCCGGGCTCCTTCCTGATCCGCGACTGGACGCGCGCGAACAAGACCTGGTTCGCTGCCGTGCAGGTCGAGAAACGCATGATGTTCATCATCCTCACGCTGATCGTCGCCGTCGCGGCCTTCAACCTGGTCTCGACGCTGGTGATGACGGTCACCGACAAGCGCGCCGACATCGCGATCCTGCGCACGCTCGGATCGAGCCCCCGCAGCATCATGGGCATCTTCGTGGTGCAAGGCGCGATGGTGGGCGTCATCGGCACGCTCGGTGGCTTGCTGCTGGGCCTGGGCATCGCCTACAACATCGACGTGATCGTGCCGGCGCTGGAGCGTCTGTTCCACGCGAGCTTCCTGCCGAAGGACATCTACCTCATCAGCAAGATGCCGAGCGATCCGCAGCGGGGCGACATCATGCCGATCACCGTGATCTCGCTGATCCTCGCCTTTGTAGCAACCCTCTACCCGAGCTGGCGCGCCAGTCGCGTCAATCCCGCGGAGGCGTTGCGATATGAGTGAGGTGGTGCTGAAGGTTCGGGGCCTGACCAAGCGTTTTCATGAGGGACGGATCGATCTGACGGTGCTGCACGGTGTCGACCTCGACGTGCATGCGGGCGAGACGCTGGCGATCGTCGGCGCCTCGGGCTCCGGCAAGAGCACGCTGCTTCACCTGATGGGCGGGCTCGACGCGCCCACCGCCGGCAGCGTGGAACTGCACGGCAAGAACATCGCGCACGTCGACGCGGCCGAGCAGGGGCGTCTGCGCAACCTGCATCTCGGCTTCGTCTACCAGTTCCATCACCTGCTGCCGGAGTTCAGCGCACTGGACAACGTGGCGATGCCGCTCAAGATCCGCCGCATGCCGCCCGCGCAGGCGTCTGACGCGGCAGTCTCGATGCTGAAGGCCGTGGGTCTCGGCGAGAGAGTGCAGCACCGTCCCGCCGAGCTTTCGGGCGGCGAACGTCAGCGCGTGGCCGTCGCGCGTGCGCTGGTGACGCAGCCGGATTGCGTGCTCGCCGACGAGCCGACCGGCAACCTGGATCGCGCGACCGCCGACAGCGTCTTCGCACTGATGCTGCAATTGGCGCACGACCGCGGCACCGCCTTCGTGATGGTCACGCACGACGAGAGCCTGGCCTCGCGCTGCGACCGCGTGCTGCGCCTCACCGCGGGAAGATTGGCGAACTGACGCCGCTTAGCGGCACACCGTCGTTGTGCCGATCGGGCGACAGGTCCTGCCGTCGATGCTCTGGTAGCGGTCCAACTGGCCGGATCGGTCGTAGCGGTTGCCTTGCTTGTCCTGGCAGCCTTGCGCGTCGCAACTGCGGATCCGCGGCCGCATGTCGCGAGGCCGCTGGGGCTGGCCGTAGGTGCCGGCATAGGGATACGGGTAGCCGTATCCGTAGTCGAACACTGCGGGATCATCGCCCCGGTCGCTGTTCCAGCGCGAATCGCTCGCCCGACTGTTGCCGCTGTCGCCACCGCGGGAGTCGATGATGGCGGGGCCTGCCGGGCCTGGCATCGGCCGGACCGAGGCTTCGGTCGAATCGCGTGGCGAGACCGGCGGTGACACATACGCGCCGTCCGGTGGGGGTCTGACCGGCTCCGGAACCGACACGCGACCCACTGGCCTGGCACCTGCCGAACACGAACCGTCTGTGTAGCTGACATTGCCGGCCGCGTCCGCGCAGCGGATCACTTCGGCGCCGGCCGTGAGGCCGAGCGTGGACGTGATCGCGAGGATGAGCAACGCGCGCATGGCCTTCATTCTCCCCCCGGGCTGCCGCTTCCGGCAAAGATCGTGCGCGTCGACCCCGTCAGCCGGCTGGACGGGTTTGTCCGGGTCGGGACGGTGACCAAACCCTGTCGTTGATGATCGGCACCCGACCGCGAACCGAGTGCTGCAAGTACCGCGAATCGACCCAGCCGCGGTGCCGTCTCGAGTCGATGCGGCACCAGCGCCAGGTGCTGATGCATCCGTTCACGCGAACGGAAGTCCGCGTGGGAAGGACGGCGACCACCTCGAACGACCGGTCGGGTCCGCCACGCACGTTGAGCGAACGTGTCGTGCTGGTGTTGAGGGCGAGCGCGGAAAGCGGCGCGCAAAGGAGCAGGGCGAGAAGGCAGGACTTCGATCTTGCAAGCGACATGGGCATCGACTCCGTAGGGCGGACCGCGGTCCGATTCGCCCCCACTATAGGTGCGCCCGTATCGACTACGCCACAAGTTCGAACAAGCTCGGGATGGTCAGAACGGCGCTCCCGGCGCGTGGACCGGATTCAAGGGCTGAAGATCAGCACCAGGTAAACGAGGAACACCACCAGGTGCACCGCACCCTCGAGGATCGTCGTGCGCGGCCCGGAGAAGGTGAGCGTGCTCAGGATCAAGGTGAGGACCAGCAAGGTCATGCCGATCGGGTCGAGGCCCAGGATCATGGTCTTTCCCGTCACCAGCCCGATGACGAGGATCGCCGGCACGGTGAGCCCGATGGTGGAGGCCGTGGCGCCGAGACACACGTTGATCGATCGCTGCAACTGATTGGCACGTGCCGCGGTCAGCGCCGTGATTCCTTCGGGCGCGAAGACGATGATTGCGATGAGCACCCCGCCCAAGGCAGGAGGGGCTCCGAGCGCGGCGGTGCCGTGGTCGATCAACGTGGCGAGTCGCCCGGACAGGAGCACGATCGGCAGCAACGTGATCAACAGCAGGAGGGCATGACGGACGATCGCGGTGCCTGTGGGTCTGCGCTTTTCGTGGATGCCTGCGGCCGCTCGAGCGACGCCATCGGCATGGACCTCGACGAAGAATCCCTGGTGACGCCGGGTCTGTATCAACAGGAAGATGGCGTAGAGAAGGATCGTGAAAAGCGAGAAGAAGGCCGCCTGGGGCGCCGTCAGGCTCCCGGACGGAACAGCCTGGGTGAAGTTGGGCAGGATCAGCGCGATCGACGACAGCGGAATGATCACCGCAAGGTACGCCACGGCGCCCTGCAGGTTGTAGGCCTGTTCGCGATGGCGCAGCCCGCCCAGCAGCAGGGCCAGCCCGACACCGGCGTTCAGCGCAATCATGACCACGGCAAACATGGTGTCCCGGCCCAGTGTCGGGGTGGCCTCGCTGCCGAGCGCCACGGCCGCGATCAGCACGACCTCGATGATCACGATGGACAGCGTGAGGACCAGCGATCCCAATGGCTCGCCGAGGATGCCGGCGAGGTGGTCCGCCTCCGCCACGACACCGAACGCGCACCAGAGGATCACGGCGAACAGCCAGAGAAAGAGCACTGTTGATCGCAAGCCCGCATCAGGATCGGCCAGCCACGCATCCCCACGAAGAAAGAACAGCGCCACCGTGGCCCATGCAATGGCAAGACGCGCGATCAGGATCATGGTCTCGATTGGCTCCGCCTGCGTTGCCTCGCACCGGTGCGGGCCCATGGCTTTTACCGGCATGACGCATGCTTGTAAACCTGAACGTTTCTGCTTTCGACGGCCGCTTCCGGCGAAGATAGGTCCCTCGCGCAGACATCCGCCTTTGCTATTCTGTCGAGCATGCCTGCGCGAAGCATCCCCGCGAAGCATTCCTCCTCCAAGGAACATCGATTGCCGCATCGATCAGCCAGACGCCCTGCATTGATTGCCGTCCTGATGCTTGTGCTCGCCTGCGCTGCCTGCGGGAACGACCAGGGTGATCCGGCGATGGGTGCACCGCCGCCGCCGACCGTTCTGGTCGTCAAGGTTGCCGCAGCACCTGTGACCAACACCGTCGAGCTTCCCGGTCGCATCGAGCCGGTTCGAACCGCCGAGGTGCGGGCGCGTGTCGACGGCATTGTGGAACGCCGGCTGTACCAGGAAGGCACCGACGTTCAGGCGGGCGCACCCCTGTTCCTGATCGATCCGCGTGACTACGGCGCGCTCTTGCAGCAGGCCAAGGCTGCGTTGAGCCGGGCGGAGGCGGCGCGCTCCAATGCGGCTTCGATCGTCACGCGCTTCAGGCCGCTGGTCAGCCGGCAGGCCGTGAGCGCGCAGGAGTTCGAAGCGGCCGAGACGGCGTTGCGACAGGCCGAAGCCAACGTCAGCGACGCACGGGCCGAAGTCACGCGCGCGCAGTTGCGCTTCGAGCGCAGCACCGTCAGGGCGCCGATCGCAGGCCGCGTTGGCCGCGCGCAGGTCACCGAAGGCGCACTGGTCAGCGCCAGTGCGGCAACGCTGATGACACAGGTCAACCAACTGCAGCCGATCAGCGCCATCTTCACGCAGTCCAACACCGCGATCCTCGACTACGCGCAGCAGGTGCGATCGGGCGCCATCAAGGTGCCCGACATGGCGCACGTCGAGGTCCGTCTGATCCTTGCGAACGGACAGGAATACGCCGAGCCGGGCTACCTGGACTTCACCGATCTCGCGGTCGACCCCTCCACCGGGACGCAGACGATCCGCGCGCAGTTCCCGAACGCATCGCGCACCTTGCTGCCAGGGCAATTCGTGCGAGGCCGCATCGTCTCGGGCGTCCACAAGACCGGTATCCGCGTTCCCGAACGCGCGGTGCAGATCGAAGCCAATACGGCCAGCGTTGCGCTCGTCGCGCCCGACGGCACGGTGGTGCGGCGCAACGTGACGGTCGGGGCGCAGGAGGATGGTGAGTGGGTCGTCCTCGACGGCCTCCAGACCGGCGAGCAGGTCATCGTCGATGGCTGGCACAAGGTCCGGCCCGGCCAGAAGGTGACCGCGCAGACCGCGCCGGCAACCCCTCCGACGGCGCGCTGATCGAAGCGAATCCATGGATCGCTTCTTCGTCTATCGCCCGGTGTTCGCCTGGGTGATTGCGTTGTTCATGGTGCTGTTCGGGGTCGTCGCTGTGCTGCTGCTGCCGGTCGAGCAGTACCCGGATGTGGCGCCGCCCTCGCTCAACGTCCAGGCCGTGTACCCCGGCGCGGATGCCCAGACGCTCGACCGCACGGTCACCTCGATCATCGAAGACGAGATGAACGGGATCGAGAACTTCCTCTACATGTCCGCGATCAGCCGCTCCAACGGCACCGCGCAGATCACGGTCACGCTCAAGCCCGGCACCGACCTGGACGTCGCGCGCACGCAGGTGCAGGACCGCCTGAGCCGCGTCGAACCCCGACTGCCTTTGCAGGTGCGCCAACTGGGCATCACCGTCACCAAGGCCTCGTCGGGCTTCCTGATGCTGATCGCGTTGCAATCCACGGGCGGTGCGTCGAACGTGACGGCGATCGGCAACTTCGCGTCGAACAACATCGTCAACGAGCTGCGGCGCATCGCGGGCGTGGGCGACGTGCAGCTCTTCGGCTCGTCCTTCGCGATGCGGATCTGGCTCGACCGCGACAAGCTCGGCGGCTTCGGCCTGTCCGCGAGCGAAGTGCTCGCGGCGGTGCAGGAGCAGAACAGCCAGACGGCGAGCGGCGGGCTCGGCGACCAGCCGGTCGCAGGCGGGACGGAATTCAACGCGCAGATCGTCACGCAGAGCCGCTTCTCCACGCCCGAGCAGTTCCGCGAGATCATCGTGCGCGCCAATCCGGACGGCTCCACGGTCCGCCTCGGCGATGTCGCGCGCGTCGAGCTGGGCAACGACAGCTACGGCTTCGGCTTTGCCGTCAATGGCCAGCAGGCCGCGGGCATGACGATCCAACTCGCGAGCGGCGCCAACGCGCTGGCGGTGGCGGCCGAGGTGCGCAGGCGCATGGCCGAACTGCAGCCGACCTTTCCGCAGGGCATGACGTGGAGCGTGCCCTTCGACACCACGCCCTTCATCAACACCTCGGTCAACAGCGTGGTGCGGACCATGGTCGAGGCGCTGCTGCTGGTCACCGTGGTGGTGTTCCTCTTCCTGCAGAGCTGGCGCGCGACGTTGATTCCGACCCTGATCGTGCCGGTCGCGCTGGTCGGCACCTGCGTCGGCCTCTATCTGTTCGGCCTGTCGATCAACCTGCTGTCGCTGTTCGGCATGGTGGTCGCGATCGGCATCCTGAACGACGATGCCATCGTGGTCGTGGAGAACGTGGAGCGCGTCATGCGCGAAGACGGCCTCAACGCCCGGCAGGCGACGGTCAAGGCGATGGGGCAGATCTCGGGCGCCGTCATTGCGAGCACGTTGGTGCTGGTGGCCGTGTTCATTCCGATGGCGTTCTTTCCGGGGTCGACCGGCGGCATCTACCGGCAGTTCTCCGTGACCTTGACGGTGTCGATCTTCCTGTCGACGGTGCTGGCCCTGACGCTCGGCGCCGCCCTGTGCGCAGCACTGCTCAAGGACGATGCCACGCTCGCACGCGAGGCCGAGAGCCGCAAGCCGAATGCCGCGTCACGCCTGCTCAACCGCGTCTTCGGCGGATTCAACGCAGGCCTGGACGCAGGCACGGCGAAGTACATCCGCGGTGTCGACGGGATGCTGGCCAGGCCCCTTCGCTGGCTGCTTGTCTTCGTCGTGGCCTGCGTGGCGACCGCCTGGCTGTTCATGCGCCTGCCGGGCGGCTTCCTTCCCACCGAGGACCAGGGCCACATTTTCGTGACCTATACCGGCGCACCGGGCTCGACGACGGCGCGGACGCAGCGCGCCGTCGATCAGGTCGAAACCTTCCTGCGGCAACAACCGCAAGTGCGCAACATCGCAACGGTGACGGGGTTCAGTTTCTTCGGCCAGGGGCAGTCGGCCGCGCTCTCGTTCGTCGACCTGCAGCCGTGGGGCGAGCGGCCGGGCAGCGACAACAGCGCGAACGCATTGGTCCAGCGCAGCAACGCGGCGTTCAGGAACATCCCCGAAGCCTTGATCTTCGCGCTCGACCCGCCTGCGATTCCATCCTTGGGCAATGCCACCGGTTTCACGATGAAGATCCAGGATCGCAGCGGCGTCGGCGGCGCGGCCTTGCAGCAGGCGACCCAGCAGCTGATGGCCGAGGCGGCCGCGAGCCCGATCCTGGCCGGCGTGCGCGCGGAAGGCCTGCCGCCCGCGCCGCAGCTCTATGTCGACATCGATCGCGTCAAGGCCCGCGCGCTCGGCCTCCAGATCGGTCAGGTCAACCAGGCGCTGTCGCTGAGCTTCGGCTCCAACTACGTGAACGACTTCGTCTTCGAGGGCAACGTGCTGCGCGTGCTCATCCAGGCCGATGCAGCGCAGCGCATGCGGGCGGAAGATGTGCTTGCGCTGAGGCTGCGCAACAACGTGAACGAGTCGGTGCCTTTCTCGGCCTTCACGCGCGTGCGGTGGATCTCCGGGCCGCAGCAGCTCGAGCGCTACAACGGCTTTCCCTCGGCCACGCTCTCGGGACAGGCCGCGGCCGGGCAGTCGAGCGGAGCGGCCCTCGTGGAGATGGAGCGCATCGCCAAGCGCGTGCTCACGGGCAGCCTGGCGTATGAGTGGACCGGCACGGCTTTCGAGGAGCGGCAAGCCGGCGGGCAGATCCCGCTGCTGCTCGGGCTGTCGCTGGTCGTGGTCTTCCTGTTGCTGGCGGCGCTCTACGAAAGCTGGGCCATCCCGGTGTCGGTACTGCTCATCATCCCCTTTGGCGTGGCGGGCGCGGTGGTCCTGACGATGCTGCGCGGCCTGTCGGCGGATGTGTACTTCAACATCGGCCTGATCACCATCATCGGGCTGGCCGCAAAGAATGCGATCCTGATCGTCGAGTTCGCGATCAAGGAAGAAAGAGAAGGGAAGGACCCCGCCGCGGCCGCGAAGAACGGCGCGCAACAGCGCTTGCGCCCCATCCTGATGACCAGCGTCACCTTCGTGCTCGGCATGATGCCGCTGGTGCTCGCCACCGGCGCAGGGGCCGCCAGCCGGCAGGCGGTGGGCACCGGCGTCATGGGCAGCATGCTGACGGCGACCTTCTTCGGCATCTTCTTCACGCCGCTGTTTTATGTCGCAGCGCGCAAATGGCTGAGCCGGGAGAAAAAGCACAGCGAAACGGCGGATGACCTGGACCTTCGGCAGCGCAGCGGCGAATCGCAAGGAGGCAAGGGTGGGACGTGAAGTGCTGCTTGGCTTCGCCGCCTGCTGCGTGCTGGCCGCGTGCAACCATGCACCCACGTACCAGCAGCCGGAACTGCCGGTGGCCGGAGTCTTCGACGCGGCCGATCCGAACGGCAGCCGGCTCGCCACCGAGATCGGATGGCAGAGCTTCTTCGGTGATCCGCGGCTGCGCTACCTGATCGAAGCGGCACTCGCCAACAACCGCGACCTCGTGGCTTCGGTGGCGCGCATCGAGCAGACTCGCGCGCAATACCGCATCCAGGACGCGGCACGACTGCCGCAGGTCAACGCCAACGCCGGCGCATCGCGAACGCAGGCCCCGCTGAGCACCATCGATCCGGAACTGGCGAACACCAGCGCTTCCGTCATCTTCAACCAGTACAACGTTCAGGCCGCGATGGCCGCCTACGAGCTGGACTTCTGGGGCCGTGTCAGCAACCTCAGCGAAGCTGCTCGCCGGCGCTATCTGGCCACGGTGGAAGGCGAGCGTGCCTTCCGCCTGTCCCTGATCGGCAACGTGGCCGCAAGCTATTACGGCATTCGCGCGGGCGAGGAGGGCATCGACCTGGCCGAGCACACCGTCGCGGCCCGACGCTATGCGCTGGAGATCGCCAAGCTGCGCCTGGATGCTGGCGTGACTTCCACCGTGGACTACGACCAGGCGGCCATTCTCGTGACGCAAGCGCAGACGCAGTTGGCCGAGTTGCAGCGGACGACCGAGCAGCGGCGCAGCCAGTTGCTCGTGCTGGTCGGCAAGCCGCTGGACGGGCAGTTGCCGCCCTCGCGCGCCATCGAGGACCCAGGGCAGTTCGGCGCACTCGACGCGGGATTGCCGTCGGCCTTGCTGGCCAACCGGCCGGATGTGCTGCAAGCCGAGCAGCAACTGCGCGCCGCCAACGCGGACATCGGCGCCGCCCGGGCCGCGTTCTTTCCTCGCATCGCGCTGACCGGCAATCTGGGCTTCGCCTCGGCGGAACTGGGCGACCTGTTCAAGGGCAGCAACCAGGCATGGTCCGTCGGTGGGCTCGTCAGCCTGCCGATCTTCGACGGCGGCCAGCGACAGGCCCAGCTCGATGTGGCCCAGGCACGGCGCGACGAACTCGTGGCCCTCTACCAGCGCACCGTCCAGACGGCATTCAGCGAAGTGTCCGAAGCCTTGATCGGCCGGCGGCGGTACCAGGAGCAGATCGCGGCGCAGGAAGTGGCCGTGCTGGCCCAGCGGCGTCTCGCCGAGGTGGCTGAACTGCGCTACGAGAACGGCATCTCGATCTACCTCGAAGTGGTGGATGCGCGACGGAACCTGTTCTCTGCGGAACAGCAGTTGATCCAGCTTCGTGCGACGGCCTTGCAGAATGGCGTGTCGCTCTACGTCGCGCTTGGCGGCGGCCTGGCCGGGCCTTGAGAGCTACTGCCCCAAAGGGCAATTGCACCGCGCCCGACCAGGCATCAGACTCTGGTCGCCTGGATATGCATGACGTGCACCGAAAGCCGTCGGGGCTCGTTTAAGCCAAACTAATTACAGTTGCGACAGCAAAAACAACCAAGAGGAAGCTCCGTGGGGTTTCTCGAGAGCCTGAATGACTTTGCGGCGTGCATCGCGGTGGCCGTGGGCACTCCCCCGGACGCCTATCCCGCCTGGAGCGACGGATTCAGGGCCCATTTTGCGGAAATCATGCTGTTGTGGGCCGAGATTCGTCCGCAACTCCGACGCGACGTCGTGGCGGCGCAGCGGATCGACACCGTGCTGCAGAAGATGGCCGCAGCCATCGAGGTCGGCGACACCTGCAGCTTCCAGGAGGCCGCCCAGACACTTCATGGCCTGGACGTTTCGAAGCTGCGATGACGGTCGCCCTATGAACACGCCCGGCGTACGGCCGACCGGAGCTGCCTGACGCTGACCGGGCGCTCCAGGAAATCGGTTCCCTCGAGCCGCGCGATCTCCACCGCGGTGCGAAACGCGCTGTGCGGACCCAGGACGATGACCGGAATGTCATTGCCCAGACGCCTGAGCTCGCGCACCAGATGCAGCGTTGCGGTCCCATCCTGGTCGGCCGTGAGGATCAGGCATCGCCCCGGCCTGTCCGGAAATCCCGCAAGCTGCACGAGATCGTCACTCGCGTAGATCACCGAGTCCACCAGATCGTGCGCGAGCGCGGATGCGATCCATGCGCGGTCGTGCGGATCGGCAATTGCGACGTACGCGGTGGTTGGCATCAACTTCGACAAGGAGGCACGCTTTGTCCGACGCAAGGATGCCGTCGGCGCGACAACAAGCGCGCCACCTTGTCGGCCCTTTCCACTACGGATAGTGAGCGCGCGTCGACGTGGAGTCCATCCCGGCGGCCACGCAGCGCCACGTACGTGCCCGCCTCAGGGCCCTGCTCAGGCCTGTGGCGCGACGTCGGGTCGGCGCTTGCCGACGAGGCTGCGCACGACCTGCACGTAGCCGCCGGCGATGTGGGCAGACTGCAAGGCGCCCTTGTCCCGGAGCAGCCGGTGCATGCGGCGCAGGTTGTACGAGGGCACCGTAGGCGCCAGATGGTGCTCCACGTGGTAGTTGACAAAGTTGGGCGCGAACAGCAGGCGCTCCCACCATGCCGCACGTACCGTGCGGGTGTTGGACCAGATGTCCTGGCTCAGGGTGCCCGGCAGTGCCCCGTGCTCGGCGGCATTCCGGATGCGGCTGACCAGCATGTAGGTGGTCAGCCACGACGCGGGCCACAACAGGTAGGCCATGGCATGACCGCAGGCCCACAACACGGCGAGCGCCAGCGCGTGCACCAGCAGGATGCGGCGGGAATTTCGCAGGAGGTGGCCCAGGCCGCGCTGGCCCGGCGCGCCGCCTGTCGTCGCGGATTCGGCGTCCTGCTTCTTGTAGGCGTAGCCGAAGCGCAGCTTCTCCGGCTCCGCATGGGCATACAGCACCGCCAGCGTGGCAGCCGCCTTCAGGCCGGTGAGGCCGATCAGGTCGCGCAGGACCTTCCGCGCCAGCGAGGCCGGGCTCACCGGATAGCCTCGGTAGTTGGGCAGGTCCGGATCGTCCTCCGTCCCGGTCTTCACGTGGTGGGTCATGTGATAGCTGCGATAGATCGTCAGGTCGGCGAACACCGGCGCGGCGCAGAGCCATTGACCGATCCACTCGTTCAGGGGGCGCGAGGGCGTGAAGGAGCGATGCGCGCATTCGTGCATGAGGATGCCCAATCCCAACTGGCGCCCGGCCAGCACCAGCATGGCGAGCGCCACGGTGGCGACGCCCGGCCAGGCGATGACCACGGCGAAGCTGGCCGCGATCAGGCTCCAGTTGACCAGCAGCATCCAGCCGGCCTTCCAGCTGGACTTGCGCTGCAACATCAGCAGCTCTTCGCGGTCCAGCAGTTTGCGTACGTCGTTCATGGGGAACATCCAGTGCGATATCGATGCCCCGATTGAATCAAGGGAAGAGCAGAATCTGTTGTCATGAAGCGCCAGATATATGACATGAAAGCAGGAGTCGTCGCCACGCCGGTGCGCGTGGCCATCCTGCTTCCCGACCGGCCGTGGGCAGGTTCGGTGCTGCTGGTGCGCGACCTGCTCCAGGCCGCGGGCACCCTGGTGGCGCGCAACGACGACATCGCCGCGAACGCCCTGTTCGATGTGCGGCTGGTGGCGCGCAGCAAGGCGCCCGTCATCAGCTTCGGCGGACTGCCGCTGGCGCCGGACCTGACGCTGAAGCGAGCGGGTGATTTCCGCGTGGTGGTCGTGCCCGCCCAGTTCGCGCCGGCGGCCGAGACAACCGAAGACGATGCGGCGTACGGCCAATGGCTGCGCAGGCAACACGCTGGCGGCGCATTGCTGGTGAGCTTCGGCGGTGCGCTGCTGCTGGCCAAGTCGGGCTTGCTCGACGGGCGCGAGGCCACCGGACTCCTGAGCGAGCGATCGATCATCCAGCGTCGCTTTCCGGAGATCCGCTACCAGTCCACCCGCAGGATCGTGGCTGCCGCCGATATCGTGACGGTGTGCGGCATCGGGCCCACGGTGGACGCGTGTGCCCACCTGATCGAGCGATTCTTCGGCGTGCAGCGCGCACGCCGCTTCCTGCGCCACACCAGCACCGAGGCGCTGCCTGCCGACAACAAGCTCGCGCTGTGGAGTGCCCCGTACAAGGGACACGGTGACACCCAGGTGCTGGCGGTGCAGGAAATTCTCGAACGCGAAATGGATCCGGTGCCGAGCCTGGCCGCACTCGCGCAGCACGCCGGATTGAGCGAACGCAGCCTGTCGCGCCGCTTTGCCGACGCCGTCGGCTTCAACGTGCGGCAGTACGTGGCGAACCTGCGGCTTGAACACGCGGACCACCTGCTCACCACGAGCCGCCTGCCACTGGCCCACGTAGCGCGCGAGTGCGGCTATGCGAGCGCCAGCGCCCTGAGCCGGGCCTTTGCGGCCGCACGCGGCAAGGCACCCCGTCGCCATCGGCTGGATCATGCGGTCGGGCAACTGGGGCGTTCGCGCTCCTGAATTTGGTGCAATGGACGCCCGCGGCGAATCCGATGTTCAGTCGGGTGGACTGCTGTTGCATGTGTCAAGGAGTCGAGCGAGGATATGGGAGTGCCTGTGAACAGGCTCGCAGGCACAGCCTCCAGGAAAAAAACACAAGATGACCGCTGCCATGTTTGCCGCCCTGGCCTTTACCGTGGCTCTCCTCGTCACGACGGCCTACTTCATCATGGGTTCCATTCCGCTTCTGATCCTGAAGCACGACACACCGCTCGACGCCCGCTTCGTGCGGGGCTTCTTCAACATCTACTATGTCGCTGCCTTTGTCACTGCGACCGCGACGGCGATCAGCTACGCGATCGCGGGGCGTCCGGGGCTCGCGGCGGGGGCCGGGGCGCTGGCCTTGGTCGCCGTCGTCTTGCGCAAGAAGGTCATTCCCAAGATGGACGCGCTCGGTGCACAGATCCAGTCCAACTACATGGATGCAATCCCGGGATTCCGCAGGACGCACATCACCGCCATCCTGATCAACCTCGCCCAGCTCGTGGCGATCGTATGGAGTCTCATCGCCTTGGGCGGTTCGGCGAGCCCGGCCTGAAGCATCAGCCGCTGGCGCGGAACCCGGCATTGCACAGATCGTCCAAGACGACGTTCCCCAGTCGATGATGTCCATCCCGGCAAAGTCGCTGTACTGTCTGCCTGCCAGTGGCATCGGTCTTTCCGATACGCTGTTGGAAAAGGGCTGGAACGACGCACCGCTGTCAAAAGGAAATGGATCGTGCATGAGCTGACCTTTCGCACTCTCCTGTATCGCTACTTCTTTTTCGAGTGGCTTTTCCTCGATGTCTCGAAGGGCAGCCTGCTCGAGCGTGCGGCGGCGTTTCGTCACAACCAGACCCAGGCGCACTGGCTTTTCACCTACATGCGGCGTTGGCTTTGGTGCGCCGTGCTGCTGTATGGGTTGGGAGGGATCGTCGAACTCCAGATTGGTGCGCCCGCGGTTTCTGCGCTGTTCTACGTGCCGAGCGCCC
This sequence comes from Variovorax sp. P5_A3, assembly GCF_056400665.1. Lineage (NCBI taxonomy): Bacteria > Pseudomonadati > Pseudomonadota > Betaproteobacteria > Burkholderiales > Comamonadaceae > Variovorax > Variovorax sp. P5_A3. Next base: position 7,358 of record NZ_JBFUKW010000030.1, on the reverse strand, counting down.
TGAGCGTGTCGGTGAATGCGGTGATCGCGACGGCCTGGCTGGGGCTCAAGATGTTGTCGGAGCCGCTCTGAGAGCGCGGAGCGGCCTGCGTCAGGGTCTTGCGGCCGCCGCCCGCTGGGTGAACGAAAGCGCAAGAAAGTCCACGAAGGCCCGTACCCGGGCGGCCAGCTGGTGCCGCTGCGGGTACACCGCGTAGATGTCCGCATCGGGCGTGAAGTACTGCGGGAGGACGGGCACCAGCCGCCCATTGCGAAGATGGCGGTCGATGTCCCACTCGGCCCGCATCAGGATGCCGTGGCCGTCGAGCGCCCAGTTGACCGCGATCTCGCCATCATTGGTCGCCAGGTTTCCGCGTGTCTTCACGGATTCGGTGCTGGCGCTGCGGCCCCGCCCGCTGGCCAGCCGCCAGACGCCATAGGCCTCCTCGCCCTGGCGGATGCCGATGCAGTTGTGCTTCGTCAGGTCGTTCGGAACCTTGGGGACGCCGTGCCTTGCAAGGTAGGCGGGCGCCGCGCACAGAAGCCGGCGATTTGCCGCAATGTGCCTTGCAATGACACGACTGTCCGGCGGGGCGCCGAAGCGCACGCAGACGTCGAAGAGGTCCTCCGTCAGCGCTGGCGGGTTGACCGACAGCTGCAGTTGCACCTCGACTTCCGGGTACTTGCGAACGAACCTGGAAATCAGCGGCGCCACGTGGCTGCGTCCGAAGCCGAGCGTGGCGTTCACCCGCAGCAGGCCCTTCGGGGTCGCCCTGGAAACGCCGAGAAGTTCCTCCATGCCGTCGATGTCGCCGAGGATCCGCCGCGCGTGCTCGAGGTACACCTCGCCCTCGGGCGTCAGGCTCATGCGCCGTGTCGACCGGTTGACCAGCAACACCCCGACGCGTGATTCCATCAGCGCCAGATGCTTGCTCACCGCGGGCGTGGTGATTCCGAGTTCCCGTGCCGCCGCGCTGAGACTGCCGGCGCTGGCCAGCGTGGAAAAGAAGCCCAGGTCCGCGGGCAGGATGGCACTGGTCATGGTCGCTCCACTGTTGAACTCAGGTTAACAATGGATTCACTTTAGCGCCGCGCCGAAGGGGCGTCGAGTTTCTACAGTACCCATACCCCTTCACCACCACCCCCTCGGATACAAAGCCATGAAGACGTACAAGATCGCAACCATTCCCGGCGACGGCATCGGCAAGGAAGTCGTGCCCGCCGGCCAGCAAGTGCTCGAAGCCCTGGCTTCGGCCAGCAGCAGCTTCAAGTTCGATTTCGAGAACTTCGACTGGGGCGGCGACTACTTCCGCGAGCACGGCGTGATGATGCCGGACGATGGCCTGAACGCCATTCGCGACAAGGATGCGATCCTGTTCGGCTCGGCCGGCGACCCGCACATCCCCGACCACATCACGCTCTGGGGCCTGCGCCTGAAGATCTGCCAGGGCTTCGACCAATACGCCAACGTGCGTCCGACGCGCATCCTCCCCGGCATCGACGGCCCGCTCAAGCGTTGCGGCCCGGACGACCTGAACTGGGTCATCGTGCGCGAGAACTCCGAAGGCGAATATTCGGGCGTCGGCGGCCGTGTGCACCAGGGCCATCCGATCGAAGCCGCCACCGACGTGTCGATGATGACCCGCGCCGGGGTGGAGCGCATCATGCGCTTCGCATTCAAGCTGGCGCAGTCCCGCCCCCGCAAGCTGTTGACCGTCATCACCAAGAGCAACGCCCAGCGCCATGCGATGGTCATGTGGGACGAAATCGCAGTACAGATCTCCAAGGAGTTCCCGGACGTCAAGTGGGACAAGGAACTGGTCGATGCATCGACGGCCCGCATGATCAACAACCCGGCATCGCTCGACACCATCGTCGCGACCAACCTGCACGCCGACATCCTGAGCGATCTCGCCGCCGCGCTGGCCGGCAGCCTGGGCATCGCGCCCACGGGCAACATCGATCCGGAGCATCGCTATCCGTCGATGTTCGAGCCGATCCACGGTTCGGCTTTCGACATCATGGGCAAGGGCCTCGCCAACCCGGTGGGAACCTTCTGGTCGGTCGTGATGCTGCTGGAGCACCTCGGCGAGAACGATGCCGCCAGGCGCGTCATGCAGGCCATCGAAAGCGTGACGGCCGACAAGTCGCTGCACACCCGTGACCTGGGCGGCAAGGCAACCACAGCCGATGTCACCAAGGCCGTGTGCGAGCAGGTCAGCGGCGGTACCCAGCGCAAGGCGGCCTGACCGCGTCCGATCCCGTCGGTCCATCGACGACCGGGGTCCGGGCAAACCATCGCTGCATCACACCCTTCCGGAGACAAGCATGAAAATTTCGACATTCCGCCCCGGCACCGCCTTGACGGCGATCGCCTTCGGCTTCGCCACCTCGCTCGCAGCGGCGCAGGCCTGGCCTGCAAAGCCGATCACGCTCGTGGTGCCGTTCCCGCCCGGCGGCAGCTCGGACGCGTTGGCGCGCGCCATCACCACGCCACTGTCGCAAAGCCTTGGCCAGCCCGTGATCGTCGAGAGCAGGCCGGGCGCCGGTTCGACCGTCGGTGCGGACTATGTATCGAAGGCGAAGCCGGACGGCTACACGCTGCTCATGGGTGCGGTGCACCACACCATCGCCACCAGCGTCTACAAGAAGCTGCCCTACGACTTCGAGAAGAGCTTCGCGCCGATTACCACCGTGGCGATGGTGCCCAATGTGCTGGTGGTCAATGCCAAGTCGCCGGCCACCGACGTCAAGAGCCTGGTGGCGCTGGCAAAGGCCTCGCCCGGAAAGCTGTCGTATGGATCGAACGGCAACGGCACGGTGCAGCACCTGATCGGCACGCAGTTCTCCAGCATCGCCGCCATCGAGCTCCTGCACGTGCCGTACAAGGGCAGCGCACCGCTGACCACGGACCTGCTGGGCGGCCAGGTCGACATGTCCTTCGACACGCTGACGCCGCTGGTGCAGCACATCAAGGGCGGCAAGCTGCGCGCGCTGGCGGTGACAACCGCCAGGCGGTCGAGCACCTTGCCCGACGTGCCGACGCTGGCCGAAGCCGGCATCAAGGACTTCAACCAGGGCACCTGGTTCGGCATCCTCGCGCCTGCGGCGACGCCCAAGGAGGTGGTCGCGAAGCTCAACACCGAGATGGTGAAGATCATCCAGTCGCCAGAGTTCAGGAAGCGAATGGAAGAAATCGGCGCCGAACCTGTCGGCGATACGCCGGCGCAGATGGCGGCCCAGATCAAGGACGACACGGCCAAGTACGCGAGACTCGTGAAGGAAGCCAAGGTCGCCATCGAGTGAGCCGGAAGCGCTATGCGTCTTCCAGCTCGAGAGCGCATTCGGCAAGGCGCCCTCCGTGCAGGGCGCGTCGGAACTACGCCTTTTTCACGAAAGCGCTGCACCAGCCCTTCGCCGCAACGTTCTTGCCCGCAAACAGCGGGCAAGGGCCGGACGCTTCGCCGGGCTTGCCCTGGTAGAGCTGGCAGCTCGCGCAGTCCTGGCCGGCCGCGTACTTGGGGAACTTCGCCTTGTCGACTTTCGTCGCGTCCGTGACGTAGCCCAACGCTGCGGCCTGCGGATCTTTCGGGTCGAGGTCCGCGGCGAAGGCGAGTCGGGGACCCAGTAGTGCGGCTCCGGCCGCGGGAACAACCTGGAGGAACGAACGGCGTGAGGTCATCGTGGCACCTTCTTCGTGTCGTAGAGGAATCGAGGGGCTCCGATTATCCAGCGTGCTTGCGATCCTCGGGTCGGTTCGCGACGTAGGACAAGGGCGACCTCCGATCGCGCCTATTGCTGCACCGCCGCAACACCCAAGCTGCCAGACTGTGCCGCTAAGGCCGCGAGGCCACTGCCATGCGCACCGGAAGGACCCCATGAAGCAAATGATCTGCTCGAAATGCGGCAATCGCGTTTTCTTCGAGAACCTGACCTGCGAGACCTGCGGTTCGCTGCTCGGCTACGCACCGGACGAGCAACTCATGCTTGCCTTCGAGGCCTCGGAAGAGGGCGCATGGCGCAGGTTGGGTCAGCCCGGGGCCGAATACAAGCCCTGCGTGAACCGCAAGCAGAACGTGTGCAACTGGATGGTGCCATCCGGCGGTTCGCACCACCATTGCCTGTCCTGCCGCACGACGCACACGATTCCCGAGCTCACCAAGCCGGAGAACCACGGCTACTGGGCCGCGCTCGAACAGGCCAAGCGGCGCCTCTTCTACACCTTGGTCGAGCTCGTGCTGCCGACACCCAACAAGCTGGAAGATCCGGCCAATGGGCTGTCCTTCGAGTTCCTCGAACAGGTGAACCCCAAGCAACGGGTGCTTACCGGCCACGACGACGGCGTCATCACGCTCAACATCGCCGAGGCCGACGATGCGCGTCGCGAGCACATCCGCATGTCGATGCATGAGCCCTACCGGACGCTGCTGGGCCACTTCCGGCACGAGATCGGCCACTACTACTGGGACAGGCTGGTGCGCGGCACCCCGTGGATCGACGAGTACCGTTCGCTGTTCGGCGACGAGCGTGCGAACTACGAAGAGGCCTTGAAGAAACACTACGCCTCGCCGGTGGCGGACTGGCCGCAGCGCTTCATCAGCATGTACGCCAGTTCGCATCCCTGGGAGGATTGGGCGGAGACCTGGGCCCACTACCTGCACATGGTGGACGGTCTGGAAACCGCAGCCGCCTGGGGCGCGCGTCTGGATCTTGCGTTGCCGGCCGGGCCCTCCCTGAGCGTCCGCAAGCTCGACCTGAACGCCGAATCCATCCGGCATGCGGTGGTCGAACAATGGCTGCCGGTCTCCCAATTCATCAATGCGATGGATCGCAGCCTCGGCGCCCACGACAGCTACCCGTTCATCGTGGTCCCGCCGGTGATCGAGAAGCTCGATTTCATCCATCGCGTCGTGCGGGCGGGAAGCTCCGGAAGCGTTCCGATGAACTTCCTGCCGCGCCAGCAGGCTGTCGAGGCGTCTGCCCTTGAACGGACGCCTTGAGAGCGGGCTATGCGGCGCCTTGCACCTTCAGCTGGAAATGCGCGCACCGACCAGTACCGGCGCGGCCCGGTAGCGATCGGGGAACACCTTCTTGAGGTTCTCGATCTTGGGCAGGTCGTTGAAGACGATGTAGGGCTGCGACGGGTTGCGCGTCAGGTAGTCCTGGTGGTACGCCTCGGCGGGGAAGAAGCGCTTCTGCAGTTCGATGGTCGTGACGATCGGCTGTCCGAAGCTCTTGGCCTTGCCGAGCTGGTCGATGTAAGCCTTGGCGATGCGCGCCTGCTCCGCGTTCTGCGCGAAGATGGTGGAGCGGTACTGCGTTCCATGGTCCGGCCCTTGCCGGTTGAGTTCGGTCGGGTTGTGCGCGACCGAGAAATAGATCTGCAGGATGCGCCCATAGCTGATCTGCTTGGGGTCGAAGGTGATCGAGACCGCTTCGGCGTGGCCTGTCCTGCCGGAGCCTACGGATTCGTACTGGGCGGTCTTTTCATCGCCGCCCGCGTAGCCGGAGACTGCATTGGTCACGCCCTTCACGTGCTGGAACACCCCCTGCACACCCCAGAAGCAGCCGCCGGCAACGACAGCCGTTTCGGTGGCAGCACTCGATGCGGCGGCATCGTCGGCCGGAGCGGGAATCACGACCGCACTCTCCGCCGCCATCGACGGGATGACGCGGAAAGCGCTTGCGCCTGCCAGGATGGCCAGCGCGCCCAGTGCGGTGCGGCGCGAGAAGAGGCGGCCGCCGGACATCCGGGCCGCACGGGCTGTCGAGGGCTTGTTCATCTTTTGTCTTTCGGTTGATGGACCAGGGCGGGATCTTCCAATGCACTTGCGCCCGGCGCTTGTCGCGCTCCGAAAGGCCATGGCATGGAGTCGGGGTCGTTCCGTGTCGGTGCCTGGCGGTCGCTGGCAGGGGTCGGATGTCCGGGCAGTTGCGGATGGCGTGCCGCCTGCCGGCAAGTAGATTCAGGGTCCAAGGAAGCTCCCGCACGAATCCCCGCCGCATGAACCTGTTCATTTCGCTCAAGTACCTGGTTGCCCTCGACGACTATCGCCACTTCGGCAGGGCGGCGCTCGCCTGCAGCGTGACGCAACCCGCCCTGTCCAACGCCATCAGGGCGCTGGAGGAGAGTTTCGGGACCTCGATCGTCAAGCGCGGCCGCAACTTTGCGGGGTTCACTGTCGAGGGGCTGCGGATCCTGGCCAGTGGGCGCACCATCCTGCGCGAGTACGAGATCCTTCAGCAGGATCTCAACAGCCGCGCGGGAGATCCGACAGGCAACCTGTTGATCGGTGCCGTGCCGACGGCCATGCCGATCGCTGCCCGCTTCGTGGCGATGCTTCAGGATCGCCATCCGGGCATCACGCCGACATTGCGCTCGATGAGTTCGGTCGAACTGGAGACCGGCCTGGAGAGCATGGCGCTGGATCTGGGATTGGGGTACACCGAGCGCATCGATAACGAGCACTCTGTCGTGCGCGTCCTGCCGCAGTACGTGGAGCACTATTTCCTGCTGCGCAAGTCCGCGCGCCGAAGCGGTCGCGGCCTGCAGTTGGGACCGCCCATCGCCTGGCGCGAGGCGGCGCTGCTGCCCCTGTGCCTGATGAGTTCCGAGATGCACAACCGGACCATCGTGGACCGCGCGTTCGCGCAGGCAGGTGCGACGCCGAAGCCCGTCATCGAAACCAACTCGATCCTGACGCTGGCCTTGAGCGTGCGGGCCGGGCGCGTGTCCAGCATCATGCCGGGCGCGCTGGTCGATGCGGTGCAGGGCTACGACGACCTGGAGGCGCTGCCTCTGGCGGATCCCCATGTCGAGGTGCCGATTGCATTCATGGTGCACGACAGCAATCGTCCATCCCGCACGCTGCAGGCTGCGCTGACTTTTGCGGGCGAACCGATCTGGCTGAGCGAAGTGGCATTGCACTCGGGATCGCTCGCTGCGCCCGGGGCCGCTTGAGGGTACTTTCATCTGTAGTGGAAACCCTGATTTCCGATTCGCATCGATTGATTCCGGGAATAAATTAGACCGACCCGTGTACATGTTCGACACTCCCATGATCTGGGCATCTGCCGCAAGCTGCCCAGGGAAGTTCTTCAACTGAGGCGCACCCATAGCGCAGGGCCCACGATGACTGAAGGCAACTCTTCTTCGACTTCTTCTTCGACTTCCTCTCCGCCCGATGCGATGGGCGTCGTTCGCAATGTCCTGGCGCAGCGCGCAGGCGAACCCGGTGCGCTGCTGCCGATCCTGCATGACGTGCAGGACGCGCTGGGTCATGTGCCCGCGCAGTCGGTGGCGACGATCGCCGAGGCGTTGAATCTCTCGCGCGCCGAAGTGCACGGCGTGGTCACGTACTACCACCACTTCCGCGCCGA
>NZ_JBFUKW010000029.1:0-71790 GCF_056400665.1 Variovorax sp. P5_A3 | reverse complement strand
CAGTTGTACATCGCAGCGGGCATCTCGGGCGCGATCCAGCATCTGGCCGGCATGAAGGACTCCAAGGTGATCGTCGCGATCAACAAGGACGAAGAAGCGCCGATCTTCAGCGTGGCCGACTACGGCCTCGTGGCGGACCTGTTCACGGCTGTGCCGGAACTGGTCAAGGCACTCTGAGAAACACCCATTCGATGGTGGAGCAAAGGGGCATCGTTCGCGATGCCCTTTTTTTCGCATCGACTCGCATTCGGCCGAAGGGCCTTAGGAGACACATATGAGCTACATCGCTCCCCTCAAGGACATGCTGTTCGACATCGAGCACCTCGCGAACATCGCGCAGGTGGCACGGATGCCGGGCCTCGAAGAAGCCGGCCTCGAAACGGCGCAGGCCGTGCTCGAAGAGTGCGCGCGCTTCAACCAGGACGTGATCGCGCCGCTCAACGTCGCGGGCGATCGGGATCCGTCCTCGTTCAAGGACGGGAAGGTCACGACCACGCCGGGCTTCAAGGAAGCCTTCGCGCAGTATGTTTCGGGCGGCTGGCAGGGCCTGCAGCATCCGTCGGACTTCGGTGGACAGGGCCTTCCAAAGGTCATCGGCGCCGCTTGCGTCGAGATGTTGAATTCGGCCAACATGAGCTTTGCCCTGTGCCCGCTGCTGACCGATGGCGCAACGGAGGCACTGCTCACGGCCGGCTCCGACGAACTCAAGGCCATCTACCTCGAGAAGCTCGTGAGCGGTGAGTGGACCGGCACGATGAACCTGACCGAACCGCAGGCCGGCAGCGACCTCGCGATGGTGCGCAGCCGCGCCGAGCCCCAGCCCGACGGCACCTACAAGGTGTTCGGCACCAAGATCTTCATCACCTACGGTGAACACGACATGGCCGAGAACATCGTCCATCTGGTGCTCGCCCGCGTGACCGGCGCGCCCGAAGGCGTGAAGGGCATCAGCCTGTTCGTGGTCCCGAAGTTCCTCGTGAACAAGGACGGCTCGCTGGGCGATCGCAACGACGTGCATTGCGTCAGCATCGAGCACAAGCTGGGCATCAAGGCCTCGCCGACTGCGGTGCTGCAATACGGCGACCACGGCGGTGCCGTCGGCTACCTCGTCGGCCAGGAGAACCGCGGCCTCGAATACATGTTCATCATGATGAACTCGGCCCGCTATGCGGTGGGCATGCAGGGCATCGCGATCGCAGAACGTGCCTACCAGCATGCGGTGGGCTACGCCAAGGACCGTGTGCAGAGTCGGCCGGTCGATGGCTCGATCAACGCCAGCGCGCCGATCATCCATCACCCGGACGTGAAGCGCATGCTTATGACGATGCGTGCCTACACCGAAGGCTGCCGCGCGATGGCGACCGTGGCCGCTGCGGCCTATGACGCAGCGCACCATCATCCCGATGCCGACACGCGCAAGCAGAACCAGGCCTTCTACGAGTACCTGGTGCCGCTGGTCAAGGGCTACAGCACCGAGATGAGCCTGGAAGTGGCTTCGCTCGGCGTGCAGGTGCATGGCGGCATGGGCTTCATCGAGGAAACTGGCGCGGCGCAGTACCTGCGCGATGCCAAGATCCTGACGATCTACGAAGGCACGACGGCGATCCAGGCGAACGACCTGGTGGGCCGCAAGACCGCGCGCGACGGGGGCCAGACCGCGAAGGCGATTGCCGCGCAGATCGAGAAGACCGAAGCCGAACTCGCCAAGCGCGACACGCCCGATGCGTTGGCCATGGCCAGGCGCCTGAAGGCGGCGCGCGAAGCCTTCGTCGATGTCGTCGACTTCGTCGCGGGCCAGACCAAGGCTTCGCCCAACGCGGTGTTCGCGGGTAGCGTGCCCTACCTGATGCTCGCGGGCAATGTGGTCGCCGGCTGGCAATTGGCGCGTTCGCTGTTGATCGCGGAGGACCTTGCGAAGGCCGGTACCGACGTGGCCTTCATGAAGGCCAAGATCGCCACCGCGCGCTTCTATGCCGAGCACATCCTGAACAAGGCGCCCGGCCTTCGCGACAGCATCGTCGAAGGCGCCGAGAGCGTCACGGCGCTCGCGCTCGAAGCTTTTTGATCTCGTCCCCAGGCTTGCGCACTTCGTGTGGCCGCCTACCCCCTGCCGGGGGCAACACCTTGCGGCCCGGCAGAGCCGGTTCCGCGGTGTTTCCCGAACAGGGGCCCGTTTTTGATAGTTCATTCACATAGTCCGGAGACCCCATGTCCAAGTTGCCGCCCGTGCTCGCCAACCTGCCGCTGCCCATCATCGGCTCACCGCTTTTCATCATCAGCAATCCGAAGCTCGTGATCGCGCAGTGCAAGGCGGGCGTGGTGGGATCGATGCCCGCACTCAATGCGCGTCCTGCTTCCCAGCTCGAAGACTGGCTCGCGGAAATCACCGAGGAGCTCGCCGCCTACAACAAGGCCAATCCGACGAATCCCGCCGCGCCGTTCGCGATCAACCAGATCGTGCACAAGAGCAACGACCGGCTGGAGCACGATATGGAAATGGTCGTCAAGTACAAGGTGCCGATCGTCATCACCTCCCTCGGCGCGCGTACCGACGTCAACGATGCGGTCCACAGCTATGGCGGCGTGACCTTGCACGACATCATCAACAACAACTTCGCGAAGAAGGCGATCGAGAAGGGCGCCGACGGCATCATCGCCGTCGCGGCGGGTGCCGGCGGCCACGCGGGCGTGAAGAGCCCGTTCGCGCTGGTGCAAGAGCTCCGCCAGTGGTTCGACGGCCCCATCGCGCTGTCGGGCTCCATTGCGACCGGCGGCGCTGTGCTGGCGGCGCAAGCCATGGGCGCTGATTTCGCGTACATCGGCACGGCCTTCATCGCCACCGAGGAAGCGCGCGCGAGCGCGGAGTACAAGCAGGCCATCGTCGACGGCACGTCCGACGACATCGTCTATTCCAATCTCTTCACCGGCGTGCACGGCAACTACCTTGCGCCAAGCATCGTGGCGGCGGGCATGGACCCGGCCAACCTGCCAGAGGGCGACCTGAAGACGATGAACTTCGGCGGCGGCGAAGGCAGCAAGGCCAAGGCCTGGAAAGACATCTGGGGTTCGGGCCAGGGTATCGGCGCCGTGACCGAGGTCGCGACCGCCGCGGCCTATGTCGAGAAGCTCAAGCGCGAATACCAGGAAGCGCGCCGCCGCCTTGCCGTCTGAGCGCATGACCATGGGCACTCGCGTGCCAGCGCCTTCTGGCCGCATGCCGCTGCTCGATGCGGTGAAGGGCATTGCCTGCGCCGTGATCGTCGGGCATCACCTCTCGCGCTACGGGCCGATGCCGGCGGGCGCGTCGTCGCTGGCGCCGGGCTTGTTCGACTGGTTCGCCCAGGATGGGCGGCTGGCGGTGCAGGTGTTTCTGGTGCTGGCCGGATTCCTGGCGGCGGGGAGCCTCGCGCCGGACGGCGTCATGCGCGTCGATCGGCCGCTGGTGCGGGTCTTCCAGCGCTACGGCCGGCTGGTCATGCCCTACCTCGTGGCCCTGATCTTCAGTGTGCTCGTGGCGGCGCTGGTCCGCCCCTGGCTCGACGACGAGGCGGTGCCCGCGCCGCCCGCCATGGCGCAGTTGCTGGCGCACGGGCTACTGCTGCAGGACCTGCTCGGCTACGACGCCTTGTCGACCGGCGTCTGGTACGTGGCGATCGACTTCCAACTCTTCGTGCTGGCGCTCGCAGCGATCGGCTTCTCTGAACTGATGCAGCGGCGCTGGTCCGTGCGGCCGGAGCGATCGCGCTGGCTCCTGGCTGGGCTCGTCCTGTCACTGGTGATCGCCTCGCTCGCCGTGTTCAATCGCCATGCAGAACTCGACACCACCGCGTTCTACTTCTTCGGCTCCTATGGGCTGGGCATGCTGGTCTTCTGGATCGGCCGTGCAACGCGAGCCAGCACGTGGGGATTTGCAGTGGTGTTGCTCGCCCTCCTCGGGGCGGCGGCGCTGGCGCTCGATTGGCGCAGCCGCATTGCGACGGCGCTGGTCACGGCGCTGGGCGTGGCCATCGTGCAGCACCTCGATGGCCTGAAGCCTGCCGCCTGGCCTTCGATGGGCGAGCCACTGGTGCGGCTGGGGCGTATCTCGTATTCGCTCTTCCTCATCCACTTTCCGGTGCTCTTGCTGGTAAGCGCGGTGGTGAGCCGGCTGATGCCCCCCACGCCGTGGATCGACATGCTCGGATTGATGGTGACTTTCGGCCTGTCGATCGCTGCCGCCGTGCTTCTGTACCGTTGGGTCGAATCGCGCCCCGCGACGTGGCGTGCGGTGCTGGGCCTGTTCGCCGGCCTGCTGGCCTGCGGCCTGATCGTCTCGACCTAGGACCTACCGGGGGCGCAGGGCGCCGTCCTGATCCTGGCCGCAAAGCGCCTTCGCATAGTGTTCGGCGAATTGCAGGGCCACCGATTCCCAGTCGTAACGCTTGGCCTTGTGCTGCGCGGCGGCTGCCATGGTCTCGCACCGCGCCGCGTCGAGGCGCGTGATCTCGCGCACCGTGGCGAGATCTTTCGGCCCGTTGTCGAACTCGAGGAAGAAGCCCGTCTCGGATTTGTCGACGAAACCGTTGATGGGTTGGATGTCCCGACAGACGACGATCTTGCCGGCGGCCATGGCCTCGACGATGCCGATGCCGAAGCCCTCGTATTCGCTGCCGGTGATGAAGACGGTGCGCTGCTGCAGTTCCTGCATCAGGGCTGCGTCTTCGATGTAGGGGTGCATCCTGATCGAATCGCCGAGTCCGAGGGCGTCGATCTTCGCCTGCAATGATCCGCCGAGCTTGTCGAAGTCGGGGCCTGCAATCAGAAGATCGATGGCGATGCCGTTGTCCCTCGCCATGGCGACTGTGTCGATGACGGCGTCTATGCGCTTGTTGCGCGACCAGCGGCCCCAGTAGATCCATCGGGTCGGATCGGGCGCGCCGATGCTGCGGCCGCTCGCGAACTTGGAAAAGTTGACGCCGGGCTCGTTCTTCTCGACGTTGTCCGAGAAGGCGCTGAAGTAAGTCATGTCGGAATCGCTGCCCGCCAGGACCTTGCGGTAGTGGCGCAACAGCCGGCGCATCAGGAAGCGCTCGTGCAACTGCTTGAACGCCTGATGCTGCCCCGTGTGGCGGAAGCCGCCATGCGAGCTCATGATGGCGGGGATGTCCCGGCATTGCAGGATCACGTTGCCGGTCAGCAGCATCAGTTGCGGGTCGTGCACGTGCAGCAGGTCGTAGCCGGAGGCCAGGCGGCCCAGCCCGCGCGCGTAGCCCACGAGGCGATTGCCGGTGACGGGCACCCGGTACACGTTGATCCCGTCCATCTCGCTGACTGAAAAGGCCGCGTGGTTGGCCGAGATATGCGCCACGTCCACCTGCGTCCCGCCGCGCGAGATACGCGTCGCGAGTTCGCGCACGAGGGACTCGATACCCCCGATCTCCGGAAAGTACGTCGGCGTGATGGAAAGGATCTTCAATTGGCGTTCTCCGTCGATCGACATGGAAGCTTAGCGCTTGCGTCATGGGGATTAGGCATTCTGGCGGGGGCTTTGCGGCGAAGATCGCTGGCGCTGCGTGACATCTCTTATGATTGGCGAGTTTTCAGTAAATACTGAAATTACACGAATCCAAACAAGTGAACCCACCCGCACCATCGACCGCTCTCTTGCGCTCCCTTGACTCTCCCGGGCTGGGGAGCCTGGTCCAGGGGGTCGCTGCGCTGTTGTGGCTGCCGCAAGCGGCTTTGCTGGCATGGGCCATCCAGCGTCTGGGCGCGGGCGAGGGTATCGCCGCGACCCTGACGCCCGCCGCAGGCATCCTGGTCCTGGGGCTGCTGCGTGCGGCCTGCGAAGCATGGGGCATGCGCCGGGTCTACGTGGCGGCCCGTTCGACGTTGTCCGGATTGCGGGCAAGGGTGGCCGCGGCGCTGGCGGCGAGATCGCCGCTCGACAGCGCGAGGCCTGCATCGGGCCTCGCGGCCAGCGTGATCGCCGAGCAGGCCGAGGCGCTGGTGCCGTACCTGGTGCGCTATGGCCCTGCGCGTTGGCGGGCAATGCTGGTTCCGCTCGTGATCGTGGCCGTGGTCGCGTGCTTGTCATGGGTGGCGGCACTGGTGTTGCTGGTTGCGGCACCGCTGATCCCGATCTTCATGGCCATCATCGGCTGGCGTGCCAAGGCCGCGAGCGAGGCGCAGATGATCGAAGTGGGCGACATGAACGCGTTCCTGCTCGATCGACTTCGCGGGCTGGCGACCTTGCGCTCCCTGGGGGCCGTCGACGCCACCGCCCGGCGCTTGGGCAAAGCCGCCCAGAGCCTGCGTGCACGGACCATGGCGGTGCTCCGGATCGCCTTCCTGTCGTCTGCCGTGCTCGAGTTGTTCTCGGCCCTGGGCGTGGCCATGGTGGCGGCTTTCATCGGCTTCCATCTATTGGGCACCTTCGAATTCGGCACCTGGGGCGTCCGCCTGAGCCTCGGCCAGGGCACGTTCATCCTGCTGCTGGCGCCAGCATTTTTCGAGCCACTGCGCGAGTTGTCGGCGGTGTGGCATGACCGGGCGGCCGGCGAGGCGGCGCTGGAATCGCTCGAACGACTGGTGCGTGGCGGCGTGCCGCTGCCGGGTGCGCAGGCGACGGCATTGCCGCAAGGCCCGGCGAAGGCTGGCGCACCCTCGGTGCGCGTTCATTCATTGCATTTCGCGCACCCTGGCGAGGACGCTTTTCTTGAAGGCTACGACTTGCGCGTGGCCGCGGGCGAGCATGTCGCGCTGATGGGTCCGAGCGGCTCGGGCAAGACGGCGCTTCTGTGCCTGATCGCCGGCCTGGTGCCTGCGCAGCGAGGCGAGATCGCGATCGGCGGCGTGCCGTTGTCGGACCGCACGGTGGTGTCCCTGCGCGCCCGCATGGCATGGATGGGCCAGAGGCCGCATGTGTTTGCCGGTTCCGTGCAGGCGAATGTTGCCCTGGGCCGCGCGGATGTCCACGCGTCGCAGGTCGAAGCCGCGATGCGGTTCGCTGCCCTGGACGATGTGGCACAGGCGCATCCGACCACCGCATTGGGAGAGGGCGGGACGGGTCTTTCCGGCGGCGAGGCCGTTCGGCTGGCGCTGGCACGCATGGCCGCGCATCCCGATGCCGATCTGCTGCTGGTCGACGAGCCGACCGCCCACCTCGACACGCGGACCGCCGAGCGCGTGGCCGACGCGCTGCTCGAACTCGCGCGCGGCAGGACGCTGATCGTGGCCACGCACGATCCTGTCCTCGCCGCGCGAATGAACCGCGTGGTTCGACTGGACGCGGTGCCCGAGGAGGAGGCCGCGTGAAACTCTGGCGCGATCTTCGTCCCGTGGTTCTCCCTTTCCTGGCGGCAGAACCCGGCCGGCTCGCACTGGGCGCGGCCATGGCAGCGCTGACGGTGCTGATGGGCATGGCGCTGCTGGGGCTGTCCGGATGGTTCATCACTGCGACGGCGCTTGCGGGCCTCAACGCGATGACGGCCATGCGCTTCGACGTCTTCATGCCCTCGGCCGGCATCCGGCTGCTCGCATTGGGCCGCACTGCATCGCGCTACGGCGAACGGCTCGTCACGCACGACGCCACTTTCGGCGTGCTGGCCGCGCTGCGCGAGCGGCTCTTTCGCGGATGGGCACGTCCCGACGCTGCGCGCCGGTTGCTGGCTCGGCCGGCACGGCTGCTGTTTCGCCTCACGTCCGACATCGATGCGCTCGAGTCGTTCTATCTGCGAATGCTCGTGCCGGCCGGTGCGGCCTTCGGCGCGGCGATGCTGGCCGGTGTCGTGCTCGGCTTCATGAGTCCCTGGATGGGCCTGGCGCTGGCGCTCTGGCTGGTCGGCACTGGCTGGGGCATCGCACTGTGGATCGCCGCGCGTGCGAGGCCCGCCGCGGTCATGCGTGCGCAAGCGATGGAAGCCTTGCGCGCCCGTGCTGTGGATCTGGTGGCCGGCCAGACGGAGCTGGTCATGGCCGGCAGGATGGACGCACAACAGGCAGCACTCGCCGCAGCAGACCGGCATCTCGCCAAGGCGGACATGAAGCTCAATCGTCTGGAGGTCGGCGCCGGCCTGGCGTATGGGATGGTCGGCACTTTGACGCTGGCCGGCGTGCTGTTGGCTGTGGGAGTGCTCGCAGGCGAGGGCGCGGTGAGCGCACCTGCCGCGGCCCTTGGGGTCCTGATGGCGCTCACCGCCGTCGAACCCTTCGCCGCCTTGCGACGGGGGGCGATCGAAGCCGGCCGCGCGTGGCTGGCCGCGAGACGATTGGCGCCGCAGATGGCGAAGGAGGACACGCGCATTGCCGAGAAGGCCGACTTGCTCGACCAAGGGAGCGCCCTGCACCTGACTGCGGCCACCGTGACCTATCCGGGCTGCCGAATGCCTGCACTGAACGGCGTGTCGCTCGCCTTGTCCGCGGGAGAGCGCGTGGCGCTCGTGGGCCCCAGCGGCGCCGGCAAGTCCACCTTGCTCGCCGCGCTTGCACGCGAACTGCCGTTGCAATCCGGGGACCTTTTCATGCGGCCACACTGCCTGCTGACACAGCGCACGGAACTCTTCCAGGACAGCCTCCGTGACAACCTCCGGCTCGCCGACCCCGAGGCGCACGACACGCTGATCTGGCGCGCGCTGCAAGGGGCAGGTCTCGCCAGCGACGTGAAAGCAATGACCTCGGGCCTCGACACGCGGCTCGGCGAGGGCGGCCTGGGCCTTTCGGGCGGTCAGTCGCGCCGGCTTGCATTGGCGCGTCTGTTGATGCGAGACGTACCCTTTTGGCTGATGGACGAGCCCACCGAAGCGTTGGACACTGCGACCGCGCACGACGTGTTGCGGCGCCTCGAAGTCCAGGCTGCAGGTCGCACTCTTCTCATCGCGACCCACCTGCGGCGCGAGGCCGCGCTGGCGAACCGCCTGGTCTGCATGGAGGAGGGCCGAATCGTGGCCGACCTCCAGCGCGGCACGCCGGCATTCGATGCTGCACTGTGCGCCCTGCGGCCGGACTGAGAAACGAGCGATACGCAAGAACACGAAAGGAACCCCATGGACCTCGACATCGTCGCCCTCTCTCGATTGCAGTTCGCCCTCACGGCGCTGTATCACTTCCTCTTTGTCCCGCTGACCATCGGCCTTTCAGTGGTCCTCGCGATCATGGAGACGGTCTATGTGATGACCGGCCGCACCATCTGGCGCGACATGACCAAGTTCTGGGGTGTGCTCTTCGGCATCAACTTCGCGATGGGTGTCGCGACCGGCATCGTCATGGAGTTCCAGTTCGGCATGAACTGGAGTTACTACAGCCACTACGTGGGCGATGTCTTCGGCGCGCCGCTGGCGATCGAAGGGCTGATGGCCTTCTTCCTCGAAGCGAGCTTTGTCGGGCTGTTCTTCTTCGGCTGGGACAAGTTGTCGAAGGTGGCCCACCTGATCGTCACCTGGCTGGTCGCCATCGGCTCCAACTTCTCGGCGCTGTGGATCCTGATCGCCAATGGCTGGATGCAGAACCCCGTAGGCGCCGCCTTCAATCCGCAGACCTTGCGCATGGAGGTGACGGACTTCTTCGCGGTGCTGACCAATCCGGTGGCGCAGGCCAAGTTCGTGCACACGGTATCGGCCGGCTACACGGTGGCCGCCATCTTCGTGCTCGGCGTCTCGGCGTGGTATGTGCTCAAGGGCCGTCATCTGCAGCTTGCGAAGCGGTCGATGACGGTCGCAGCATCATTCGGTCTGGCTGCCTCCCTGTCCGTGGTGCTGCTGGGCGACGAGAGCGGCTATCTCTCGACCGAACACCAGAAGATGAAGGTCGCTGCGCTGGAAGCGATGTGGAAGACCGAGCCCGCGCCCGCCGCCTTCACGGCCTTCGGCTTTCCCGACCAGCGAACGCGCGAGACCCACTTCGCCGTACACATCCCGATGCTGCTGGGCCTCATCGGCACGCGCTCGCTGACCACCGAGATTCCCGGCATCGACGACCTGGTGCATCGCGCCGAGCTGAACATCCGCGTCGGCATCTCCGCCTACGACGCGTTGCAGCAGATTCGCGAAGCCGGCAGCGAGGACGCGGTTCCGGCGTCGGCCCGCAACATCTTCGAGCAGAACGGCCATGCCCTGGGCTACGCGCTGCTGCTCAAGCGCTACGTGGACGACCCACGCAAGGCAACGCCCGAACAGGTCGCGCAGGCGGCGCAAGATACGGTGCCGGCAGTGACGCCGCTGTACTGGTCCTTCCGCCTCATGGTGGGGCTCGGCATGTTCTTCATCGTGCTCACGGCCACCTTCTTCGTGCTTTCGGCACGACGAAAGCTTGACGCCTATCCGTGGCTCCTCAAGGTGGCGGTGTTCGCCATCCCGTTGCCGTGGCTCGCGGCCGAACTGGGCTGGATCGTGGCCGAGGTCGGCCGTCAGCCGTGGGTGATCGAAGGCGTGCTGCCGACGGCGGTGGCCGTGTCGAACCTGGGCGCGATGACGCTGTTGATCACCATCCTCGGCTTCGTGCTGATCTACACCATCCTCTTCCTTATCGAGATGAAGCTGATGCTCAAGGCGATCCGCAAGGGGCCCAAGGAGCAACCGGTGCCGGCGCCGTCCGTCTACCGCGCCGAAGCCGATCCCGAACTGGCCGCACTCCGGCCCTCGCCTCTGTCCGCCGACTGAACCGGAGCACGACCATGATCCTGCACACACTGCTGTCCTACGAATTCCTGCGTGTCGTCTGGTGGCTGCTGCTCGGCGTGCTGCTGATCGGCTTTGCCGTGACCGACGGCTTCGACCTGGGCACTGGCATGCTGCTGCCCTTTGCCGGGCGCAACGATCTGGAGCGCCGCGTCATCATCAACAGCGTCGGCCCGGTCTGGGAGGGCAACCAGGTCTGGCTGATCCTCGGCGGCGGCGCGATCTTCGCGGCCTGGCCGCAGCTCTACGCCGTCTCGTTCTCGGGCTTCTACCTGGCGATGTTCGCGATCCTTTTCGCACTCATATTGCGACCGGTGGCCTTCAAGTTCAGGGGCAAGCGCGATGACGCGAGCTGGAAGGCGCGCTGGGACATCGCCCTGTTCATCGGCGGCTTCGTGCCTTCGCTGATCTTCGGCGTGGCCATGGGCAATGTGCTCAGGGGCGTGCCGTTTCGATTCGGCACCGACATGCACATCTTCTACGACGGCTCGTTCTTCGGCCTGCTGAATCCCTTCGCCTTGCTGTGCGGACTGGTGTCGGTCGCGATGCTCGTGATGCACGGCAGCGCGTGGCTGCAACTGAAGACGCAGGGGCCCGTCTCCCAACGCGCACGCGCGTATGGAAGCGTGGCTGCGGTCGCGACCGTTGTCCTGTATGCGCTGGCCGGGTTCATGCTCTGGTCTTTCGTGGATGGCTATCGCGTGACGAGCGCCTTGCCCATGGACGGGCCGTCGAACCCGATGCTGAAGACCGCGGAGGTTCACGCGGGTGCCTGGTTCGTCAACTACGCGGCGCATCCGTTGCTCTATGTGGTTCCCGCCCTGGGGCTCGGAGGTGCGCTGATCGCATTGCTGGGGCTGCGCATGCGCGCCGAGATGATGACGCTGCTGGCCAGCGCGCTGAGCATCGCCGGCATCATCCTGAGCGTCGGCGTCTCGATGTTCCCGTTCATCCTGCCGTCGTCGATCGATCCGCGAGCCAGCCTCACGGTGTTCGATTCATCGTCGAGCCACCTGACGCTGTTCATCATGCTCGTCGTGACCGCGATCTTCATCCCGATCATCGTGGCCTACACCAGCTGGGTCTACTACGTGCTGCGAGGCAAGGTGGACGCCGACGCGATCAGCGAAGACCGCGGCCACGCCTACTGATCACTTCAGGAATCAACCAAGGAATTCACTCATGTGGTACTTCGCCTGGATTCTCGGACTGCCTCTTGCCGCCACCTTCGCGGTGCTCAACGCGATGTGGTACGAGCTGATGGAAGATGACGCGATTCGTCGCGACAAACTGAACAAGCCATAGGGGTCAGGCGGCCGGCTTCTTTTCCTTGCCACCGGTCAGGCGATCCTTGAGGTTGAGGACCTTGGTCACGGTGGCGCCCATGCCCATGAGCTGCATGGCGGTTTCGGGCGCCAGGCGCTGCACGTCGTCGAACCACTTCATCAGGCGATCGATCAGGTCGTGCATCTCGCGCATGCGCTGCTGGGCATGGCGTTCCTCGTCGGAGGTGGGCTCTTCGAGCAGCGCCATCCGCAGCATCGAGAGCGTGGGCTCGATCTCGCGGCGGCGCCTTTCCTCGGCCAGCACGCGAAAGATTTCCCACACGTCGGCGGGCGCCTCGAAATACTCGCGACGGTCGCCTGGGTGGTGGCGCAGGCGCACCAGCCGCCACGCCTGGAGCTCCTTCAGGCCCATGCTCACATTCGAGCGAGAAAACTCCAGCGACTCGGCAATCTCGTCGGCATTGAGCGCGCGCTCCGAGAGGAAGATCAGCGCGTAGATCTGGCCGACGGTGCGGTTGATGCCCCACTTGCTGCCCATTTCTCCGAAATGGGCGACGAACTGGCGATTGAGGGGGGGAAGGGGCTGGGCGGGCATCCTCGGATTTTGACCCAGGCCCGGTCAACGGGCTTCTTCACGCACGCGAACGCATGTCCCTTCCGGGTGGCAGGACCCGCTTTCAGCCTATTTCCACGGTGTTGGCGCGGGGACTTCGCACGCCGGCTCCACATCGACACTCTTGAAGTCCGCCGGGGAAACGATTTCCAGGTACTCCATGTCCGGCGAGTAGTCGAACAGGTAGTGCCGGATGCCGGGACGCTGGTGCACCACGTCCCCGGCCTCGACCAGCGTTTCCTTGTCTTCGTACATGAAGCGGGCCCAGCCCTTCACCATGATGACGATCTGGAAGTCCGCCTCGTGGCGGTGCCAACCGGTGCCCGTTTCCGGTGCCATGTTGGCCTTGACGAGGTGCGCGATCACCTTGCCGTTGGTCGCCTCGGCGATGCCCAGGTCTCGGTACAGGAAGAAATCGCGCAACCCGCCAGAGACGTAGTCGGTGTCGCCGGGTTTGATGTGGGAGAACTTCGTATCGGTACGGTCCAGCATTTGCGCGCTCCTCGAAGGTTTCAAAAGGGGATGTTGCGCCGCAGCACGCATAAACCATTCCAGATTGCGGACACGTCCCTCAACGATAATCGCCCGCATGAGCGGCAACACCTTCGGCACCCTTTTCGCGGTCACCAACTTCGGCGAATCGCATGGCCCCGCGATCGGCTGCGTCATCGACGGCTGCCCGCCCGGGATGGCGCTCAGCGAAGCCGATATCCAGGGCGATCTCGATCGCCGCCGCCCCGGCACCAGCCGCCACGTGACCCAGCGCAACGAACCCGATGCGGTGCAGATCCTCAGCGGCGTCTACGAAGGCAAGACCACCGGCACGCCGATCGCGCTGCTGATCCAGAACACCGACCAGCGCAGCAAGGACTACGGCCAGATCGCGCAGCAGTTCCGACCCGGCCACGCCGACTTCACCTACTTCAAGAAATACGGCATTCGCGATCCGCGCGGCGGCGGCAGGTCGTCGGCGCGGCTGACGGCGCCGATGGTGGCCGCCGGCGCGGTTGCAAAGAAGTGGCTGTCCGAGAGGTACGGCACCGTATTCCGTGGCTGCATGGCGCAGATCGGCGACATCGTGATCCCGTTCGAGAGTTGGGACCACGTGCCGAACAACCCCTTCTTCGCGCCCGTTTCCGATGTCTCGCAGCTCGAGGCTTACATGGACGCGCTGCGCAAGGCCGGCGACTCCTGCGGCGCGCGCATTCGCGTGACCGCGTCGAACGTGCCCGTCGGCCTCGGCGAGCCGCTGTTCGACAAGATGGACTCCGACATCGCCTGGGCGATGATGGGCATCAACGCGGTCAAGGGCGTGGAGATCGGCGCCGGCTTCGCGAGCGTCACGCAGCGGGGCACCACGCATGGCGATTCGATCACCCCGGAGGGCTTCTTGACCAACAACTCGGGCGGCGTGCTGGGCGGTATCAGTACCGGGCAGGACCTCGAAGTGAGCATCGCGATCAAGCCCACCAGTTCGATCATCAGCCCGCGCCAGTCCATCGACGTCAACAACCAGCCGGTCGAGGTCGTGACCAAGGGTCGCCACGATCCCTGCGTCGGCATCCGCGCGACGCCGATTGCCGAGGCGATGCTGGCGCTGGTCGTGATGGAGCACGCGTTGCGCAATCGCGCACAGTGCGGCGATGTGAACGAGCGGCATGAACAGCCGTCTTCCGGCGCCGAATCTTCGTCGCCCCAGGCGTCCTTCCTCTAGTGCCGGGGCCCCGCAAGGGGCGGGTGGCCGGGTGGATTCAATCGGATTGACCTCGGCTTGAGCGGCGGCTAGCGTGTGAATCCTTTGCTGTCCACGATTTCAGCCAAGCTCATCTCGCCGCGGCATGTCCGCGCCGCGGCGCGAACAGGTGATGGCGGCGGCGCGTGCAGCGAAGCGGAGAAGGGCGTCGAGGGATGCGCCATCCAGAGCCGAGAGCGCATCGGGCGTGAGCGCGTCATGCTCGTCCAGCCATGTCAGCAGGGCCGCGTGGAAGGTGTCGCCCGCGCCGACGGTGTCGACCACTTTGGTCTCGGGCGATGGCGCGTCGGCCTGGGCATTTCGCGTCCATGCGCTCGCGCCATGTCGACCGCGCGTCACCGCCACCAGGGAAGCGCCCTGCGTGAGCCAGCGGGCCGCAACCTGCTCCGGCGTTTCGGACGGATAGAGCAGGCCCAGGTCTTCGTCGCTCACCTTCACCAGGTGCGCGTTCGACACCATCTCCTCGACCACCGAGCGCCAGTGAACGAGATCGGGCTCGACGTTGAGACGCACGTTCGGATCGTAGGCAATCAGCCGTCGCTCACGCTCGCGTTTGGCCAGGCCGCGCAGGGCGCTCCCGACCGGCTCGACCACCAGCGCATAGGAGCCGAACTGCAGCACGCGCGTGGCCGGCGGCAACGCGGGCAGCGTGTCGAGCGTGATTTGCCTGTCGGCCGCGCCGTTGCCGTGGAAGGCGTAGCGCGGCACGCCGCTGGCATCGACGCTCACGACGCTGAGCGTGGTCGGCGCGTCGCTGCGGAAGATCAGCGAGGTGTCGACGCCTTCCGCTCGGAGCGAGGCCAGCAGCCGCTCGCCCAGCGCGTCGGTCGACAGGCCAGTCAGGAAAGCCGCCGGCCGCGCCAGTCGCGCAAGCCCTTGCGCCACATTGAGCGGCGAGCCGCCGATGCGCGCGTCGAGCGTCATGCCGGTGGGCGTCGACTCGCCCATGTAGACATCCATCAGCGCTTCGCCACATACCACGAACATGGTCGGTCCCCGGCTCAGCGCGGCGCTTGCCAGCCCTTGTAGTCCTTGACGTTCGCGCGCGTGATCAGCGTCGACGGCAACAGCGTCATCTGCGACTCGGGCTTCTTGCCGTTGAGGATGTCGTGTCCGATTTCCACCGCCTTCTGCGCGATCATGAACGGGTCCTGGCTGGCCGACGCCTGCACCTGGGTATCGCCCTTGAGCGCTGTCTCGATGTCCGGTGCGCCGTCGACGGAGGTGATGACGATGTTCTTGCGGTTGAGTTGCTTGGCCGCGAGGTCGGCGCCGATGGCCTGCGGGTCGTTGATGGCAAAGACGGCATCGACCTTCGGGAAGCGCGTGAGATGGTTCTGCATCACGTTGAGTCCGCCCTCGCGTGAACCCTTCGCGTCCTGGTCGTCCGAGAGGACCTTGATGTCGGGGCTCTTCTTGAGCACCGTCTTGCAGCCGTTGACCCGGTCGATCACCGCCGACACCTGCGGTCCGTTCTGGATGATCACGTTGCCCTTGCCACCGAGCTTCTCGACGATGAATTGGCAGGCGATCTCACCAGCCTGCACGTTGTTGGTCTGCACGGTCGCATCCGAGCCGTTGGCTGCCACATCGACGCCGATGACGACGATGCCGGCTTTCTTCGCCTTGACCAGCGCGGGTTCGATGGCCTTGGCGTCCACGGCGTTGACGAGGATGAGGTCGGCCCCGGCCGAGATGAAGCCGTCGATCTGCGAGAACTGCTTGTTCAGGTCGTAGTCGGCCGACAGGGCCGTCACCTTGACGGCCGGGTTGTATTGCTTGGCCTTTGCCTCGGCGCCCTTGGCGAGCGAGACGAAGAAGGGATTGCCCATCGAGCCGAGCGTGATGCCCACGTTCTTGAATTCCTTCTGCTGGGCATGGGCCACAGGCATCGCGAAGGCGGCGGCAATGGCCGCGAGGGCAAAGAGTTTGTTGCGCATGAGAGTCTCCTGGGGTTGGTGGTTGAAATGCTCAAAGAGTGGAGTCGGAAATTCGGGAAACACCGCGGAACCGGCTCCGCCGGCCCGCAGGTGTTGCCCCCTGCAAGGGGGTGGAGAGCGACACGAAGTGCGCGAGCCTGGGGGTGTACTCATGTCCTCGCGGAATCCTTGCGGCGATAGCGGTCCAGCGCGACGGCGCCGATGATCACGAGGCCCTTGACGATGTACTGCCAGATGTCCGAGACACCCATCAGGATCAGGCCGTTGGTGAGTACCGCGATGATCAGCGCGCCGATCAGCGTGCCCAGGATCGAGCCGGTGCCGCCGACGAAGCTGGTGCCGCCCAGGATCACCGCCGCGATCGCGTCGAGTTCGTACGAGGCGCCGAGCTGCAATCCGTTGGCCGCATAGAGCCGTGCCGAGGCCATGACGCCGCCGAGTCCCGAGAGCAGCCCCGAGGTGCAATACACGAACAGCAGCACCGCCCAGACCTTGATCCCCGCGAGGCGCGCGGCTTCGGGGTTGCCGCCGACCGAGTAGATGTTCAGTCCCAGCACCGTGCGTCGCAGGATGAACCACGACAGCGCCACCACCGCGAACGCGATGATCACAAGCCAGGGAACGCCCAGCACTTCGCCATTGCCGATGAACGCGAAGGGCAGTTGCGGATTGAAAACCGTCGCGTCGTTGCCGATCAGTCGCGCAATGCCGCGCACCGCAGTGAGCGAGCCCAGCGTGACGATGAACGGCGGCAGCTTGACGAAGGCGATCAGGATGCCGTTGACCAGTCCGAACAACAGTCCGCAGGCCAGCCCGCCGGCGATGCCCAGCATGCCGAACTGCGGGAAGTTCGACACCAGCATCGCCACCACCGCGGACGCAGCGAGGATGGAGCCGACCGACAGGTCGATGCCCCCCGTGAGGATCACGAAGGTCATGCCGGCCGCAAGCACGATGTTGATCGAGGCCTGCTGCGTCATGATCGACAGGTTCTGCAGGCTGAAGAAGTTCTCGCTGGCAAAGCTGAACCCGATGCACAGCAGGATGAGCACAGGCAGCATGCCGAGCGCGCGAATGATTTCCTTGCCCGTGGCGCCGCGCAGCGCGGAGGGGAGGGCGGGGTTCTCCGCCGCCGGGATGGCGGGCGATGTCTGCTTGTTCATTGCATGTCTCCTGGGGCCGTCTCAGTGCAGCGTCGGGGTGTGGGTGGGAACCGCGCCGGTGGCGAGCGCGACGATGTTTTCCTGGGTGATGGCCTGCCCGCTTCCGCCGCCGACCTCTCCGACGAGGCGGCCCTCGCGCATCACGATCACGCGGTCGCAGATGCCGACGACCTCTGCCAGCTCGCTCGAGATCACGAGCACAGCGACGCCGCGTCGTGCGAGTTCGTCGATGAGGCGGTAGATCTCGCTCTTGGCTCCGATGTCGACGCCGCGTGTCGGCTCGTCCAGGATGAGCACGCGCGGTGCGAGTTCGAGCAGGCGCGCGAGCAGCACCTTCTGCTGGTTGCCGCCCGAGAGCGACCCGACGTTGACGCGCGCCGAGGCCACGCGGATTGAAAGCTGCGAGATGGCGTCGCGCGCCCGCTTCGCCGCGCGTTTGCCGTCCATCACGCCGCCCGCGTTCGCATCGCGCGGGCACACCATCACGTTGATGTTGTCGCGCACCGAGAGGTCCAGGAACAAGCCCTGTCCCTTGCGGTCCTCGGTGAGATAGAGGATGCCGGAGCGGATCGCGTCGATCGGCTGGGTGATGTTCAGCACCGCGCCCGCGCCGTTCAGCGACACCTCGCCGCCGGTGCGTGGATCGGCGCCGAAGATGAGGCGCGCCAACTCGGTACGGCCTGCGCCGACCAGACCGGCCAGGCCGAGCACTTCGCCCGAATGCAGTTCGAAGCTGCAGCCATGCACGCGCCGGCCGTCGCTGAGTCCGCGCACCGTGAGCGCCTTGGCGCCGGTGTGCTGGCCATGGTGTTCCTTGCGGTAGAAGCCCGACAGGTCGCGGCCCACCATCATCTTCACGAGCTTGTCGCGCGAGAGTTCGGCGCGGCCCAGCGTGCCGACGTAGGTGCCGTCGCGCAGCACCGTGACTTCGTCGGCGAGCTCGTCGATCTCGTCCATGCGGTGGCTGATGTAGAGGATCGCGAGCCCTTCGTCGCGCAAGCGGCGGATCAGCGCGAAGAGGCGGTCGGTCTCGTGCGTCGACAGCGGCGTGGTGGGTTCGTCCATCACCAGGATGCGGCAATCGAAATGCACCGCGCGGGCAATTTCCACGAGTTGGCGCTGGGCGATCGAGAGGGTCGCGACACGGGTCGCGGCGACGAAATCCGCGCCGAGCCGCTGCAGGGTGGCCTCGCAGGCGGCCGCCATTCCGGCGCGATCCACCAGGCCGCCGCGACGCAAGGGCCGGCCCATGTAGATGTTCTCGGCCACGGTCAGGTTGGCGGCCAAACTCAGTTCCTGGTAGATCACCGATACGCCGAGGTTCTTTGCCGCGAGCGGGCCGTCGATGTGGACCAGCTTGCCGTCGATCAGGATCTCGGCACCGGGGTCGGGCATGTAGGCGCCCGAAAGCACCTTCATCAACGTCGACTTGCCTGCGCCGTTCTCGCCCATCAGTGCGTGCACATGGCCAGCGCGGGCGCTGAGGCGGACATCCTGCAGCGCCTTGACACCGGGAAAGGTTTTCGAAATCTTGCGCAGTTCGAGCAGCGCAGTGGGGGATTCAGGCATTGGCCGTCTCCTGGTTGGCGTGTGGGCGACCGCGCAGGACGTCGGCGCGCGGCGAGAAATTGAAGAACATGGGCAAGCTGGCGGCGCCGATCGCGCCGGCATCGGCGCGGAAGGTGCCACGAAGGATGCGAGGGGTCTGCCGCGCCTCTGGCGCGATCAGGCGCAGGCCGGAGTCGATGCGCTTCATCAACTCGTCGACGATGCCGTTGTCGATGTCGCAGTCGACAACCACAGCGGGCAGGTCCAGTACGGCAAGCGATGCACGAAGGGAGGGCACCAGCGCATCGACGCAGTCATCGAGCCATTCGTGCACTTCGACGCGACCGGATTTGACGCAGTCCTCGAGGTCGGCGTGGCCCTGTATCGCAATGCCGTGATGCCGCAGATGGCGCGCGAGCGAATTGAGTGAGGCGCGCGACAGCAGGATGTCCCACGGCCGGTCGGACACTGGTGCAGAAGGCAGGCGACTGGGCAGCACGGGCATCAGCCCGAGGTCGGCCGCATTGCCGCTGCTGCCGCGCAGGCTCTCGCCGCCGATCACCGCGCCTGCGCCGAGTGCCGCGCCGATGAAGACGTAGAGGAAGTCGTCCTCCTCGCGGCCGACGCCGAAGAACGTTTCGGCGATCGCTGCGGCGTTGCCGTCGTTTTCCTTGAAGACAGGCTGTTCGATCGCCTGGGACAGCAAGGTGCCGAAGTCCACTTCGTCCCAGACGCGGAAGTCCGCCTTGAGGTCGAGTTCGCGCAGCCAGCTTCCGAGGTTGTAGGGCTGCGCGAGGCCGACACCCATGAGGCGGTGGCGTTGCGGGGGGGCAAGCACGCTCAGCATCCGGCCGACGTCCTTGCGAACCAGCGCGAGCGCCTCGTCGGGGTGGGGCAGCAGCAAATCGTGCGCCTCCCGGGCCAGGATCTTGCCGCCGAGATTGATGAGCACCGTTTCGATGCTGGTGCGGTCCAGGCGCACGCCGATGCCGTAGGCGCCCTCGGGGTTGATGCGGTAGAGCCCTGCGGGCTGGCCGCGCTGGCCTTCCTGGCGCCGGCCGGCCGGTTCGATCAGCCGCGATTCCTCCAGTGACTGCACGATGCTGCCGACGGCGGTGTTCGTCAGTTGGGCCCAGCGCGCGAGATCCGCCTTCGATGCCTCGCCCGCACGGCGCAGACGCTGCAACAGCGTGCGCTCGTTGTAGAGGCGAAGGTTGACCGAGTTCGTACCTCGACCGAGGCCCTTGGATTTCACTGGCTTGTCTCCTTGCCACCTCGGTAGAAACCGCGGCGCCATTAATTAATTCAAGTTGAATAAATGGTAGGAGCGAGTCGATGCAGGGCGTTGAGGGTTAACCCGGAAAAATGCAAGAAAGTATGTATTCGACGCTGCTGCGGCATTCCAGCGGCAAGTCGGCGTCATCACGGTATCGGTGCTCACGTCGTGATGCATCCAAGGGCTACCGTTGGTGGGCCGCGGCGCGCATACTGGCGCGCGGCCAAGCCGGGCTGAATGCTTTCGCGCCCCACGTCGCTTCGAAACTTTTGCAGGAGCCCGCCATGCTCGAATCGCTGCGAACCGACCCCACGTTCCATCCCTCTCCACGCCTCGCGATGGAAGCCGAGCCCGAGCGCATCGCCTACACCGCGCTCCTTTCACCCGACGCCTCCCGGCCCGATGCATTGGCCGTCGTCGACGTCGATCCGGCTTCCAAGACCTACGGCACGGTGCTGTACCGGCTCGACATGCCGAACCGCGGCGACGAGTTCCACCACTTCGGCTGGAATGCCTGCAGCTCGGCGCTGTCACCGATGTCGGGGCATGCCTTCCTCAAGCGGCGCTACCTGATCATTCCGGGCATACGCTCGTCGCGGGTCTACATCGTCGACACGCAGCCCGATCCGGCGCGCCCGACGATCGTGCGGACGATCGAGCCCGAGGAGGTCGTGCGCAAGACCGGCTATTCACGTCCGCACACCGTGCACTGCGGGCCGGAGGGCCTCTACATCAGCACCCTCGGCGGTGCCGGCGCAGACGGAACGGACGGCCCGCCCGGCGTGTTCCTGATGGACTGCGAAAGCTTCGAGATCCTTGGCAAGTGGGAGATCGAGCGTGGCCCGCAGAAGCTGCACTACGACTTCTGGTGGAACCTTCCGCGCGACTACATGGTTTCGAGCGAATGGGGCCTGCCGCCACAGTTCGAGAACGGCATCGTCGCCGAAGACTTGCTCGGCAATCGCTACGGCCACCAGCTTCACTTCTGGGACCTGCGCGCGCGCCGCCATGTGCAGACCATCGACCTGGGCGCCAACCACCAGATGGCGCTGGAGATCCGGCCCGCGCACGATCCGACGCGCGAATACGGCTTCGTCGGCGTGGTGGTCGACACCACGAACCTCGAGGGCTCGATCTGGACCTGGTGGCGCGAAGGCGGCAAGTTCCATGCGAAGAAGACCGCGGTCATTCCGCCGGAACCCGCCGACGCGTCCCTCCTGCCCGATCTGCTCAAGGGCTTCGGCGCCGTCCCGCCGCTGATCAGCGACATCGACCTTTCCCTGGACGATCGATTCCTCTACGTGGCCTGCTGGGGCACCGGCGAACTGCGCCAGTACGACGTGTCCGACCCGATGAACCCGCGCCTGGCCGGCAGCGTGCGCATCGGCGGCATCGCGAAGCACACGCCGCATCCGAACGGCTCCGCCTTCGGCGGCGGCCCGCAGATGACCGAGGTCAGTCGCGACGGCAAGCGCGTGTACTTCACCAACTCGCTCTACAGCAAGTGGGATGCCCAGTTCTATCCCGACGGCATACCGGGGCGGCAAGTCATGTGCAACGTCGGCAAGGACGGCGGCATCGAGCTCGACAAGAAGTTCGTCGTCGATTTCGGCGCGGAGTACGGCGCGCACCAGATCCGTCTGCAGGGCGGCGACTGCTCGACCGATTCCTTCTGCTACCCGTCGGCCTGAGCCGGTCCGATGCGGGGTTCCTCGTGAGCACCGCGGCAACTGCGTCGCTCTGGGCTGGCGTCGTGGCGATCGGCGTCTTCCACGGCCTGAATCCGGCCATGGGCTGGCCGCTGGCGGTGGCCAACGGCCTGGGCGAAAAGCGCAATGCGGCGGTCCTGGCGACCTGGGTGCCTCTGGGCCTCGGCCACCTGCTGGCAATGGCGCTCGTGCTGGTGCCGTTCGCGATGCTCGCGTGGATGCTGCAGTGGGGGCAGGAAATCCGCATCGGCGTCGGCGCGCTGGTGATGCTGTTCGGCGTATCGCGGCTGGTGCTGCCGCATCGCCACCGTTGGGCGGGGCGCATCCGACCGACGCAACTGGCGCTGTGGTCCTTCCTGATGGCGACCGCCCATGGCGCCGCGTTGATGCTGCTGCCGGTCCTCATCGGGCTGTGCGAACCGCTATCGGTCGGTGTGACCGAAGGCGCGTCCCTTCCGGTCTTCGATCACACGTCCATGATGGCCCTGATGCGTTCGAGCGTCGGCATCGCGGTCACGGTTTCGCTCGTTCACAGCGTGGCGATGATCGGCTCCGGGCTGGGCATTGCGTGGATCGTCTATCGCTTCCTGGGCTTGCGGGCCCTGCGCGCCGCCTGGATCGATCTGGACGTGGTCTGGGCCGTGGCGCTGATCGCGTCGGGCGCTGCCGCCATTGCCACGGCAGTCTTTGCCTGATCGGCGGTTGCGCCGGCCGCGGATGGTCGGGACAAACCCTGACTGCGTGCGAACAGTGTACAGGCGCGTTCGATGATCGATCGGTCGATGGTCCTGGAGCGTTGTGAAGAAGGCCTCGCCGCCTCACAGTCGCGGCTTCAGTCATCGGTGATCGCACATCGACTGAATCTGTCCCGATTCTTCGCACCCATTCGAACCACCCCTATCGGAGAGACAAATGAGCAACCCCAAGGACCACGAGCCGAAAGGCCGACACCAGTCGAGCAAGGCCGCCGCCAGCGGCTGGATCGGCTCGGCGCTGGAGTACTACGACTTCTTCATCTACGCCACTGCGGCCTCGCTGATCTTTCCGCAGATCTTCTTTCCGTCGGGCAATCCGAGGATCGCGATCATCGCGTCGCTGGCCACCTACGGCGTCGGCTACATCGCCAGGCCCATCGGCGCTTTCGTGCTCGGGCACTGGGGCGACACGCGTGGTCGCAAGCACGTGCTGATCGTGTGCATGTTCCTGATGGGCTTCTCGACCATCGCGGTCGGCCTGCTGCCGACGTACTCGCAGGTCGGCCTGCTCGCACCGGCATTGCTCGTTGCATTGCGCCTGATCCAGGGCTTCGCCGTGGCCGGCGAGATCTCCGGCGCCAGCTCGATGATCCTTGAGCACGCACCTTTCGGCCGCCGCGGTTTCTTCGCCAGCTTCAGCCTGCAGGGCGTCCAGGCCGGCCAGATCCTGGCCGCCGCCGTGTTCCTGCCGCTGGCGCACTACATGCCGCAGGACGCCTTCCTCTCGTGGGGCTGGCGCATTCCGTTCCTGCTGAGCTTCGTGGTGATCGTTGCCGGCTACATCATTCGCCGCGAGGTCGACGAGACCCCTGCCTTTGCCGAGGAAGTCCGTCAGGGTGAAGTGCAGAAGGCGCCGATCGTCGAGGCGCTCACCAACAACTGGCGCGACATGCTCCGCGTGATCTGCGCAGCCCTGATGAACGTCATCCCCGTGGTCGCGACGGTCTTCGGTGCAGCTTACGCAGTGCAACCCGCCTACGGGATCGGCTTCGAGAAAGACATCTACCTCTGGATTCCGGTGCTCGGCAACATCCTCGCGGTGATCGTCATTCCGTACGTGGGCAACCTCTCCGACAAGATCGGCCGCAAGCCGCCGATCATCATCGGTGCGCTCGGCTCCGGACTGCTGTCCTTCGGCTACCTCTATGCGATCAGCATCCACCACGTGCCGCTGGCGATCGTCATGTCGCTGCTCATGTGGGGCATCGTCTACCAGGGCTACAACGCCGTGTTCCCGAGCTTCTATCCGGAGCTGTTCCCGACGCGTTCGCGCTGCTCGGCCATGGCCATCTCGCAGAACCTCGGCACTGCCGTGACCGCCTTGCTGCCCGCACTTTTCGTCGCCGTAGCGCCCCCCGGCGCGACCAACATCCCGCTCACGATCGGCGCGCTCACCTTCGGCATCACGGTCATCTCGGCGCTTGCAGTCCTCAGCGCACGGGAAACCTACCGTATCCACATGAAGGACCTCGGTGACCCGAACGCGGTGCCGGTGCCCAAGTCGGACTACGAGCAGATGCGTGCGCGGACGCTGGCGGACGCGAGGTTGGCCAAGGCGGTCGCGTAAAACGCTGACCGCACCGGAGTCAGATCAGACTCCGCATCGCCTGCGCGGTTTCGCGCAGCACCGGCAAGACGCGGGCGACCGCGTCTTCGCTGCTTTCATGACCCATCGGCATCGTCACGTTGAGCGCCCCCACCAGATCGCCATGCCGATCGCGCAGCGGCACCGCGATGCCGCGCGAGTTGAGGTCCAGTTGCTGCTCCGACAGCGCCCAGCCCTGGGAGCGGATGCGCGCGAGTTCGAGCTTCATGCGCTCCTTGCTCGAGATGGTGTGCGACGTGAAGACTGCCAATTCGCGTGCTTCCAGCCAAGCCACGCGTTCCTCGTCGCTGCGCATCGCCAGCATCAACATCCCCGCCGCCGTCACCTGCGCCGGCACGCGCGCCCCCAGCACGTACCCGGTGCTCATGCTGCGGTTGGGGCCGTTGCGAGCGATGTAGACCACTTCATCGCCATCCATCACGCTCAGGTAGGCAATCTCGTGCGTGCCGGCCGCCACGCGCTGGAGGAAGGGCTGCACGATGCGCGGCAGCCGGGCGGATTCGAGATAGGACTGCCCGAGCCGCAGCACACGCGGCGTGAGCCAGAAGAGCTTGCCGTCGCTTGCCACATAGCCCATGTGCTGCAGCGTGAGCAGGTAGCGGCGCGCGGCGGTGCGGGTCATGCCCGTGCGCTGGCCCGCCTCGCTGGCCGTCATGCGGGGATGCGCGTCATCGAAGGCTTCGATGATCGACACGCCGCGCTCGAGGCCGGCGATCCAGTCGCGCTTGTCGAGGCCCGGCGGGGCGGGGGACAGGTCTGTAGTCATGCGATGCTTCGGCAGATCTGGGGGATACCCTGAATTCGTCCGATTATCGATCATGACTGGTCGATGATCGCATTTTTGTCAACCGACTCGACGCCAAGTTGCCGCAGCGGAAACTACATTAGCGTCGCTTCCCTTCGAATCGCGCGATAGTCGAACAAATCCCGAAGAAGCGAGACCCTCCATGTTCCCTTCCATCGTCGGCAGCACCGCCCTCTACCTGCTCCCTGGTGACCCTGTGAAGAACGTGCGCCTTCCGCGCATGTTCAACGCGGTATTCGAACGCTTCGGCATCGACGCGGTGATGGCGCCAGTGCAGGTGCCTCGTCGCGATCTGGCGGTGTTCGTCAAGGCGGCCTTCCTCGCAAAGAACGTGCGGGGCATGGCGATCGCGCCGCCGCACAAGCCCTTGCTGGTCGACTTGCTCGATGGCTGCGGTCTCTTCGGCCGGGTGGCGGGATCGGTCAACGTCGTGCGTCGCATCGACAACGGCGAACTCGAAGGCGACCTGTTCGACGGCGAAGGCCTGATCGGCGCCCTGGACCGCTACAACATCCCTTTCCGCGGCAAGCGCGTGCTGATCCTCGGTGCCGGTGTGAGCGCGGCCGCGATCGGCGTGGCGCTGGCCGAGGGCGGCACGGTCAACGGTGCCGAGCACATCGCCTTCTACGACACCTCGGCCGGCAAAGCCGCCGGCGTTGCGGCCAAGCTCGATTCATTCTTCGATGCGAACACTGTTGCCGTCGACAGCAACGACCCGGCGGGCTACGACCTCGTTGTCAACGCGACCTCGCTCGGCCTGTCCCCGGACGACGCTCTGCCTGTCGACGTCGCCCGCATGGACGCGCACGCCGCGCTGTTCGACATCCTGTTGCGCAGCCAGCCCACGCCCCTGGTGCGCGCCGCGCGCGAGCGAGGACTCAACGCGCAGGCCGGATTCGAGATGCTTATCCAGCAAATGCCGCACCACCTCGATTTCTTCGGTCACAAGGACGCGGCGAACGGCGTCCGCCACGACGCGAACTTCCTGCGCGAACTCATCTATCCGGCCTCGATGGCCGACGAGATTCACCACCCATTGCGCTACCACTCGGCCAGCGTGGCCTGAAAGCGCTTTTCGCCCATTACAAGGAGAGGCAAGAAACCATGGCCATCACAATGAGCCCCGCCGACGCATCCCGGTCGCGTGAACCCGAGGTCGTCAAGACACCCAGGAAGGCCGCTTTTGCAAGCTGGATCGGCAGTGCCGTCGAGTACTACGACTTCTTCATCTATGGCACGGCGGCCGCGCTGGTGTTCGGCAAGATCTTCTTTCCGTCGGTCGACCCCAAGCTCGCCACGGTGGCGGCCTTCGCGACCTTCGGCGTGGGCTACATCACGCGCCCGATCGGCGCCTTCTTCATGGGCCACATCGGCGACAAGTTCGGCCGCAAGAAGGTGCTGACCTTCACGCTGCTGCTGATGGGCATCTCGACCTTTCTCATCGGTGCCTTGCCCACCTACAACCAGGTCGGCATGGCGGCGCCGATCATGCTGGTGATCCTGCGCCTGCTGCAAGGCCTCTCGGCGGCGGGCGAACAGGCTGGTGCCAATTCGATGACGCTGGAGCATGCACCCGACCATCGTCGCGCCTTCTTCACGAGCTTCACGCTGAGCGGCACGCAGATGGGCTTCATCCTGGCGACGATCGTGTTCCTGCCGATTTCCGCGCTGCCGGAGGACCAGTTGCTGTCCTGGGGCTGGCGCATTCCATTCTTCCTGAGCGCGGTCGTTGTGGCGGTCGGCTTCTGGGTTCGGCGCACGCTGCCCGAGACACCGGCCTTCAAGGAAGAGGCCGATGCCAACGAGACCGTCAAGCTGCCCGCGGCCGTCCTGTTCCGCGACCACACGCCCGCTGTACTGCGCGTGATCTTCGGTGCGCTGGTGTCGGTCGTGAGCACGATCTTCGGCCTGTTCGTCCTCTCTTATGCGGTGAACACGGTGCACATCCCGCGCGCCACGATGCTCACGCTGCTGGTGTGCTCCAACGTCGTCGCGCTGGCGGCGATCCCGCTGTGGGCCATCCTGTCCGATCGAATCGGCCGTAAACCGGTCTTCATCTTCGGTGCACTGGGTTGCGCGGTGCTGATCTGGCCGACGCTCTGGGCCATCAGCAAGGGGGATCTGACGCTGATCTTCGTGTTCGGCCTGCTGACCTCCGGCATCGTCTACAGCGCGTCGAACGCGATCTGGCCCTCGCTCTACGGCGAGATGTTCGACACCCGCGTGCGCCTCTCCGGCATGGCGATCGGCACGCAGATCGGCTTTGCGCTCGGCGGCTTCGCGCCGAGCATCAGCGCCGCGATCCTGGGCGACGGCCCGAACGGCTGGATGCCTGTGGCTGCGCTGACATCGATCTCCGCAATCATCGCGGCGATCGCCATCTCCACGGCGCGTGAGACCTACAAGGTGCCGATGCACGAACTCGGCAAGAACCCGAAGGCGAAGGTCTGATGCGACGCGAATCCCCCCAGGCATCGGCGCTCGCCGTCACCATGGACACCACGGTCCAGGTTGAAGGCGGCCTGGTCGCCGGCGTGTCCGACGCGGAGACGGGCGTGCACGCCTACCTGGGCGTTCCGTTCGCCGCGCCGCCGGTGGGCGACCTGCGCTGGCGGGCGCCGGCACCGGTGGTGGCCTGGGAGGGCGTTCGGCAGGCGGATCGCTTCGCGCCGCAGTGCGTGCAGCCGGGCCGTACGCCCGACTCGGTCTACGCCGAGTTCGCCGGCACGCAGGCGATGAGCGAAGACTGCCTCTACCTGAACGTGTGGACGCCTGCGAAGACGCCGGGCGAAGCGCTGCCGGTCATGGTGTGGATTCATGGCGGCGCATTCCAGCAGGGCTCCGCGGCCAACCCGGTCTTCGTGCGTGGCAACCTGCCGCAGCAGGGTGTCGTGCTGGTCACGATCAACTACCGCCTTGGCCCCTTCGGCTTCATGGCGCATCCCGAATTGAGCGCAGAAGCAGGGGGCGCATCGGGCAACTACGGACTGCTGGACATGGCGGCGGCACTGCGCTGGGTCCAGCGCAACATCGCGGGGTTCGGCGGCGATCCCGCGAAGGTGACAGTCTTCGGCCAGTCCGCGGGTGCCCATGGTGTCATCGCGCTGATGGCATCGCCGGAGGCGCGAGGCCTCTTCAGGCACGCGATCGCGCAGAGCTTTGGCATCAGCCCCACGGGGAATCTCGCGAAGGCCGAGGAGCGTGGCGTGCGATTCGCCGAAGGCGCAGGCGCCAGCACTGTCGCTTCGCTGCGCGCCTTGCGCGCTGATGAACTGCTCGAACATTACCTCGCGCAGTCTGCTCGATTCATGCCGATCGCCGATGGCAAATTTCTGCCAAAGCCACTGGCCGACATCTTTGCGGCGGGCGAGCAGCAGGCCGTGCCGCTGCTGACCGGCTGGAATCGCGATGAAGGCACCACGTTTCCGGCCGCGTCCGGCGCCGAGGCTTTCCGGGCGCAGTTGCGCCAACGCTTCGGCGAGCGCGCCACAGCGGCCGAAGCGTTCTATCCGGCAGGCAGCGATGCGGAGGCGGTGAAGTCGAGCAGGGCGCTGTTCGGCGATGAAGTCTTCGCAGGAGGCGTGTACGCCGCCGCGTGTGCGCAGGCGCACATCGCACCCACCTACCTCTATCACTTCGCGCACATGCAGCCCTTCAAAGTCGGTCAGGCCTATCGCGAAGCCGATCCCGCGACGGAGCTCGGCGTGTTCCACAGCTCGGAGTATCCCTACGTCTTCGGCACCACCCGCGAACTCTCGCGCGACTGGGGGAAGGAAGACGATCGCGTGACTGCGCTGATGCAGGCCTACTGGTGCCAGTTCGCGAAGACGGGCAACCCCAACGTCGACGGCCTGCCGCAGTGGCCGCTGTTCGACGAGGGCAGCCCCACGATGCTCGAACTCAAGCCCGAGTCGGAACTCGTCGAGGTGCCGCGCCGCGCACACCTTTCCTTCATCGCCTGACCCAATCGTTCAGATAGAGAGATCCATGGCCATTGCACTCGACCGCTTCGGCTTCAACACCGTCACCATGGGCGGTGAGCTCGGCCACAAGCTCGAATGCATGAAGGCGGCCGGCTTCGCGGGTGTCGAGCTGTGGGCGCGTGACCTCATCAACCACCCGGCCGGCGTCGAGAAGGCCGCGCAACTGGTGAAGGACAGCGGGCTCAAGGTCACCGATTTCCAGCCCTTGCGCGACTTCGAGTGCGCGCCCGACGCGATGCGTCCGCACCGGCTTGAAATGGCGCGCGAGCAACTGCGTCAGATGTCGCTGGTCAATACCGACCTGCTGCTGTGCTGCTCGACCACGTCCCCGCTCGCCATCGACGACCCCGACCGCGCGGCCGAGGACCTGCGAACCCTCGCCACCCTGGCCACGCCGCTCGGCATCCGCATCTGCTACGAGGCCCTCTCCTGGGGCCGCCACACGAACCGCTGGCACCAGGCGTGGGACATCGTGCGCCGCTGCGACCGCGAGAACGTCGGGCTGAATCTTGACTTCTTCCACATGTCGGTGCACGGTGACGACACGCCGGAGACGCTCGCGCAACTGGCGGAGGTGCCGGTGGAGAAGATCTTCCTGGTGCAACTCGCCGACTACTTCTTCGAATACAGCGATCGCCAGGCCGACATGATCGAACTTGCCCGCCACCAGCGCCTGTTTCCGGGCGAAGGCCTGCACGACGTGCGCGACCTGGTGCAGTTGCTGGAGGACAAGGGCTATCGCGGGCACTACACCTTCGAAGTGTTCAACGACGACTACGTGAATTCCGATCCCATGGTCATCGGCCGGCGCGCCATGAAGAGCGCGCGCTGGATCAGCGAATCGCATGTGACCGGCGGCGTGCCGGCGTATGCCTACCAAGGAACATCATGATTTCCGGAAAGACCACCCTCATCGCCCACCTCGGCTACCCGACGGAGAGCTTCAAGGCTCCCATGATCTACAACCCCTGGTTCGACAAGCAGGGCATCGATGCGGTCGTCATGCCGATGGGCGTCAAGGCCGAGGATTACGCCGGGGTGCTGGCCTCGGTGTTCCGCCTCACCAACATCCGGGGCGCCCTGGTGACCATGCCGCACAAGATCACGACCATGTCGTTGGTCGACGAAGTCACGCCCACCGCGAAGATCGCCGGCGCGTGCAACGCGATCCTGAAGCGCCCCGACGGCACCTTGCTGGGCGACCAGTTCGACGGCGCGGGCTTCGTGCGCGGCGTCCTGCGCAAGGGGCGCCCGCTCGAAGGCGCACGCGTGCTGGTGTCGGGCAGCGGCGGCGTGGGCTCGGCCATCGCGGCTTCGCTGGCTGCGGCCGGCGTCGCCGAGATGGCGCTTTTCGATGCGCACGCTGCATCGTCCGAGGCACTCGCGGGACGGCTGCGCACGCACTATCCGAAGCTGAAGGTCACCACCGGATCGAGCGATCCCGCGGGCTTCGACGTGATCGTCAATGCCACGCCGCTCGGCATGAAGGAGGCGGACCCGCTTCCCTTCGACGTCGCCCGCATCGCCCCGACCACCTTCGTCGGCGAAGTCGTGATGAAGAGCGAATACACGCCGCTCCTGCGCGCCGTGCGCGACAAGGGCTGCATGGTGCAGGTCGGCACCGACATGCTGTTCGAGATGATCCCGGCCTATCTTGAATTCTTCGGCTACGGCACGGCCACGCCGGAAGAGCTGCGGGCCGTGGCCACGCTCGCCTACTGATCACTCCCATGAGCATCTTCGAAGGTTTTCTCTCCACGTCCGAAACACTGGGCGCATTCAGCGACCGCAATTTCGTCGACGCCATGCTTCGCTTCGAAGCGGCGCTCGCGCGCGCGCAGGCGCAGGTCGGGCTGATTCCCGAGTCGGCCGCGCATTCCATCGTGGGAAGCTGCAAGGTCGAGTTGTTCGACGTCGCCAAGATCGTGCGCGACAGCGGCCGCGCCGGCAGCGTCGCGATCCCGCTGATCAAGAGCCTGAAGGAGGCCGTCGGCCTCTTCAACGCCGAGGCCGTGCGCTACGTGCATTTCGGCAGCACCAGCCAGGACGTGATCGATACGGCGATGGCCCTCGTCACGCGCGAGGCCGTTGCGCTGATCGAAGCGGATCTTTCCAAGGCGGCGCAGGCATTGCTGCAGCATGCGCAGCGCCATGCCACCACGCCCATCCTGGCGCGCACGCTGATGCAGCCTGCTTCGGTCACCAGTTTCGGACTCAAGTGCGTGGGCTGGGCGGCGCCGCTGGTGCGCAGCAAGACGCGCATCGGCGAAGCGGCCCGGCACGCGCTGAACGTGCAACTCGGAGGCGCCGTCGGCACCTTGGCGCAAATGAAAGGGCAGGGGCCCGAAGTCCGCAGTCAGATGGCCCAGGCACTGGGCCTGGGCGATCCCGGCGCGACCTGGCACACGCAACGCGACGAATGGATCGCGCTCGGTTGCGAATTCGGCCTGATGGTCGGCAGCCTCGGAAAGATCGCGAAGGACATCTCGCTGATGGGCCAGTACGAGGTCGGCGAACTCGCCGAGCCCAGCGAGCCGGGGCGCGGCGGCTCTTCGGCGATGCCGCACAAGCGCAATCCGGTCGCATCGATGGTCGCGCTCGCCGCGGCGCATCGTGCGCCCCAGCGCGTGGCGGCGCTGCTGGCCGCGATGCCGCAGGAGCACGAGCGCGCGCTGGGTGCGTGGCAGGCCGAGTTGGCCGAGTGGCCGCAACTGCTGATGTCCGCGCACGGCAGCGCGCGGGCGCTCGCGGGTGCATTGCCCGGATTGCAGGTGGACGTCACGCGCATGCGTTCCAATATCGACCGCTTGCGCGCGGAATTGCCGCGCGATGCCGCGGACGAATGGTTCGATCCCGCATTGGCCGAAGCGGCCGGCGCGACAGCATTGGCGCAGGCATTGGCACTGCAGGCTCAACTCAACACACCGGACACCGTACGATGACTTCTCCCGAAACCCCGGCCCCCGACTACGAATCGGGCCTCGTCAATCGCCGGCGAGTCCTCGGCGACGCCTGGGTCGACCGGTCGCTGGCGAATCGCAACGACTTCAACAGCGAGTTCCAGGAACTCATCACCCGCCACGCCTGGAACGACATCTGGGGACGTCCCGCACTGGGCGACAAGACGCGCCGGTACATGGTGCTGTCGATGATGCTCGGCATCCACGCCTACGAGGAGTTCGCGATGCACGTGCGCGCGGCGCTCGACGGCCCGCCCGAATCGAGACTCACGCCGGACGACATCAAGGAAGTGATCATGATGGCCGCGATCTACTGCGGCGTGCCGGTTGCCAACCATGCGTTCGGCATCGCGACCGGCATCCTGCGCGAAAAGGGCCTGCTCGCGGACGCACCCAAGTGACCGGGGCTGCCGCGCGCAGCGGCATCTCCTTCGCATTGCTGTTGCCGCTGCTGCTCGCCGCCCAGCCGGTGGCGACCGACAGCTATCTCCCGGCGCTGCCGGCCATTGCGCAGGACCTCGGGTCCGCCAGCGCGAGCCTCACCGTCTTCGTCCTGGCTTTCGGGTTCGGGCAACTGCCGTGTGGGCCGCTGTCCGACCGCTTCGGCCGTCGTCCGGTGCTCCTGACCGGCCTGGCGTGCTACACGATCGCCGCGCTGGGCTGCGCGGTGGCGCCGGGCATCCCCATGCTGGTGAGCTGCCGCGCGCTGCAAGGTTTTTCGATGGCAGCCATCCTGGTTTGCGCGCGCGCGGCGGTTCGTGATCTCTATCCGGCGCACGAAGGGCCGCATGTCATGGCGCGCGGCCTGACCGGTCTTGGCGTGGTCGCGCTCATCGCGCCGGTGCTGGGCGCCTACCTGGTGCAGGCGACGGGCTGGCGCTGGGTCCTCGGCGGCATGGCGATCTATGCGCTGGTGCTGTGGGCGCTTTGCTTTCGCGGGTTCACCGAAACCCGGGTCAAGGCGGCCGATCCCTCCGCGGCGAAGGGCAGCGTGCGCGAAGTCTTCGCGAGCCAAAGTTTTCGCGCATGGGCCTCTCTCGCTGCCGCAACCTACGGCGGCCTGTTCTGCTTCCTGCTGCTGTCGCCGATGGTCTACATCAGCTACCTGGGGCTTTCGCCGGCCTGGTACGGCTGGATTCCTGCGGGTGGGTCGCTGGTCTACATCTTCAGCACGACGATGTGCCGCCGCCTGCTCACGCGCCACGGTGCGGTGCGCACGGTGCAGATGGGCTCGCTGCTGAGCGTTGCGGGGCCGTCGCTGCAAGCGCTGGGCTGCTGGCTGCTGCTCATGTCGGTGTGGCCGCTGCTGCTGGGCCATGCGATCTACTGCATCGGCCATGGCCTTCATCAACCTTGCGGCCAGGCGGGTGCCGTCGGCGACCTGCCCCACCTGGCCGGACGCGCGGTATCGTGGTCGGGCTTTGCGATGATGGCGGTCGCGTTCGTCGTCGGGCAGATCGCCGCGAGTTTCGTCAATCCCCAGTTCAGCAACGGCGCCTGGCCGATGGTGGTGCCGATGGCGCTGGCCGGTCTCACATTGGTGCTGATCGCCTATTTCTGGCTGCCGCGTCTGCCGATCACTCATCCACGAAAGGAAACACCATGACCCGTTTGAATGTCGTCCGCGAGGGCAATGGCCCGATCGTCGTGCTGAGTCACGCGCTGGGTTGCGACCTCCATATGTGGGACGGCGTCGCCGCCCTGCTGGCACGCGCCCATACCGTGGTGCGCTACGACCACCGCAACCACGGCGCATCCGAGACTGTCGCCGGCCCGTTCACGCTGCAGACCCTGGCCGACGATGCGGCCGAGGTGATCGAGCGAGAGGCGGAGGGAGAGCCGGTGCATTTCGTGGGTCTCTCGATGGGCGGCATGACCGCGCAAGCGCTTGCGCCTGCGCATCCGAAGCTGCTCAAGAGCGTGGTCATTGCCAATTCGTCGCCGCACTATCCCGACGCTGCGCCATGGCGTGCGCGCGTGGAGACCGTGCAGGCGCAAGGGGTCGCGGCCATCGCGCCGGGCGCCGTGGCGCGATGGCTCACGCCGGCCTATGTTTCCACGCCGGAAGGCGCCGCCGCCGCGCGAGTTCTGCACGACACGCTGGTGCGCACCGACGCGGCCGGCTACATCGCCAGTTGCGATGCGGTCGCCGCCATCGACTTCCGCGACAGCAACCGTCGCATCGCGGTGCCGACGCTGGTGATTGCCGGTACCCTTGACGAGGCCACGCCACCCTCGATGTCCGAGGCGATGGTGGCGGCCATTCCGGGATCGCGCCTGGCCACCATCGAAGCGGCGCACTTGAGCGCGGTCGAGCGGCCGGTGGAGTTCACGCAACTGCTCGTCGATTTCTGGCGCAGCCTCTGAGCCGCCGCCGGAGCGTCTGCTCGGTCACATGACCGGCGTGGCCAGCAGCCTCCCGAGCCGCAGCCGCGTGATGATCGCGATCTGGTCCAGCGCGGCTTCGAGTTCGGTGTCGGTGTCCCGTTCGGTGCGCATGCGCAAGGCCTCAAAGATCTGAGCGCGGGTGTTGGCGAGCACTGCGATCACGAAGGGAAAGCCATGCTTCGCCGCGTACGCGGTGTTGAGCGCGCGCAGCGTCTGCAACTGTTCGCGGCTGAGCGCATTGAGGCCGGCTTGCTCCGTCGTCGAATGGCCGGTCATCGTGCCCGCCTGGGCTTCCTTGCCTGCCAGCTCCGGATGCATGCGCAGGAAATCGATGCGCACCTCGCGGGACGTTGCGCGGACCACGTCCATCATCGTGCGGTGCAGTTGGTCGATGCTCGCGAACGGCCGTTCGGCCCACGCATTGGTCGCGACCCATGGCGAGTGCTCGAACACACCGCCCAGCGCGGCGACGAAGCGCACGCGGTCGAGCTGGTTGATGTCGGCCAGCGTCAACGCCGGTGTTTCGACAGCAAGTACTGCACTCATTGGGTCACCGCCTTCTTCGCGAAGCGCGGCACGAACGCGATGATGAGAATTGCCGCGCAGACTTCGACCGCAGCCACGATGAAGAGGCCCGGGGACAGCAGGCCGGTCGAGGCCTTGATGGCGCCCAGCATCGAGGGTGCGCCGAAGCCGGCGAGATTGGCGATGGAATTGATCAGCGCCACGCCGCCCGCAGCAGCCGCTCCGGCGAGGAAGCGACCCGGCAGCTGCCAGAAGACTGGAATCGCGCTCATGGTGCCGACGATGGCGAGGGTCTGAGCCGCCAGCGCGAGCATCGGGCTCTGCTTCATGAAGAGGGCAGTGAGCGCGAGTCCGACCGCGCCGAGGGCCGCCGCGAAAGCACAATGCAGCCGGCTCTCCTGACGACGGTCGGAGTGCAGCCCGTTGCAGATCATGCCGACGGCGCCGCAGAGGTACGAGAAGGCCATGATCCAGCCAACGGTCGCGGGATTGGTAAAGCCCACTTCCTTGACCACCGACGGGCCGAAGAAGGTCAGCGACGAGTTGGCCGCGATGATGCAGAAGAAGATCAGGATCAGCAGCCACATGCGGCGGTCCTTCAGCGACGCGATCAGGCTCTCTTCGCGATGACCGAGCGCCTTGCTGTCGCGCGCCATGTCCTCGTGCACCAGGCGGCGCAGTTCGGCCGTGAGCCACTTGGCCTGCTCGGGGCGATCCGTCAGGTAGAACCAGGTCACGAAGCCTGCGAGCACGGACGGGATGCCTTCGATCAGGAACACCCACTGCCAGCCCGACCAGCCGTTCATGCCGTGCAGGTTGTTCATGATGGTGCCGGCCAGTGGGCCGCCCAGGACGCCTGCGATCGCTGAGGCCGACATGAAGATGCCGAAGGCCTTGGCGCGCCGCTCGCTCGGGTACCAGTAGGTCAGGTACAGGATGATCCCGGGATAGAAGCCGGCCTCGAACACGCCCATGAGGAAGCGCAGGAAATAGAACATCGCCGGCGTCTTCACGAACATGGTCGCGACGCAGACGATGCCCCAGCCGATGGTGATGCGCATGATCGTCTTGCGCGCACCGATCTTCTGCAGCAGCAGGTTCGACGGCACTTCGAA
This sequence comes from Variovorax sp. P5_A3, assembly GCF_056400665.1. Taxonomy (NCBI): domain Bacteria; kingdom Pseudomonadati; phylum Pseudomonadota; class Betaproteobacteria; order Burkholderiales; family Comamonadaceae; genus Variovorax; species Variovorax sp. P5_A3. Next base: position 35,713 of record NZ_JBFUKW010000029.1, on the reverse strand, counting down.
GAAGAAGTAGCCCAGGAAGAAGATGCCGGCGCCCAGTCCGTACACCGCCTCGCTCCAGCCCAGTTCGTCGAGCATGGTGAGCTTGACGAAGCCGACGTTGACGCGATCGACCCAGGCCAGGACCCAGAGCGCGAAGATGAATGGAATGATGCGCCAGGTGATGCGGCTGTACGCCGCGTCGAGCGCGCTGGGCGGCGCGACGGGCGCTGCGTGTTGCGGGACTTCCAGGGTGGCCATGAACAATCTCCTTGGCGGGTCATTGGGGGTCATCGAAGGGGTCTGGGGATTGGGCCAGCCGACCCCCGACCTGTCGATACCGCCGCGGCATGTGATTCGCTATAGACTGCATCGGACATATCGATAGACAGCGACTACGGGAAAACACCATGCAACGCGGCGTTGATCTGCTCGACGGTCACTTGCTGCGCGTGCTCGCCACAGTGGTGGAAGAGCGCAGCGTGTCGCGCGCCGCGGCCCGTTTGCGACAGACGCAGCCGGCAGTGAGCGGTTCGCTCAAGCGGCTGCGCGAGATATTCGGGGACGCCCTGTTGGTGCGCGACGGCACGACGATGGTGCCGACCGCGCGGGCAGCGGGCCTTGCGACCCAGGCGCGACGGGCGCTGGGCGAACTGGAGGCGCTGCTGGTCGAACCCGATGAGTTCGTCCCGGCCCATGCCGAGCAGCGGTTCAGGATCGCGTCGCCCGACTACATCGCCCCGTCATGGATCGCGCGGCTGGCGCAGCACGTCGGTGTCGAGGCGCCGCACTGCCGCATCGAGCTTCGCGCCCTAGGCCCGACTTTCGATTTCGAACGCGCGCTCGGTGACGACGAACTCGATCTCGTGATCGGCAACTGGCCTTCGCCGCCCGAGCATCTGCATATCTCGCTATTGCTGGAAGACGAACTGGTCTGCCTGATGGCGCGCGACCATCCGCTGGCGCAGGGCGCCACGCAGCTCCGCGAGGAGGACTATCTTGCAGCCGGTCATGTGGTGCCGGTCCCTTACGCGATGGCGCAGCGCGGCGTGGTCGAGACCTATCTGGGCGAGCGCCGACTGGGTCGCGATGCGCGCGTGCAGGTGCCGTACTTCGGGCTCGCGCCGTCGATCGCGGCCAGCACGCAACTGATCTTCACGACCGCGCGGCACTTCGCCGAATACCACGCGCAACTGTTGCCGTTGGCGCTGCTGAAGGCGCCGGAAGGCTTTCCTCGTATGCGCTTCTATCAGCTCTGGCACGACCGGGTGCATCACTCGCCCGCCCATCGCTGGCTGCGCAGCCTGGTGGCGCAGTTCGGACGCGAACTGGTCACCCAAGATGGCGCAAAGACGGTGGGGTGATCGACGCCGGGGTGGTTGAAAGATGCGCGACCGGCCTCATCATCCGTGCCATGCCTACCCAACTCCATATCGATTTCGTATCCGACGTGTCCTGCCCCTGGTGTGCCGTCGGCCTGGGCTCGCTCGAAGCCGCCCTCAAGAACGTCGCGCCGGACGTGACCGCCGAACTGCGCTTTCAGCCTTTCGAGTTGAATCCGCAGATGCCGCCCGAGGGCCAGGACGCGTACGAGCATCTGAATCAGAAATACGGTTCCACGCGCGAGCAACAGGCGCAGGCCCGCGAAGGGATCCGGGCGCGAGGTGCGGCGGTCGGGTTCGAGTTCAGAAGTGAAGGGCGCTCCCGCGTCTACAACACCTTCGACGCGCACCGTCTGCTTCACTGGGCGGAACTTGAAGACGTGGCGAAGCAGGTCGCCTTGAAGAAGGCATTGCTCAAGGCTTGCCACACCGATGGTGAGAACCCCTCCGACCCGGAAGTGCTCGTGCGCCTTGCGAGCGAGTCCGGCCTTGATCCGAAGAGGGCGCGGGCGATTCTCGACAGCGACGAGTTCGCTACCGAGACGCGTCAACGAGAGCGGCTCTACACGGATGCCGGGATTCATTCGGTGCCGGCCATCATCATCAACAATCAGCACCTGATTTCTGGCGGTCAACCGGTGGAGATCTTCGAGCGGGCGTTGCGGCAGATCGCCGGGGCTGCGGCTTCTGGGGTGGCTGTTGCCTGAATTCCGGTAGGGGTTGGGGTGGCGTCGTCGGGCCACAACCGCTGATCACTCACGGAGCCCGGTAGGCGGTGCGGGCTGGGCGACCCCTCTGCGCCGCTGAGGAGCGCAGCTTCAGGCGGATAAGGGCCGCGCGTGTTTGAGCGCAGCGAGTTTGCGCGGACCCCGCCTGAAGCGAGCACCGGAAGGGAGCCCGAAGGGCCGGCGTAGCGGGGTCGACCGGCCCGCACCGCCTACCGGGCGCTCTCCCCAACGCAAACAGATCCCAAATCAGGCCGCAGCATCGTGCTCTTCGGCGATTTGAGCAAAGCGCCCAAGCAGGCGAGCAGCATTCACAGTACCCGTCACCCGTCCACGCAACGCATCAGGATCAACCCCTTCTGCACGCAGCGGCCCGGCAAGGTGATCCACATAGCCACGCATGATGTCCGCATCGAACTCCGGATGGAACTGAACGCCCCATGCGTTCTCGCCGATGCGAAACGCCTGCGTGCGCTCGAAGTCGTTGCCCGCCAGTCGTACGGCGCCCTCGGGAAGCCGTAGCGCGCTCTGGCGGTGCACCACGTGCGCATCGAAGCGAGGCGGCAAATCGTGCATCAACGGATCGTCGGCCGCTTCCGGCGTGAGTTCGACCTGGACCGTTCCGATCTCGATGCCTCCCGGATGGTCCCCGGCCTCGCCGCCCAGCGCATCCGCCAGCAGTTGATGACCGAAACAGATGCCCAGCACCGGTGTACCGCTGGCGACGAGTTGCGCGAGCCACGCCCCCGTGCTTTCGCTCCATGGATCGCGGTGCGACACCATCGCGTGCGAGCCGCTGACGATGGCGCCCGAGATTTCGGCGGGCCGCGGCAGCGTGTCGCCGCGCCGCGGATCGAGCACCACGACCGGCAAGCGCGTATCGCCGAGACCGGCTGCCATCCAGTGCTCGAAATCGCCACGCCTTTCGCGCAGCGCATCGAAGGTTTCGCCAAGCTTGATGATCGCCAATGGACGAGGGGAGAGATCTTCCATGCCCGCGATCATGCCGCAGTCCCGAACGCACGCAGCTCAATTCCGTCCAACGACCTCGATGGCGCCGGCAACATGCTGCGCCACCTGTGCCACGAGGTCCTGCCGTTGCGGCGCCTCGCGCCAGCGCAGACGAGCACCGGCTTCCCAGTCCGCGTGACTGCGCGCCGGTTGCGCGGCCCGGACCACGTCCGCGATCGTTTGGTGGGCGGCATCCGTCGCGTTCGTCGCACCGGCGCCGGTATCGATCCGTTCGACCGCCGCGTGGCCGCGCTGTTCCAGCGCCCGCAACAGCCGGAGCTGCCAGCTCAGGAGAACGAACAGCACGCGGTCTTCCACCGTGAGTTCATGCACGTCGCGCAACCTGTTGGCGAGCTTGCGGCCCAACGGCCCGAACCCTTGAGATACCGCACCGCCGATCGCACCGCCCAGCGCCGCGCCCGCGCCGAGCGACAGACCGGCCAGCGCGAGATCCGCAACCACCCCCACCGCCGCGCCGACGGCCACGCCCTTGCCGAGCAGGATGCCGGCGTCCTTGAGTGCCTCGGGATGGAAGAAGTCCATGGTCCATCGACCTTCCACCAGCGGCAGCGGTGCTTCGTCCGCATCGCCTTCACGAAAGCCGTAGAGCGCGAGCAGGTCGTCGGCGCAGCGCTGTGCCTTGTCGAACAGGGACTTCTGCAGTTCGGACACCAGCCGCCGGCGACCTTCGGCCTGCGCGAATTCGGTGGCGGAGGCCGTGCGACGCATCGACGTCGCATCGACCAGCAGTTCAGCGATGCGGGTGCTCGCCGATTGCCGACGTTGCGTGAACTCGGCCTCTAGAAAAGCGGCGACGCTGTCCAGCACCGCACGTCTGTCGCGCAACAGGGTTGAAAGATCGCGATAGAGATCGCGCTCTGCGCCGACGAAGGGCGCTGCCGCGTCGAAGCGAACCACGACATGGAGTCCGTACGCCGAGAGCAACTCCTTCCATGCGGCCTCGCGACTCGCGGGACGGCCGACGAAATTCAATACTGGCAGCACCGGCCGCGCGCAGGCATTCAGCAGCTCGATCTCCGCGCGGAACTTGGGCAGCACCGGTTCGCGCGCATCGATGACGAGGAACGCCGCATCCACGTCGAGCAGTGCACGAAGCACCTTGGCCTCCTGCTCGAATGCGCCGTGGGCTTCGGGGCCCTGGAGGAACTGGCGGATGCGATCGGGCGGCGTCAGGCTCCTGTCGAATGCTTCGAGATGCTCACGCAGTGCGACGGCATCCTCCAGCCCCGGCGTGTCGAAGAAGCGCACCGCGGGCGCGCCGTCGACCATGAGGTCGATCGATTCGACGTGGCGCGTGGTGCCGGGCAGCTCCGACACCTCACCGAAGTTCACGCGACGCGTGAGCGTTCGCAGCAGCGAGGTCTTGCCCGCGTTGGTATGCCCGACGACGGCGATGCGGATGGGCATGTCGGACCTGTTCATGCTCAGGCCCATCCGTGCAGCAGCGGTTCGAGTGCGTCGCCGGAGTGAAGGCCGTCGAGTCCGGCATCGGCCAGCCAGGCCTGCCAGCGTTGGCGGGCGGCGTCGTCCGTTGCGGCGCCGAACACCCACAGGCGGCACTGTCCGCTCACCGACATGACTTCGCGCAGGAAGCGCTCGGTGCCGCGGTCCGGGCTGGACGCCGCATGGCAGCCGACGAGCACGCGCCGAGGGCGCAACCGGGCCAGCGCGTCGAGCGCTTCGCGTATCGCGCCCGCGCTACCGTCGATGCGCATCGCCTGTGCGCCGCGCATGTCGAGCGCTGCCGGTGGCCAGGGGAGTTCATCGGGCAACTCGAAGCCGATGGCCATCAACGTGTCGGTGGTCTCACCGACGGCAAGGCTGTGGGGGACCTCCTGCCGCTGGTAGCCGGGATCGGCATCGACGATGCGGGGCGGTGAGAGCGCATCGAAGCGCGCGAACAGCTTGCGGTAGTAGGGCTGCGACACGTCGGGCCGCAGCGCCGCCTTGCGCGCTTGCCAAACGGCCGCGCTCAACAGGGCGAACGCCGCGCGCGGCAGCAGGCCGTAGACCACGATGCAGCCCGTGAGCCACAAGGCCCAGGCACGCTGGCCCGAGGCGGCCGCTAGCGGCGACAGGATGGCCTGCGCGTCGGGCACCGGAAACCCCAGCCATGCAGGTGCGCGACCGAGCAACTGCACGCTGTGCACGAAGAAATCGGGCTCGAGGATCGTGGTTTCCCAACTCAGCGTGTAGTTGCGAAACGCGAGCGCAAAGAGCATGGCCGCAAGCACCACGGCGAACGAAAGCGTCCAGATCGCGTGGCTCACGAAGCCCAGTGCCCAGGGCAGCAGCCGGGCTCGGTTCAGCAGCCGCGTCACGGCGCGCAGCAGAACCGGGGCTTGCCCGCGCTTGCCGCCCGCGACACGTGCCGTCAGCGCCAGCCAAAGCCCGCCAAAGGACACGTTGATCGAGCCCAGTGGAACGATGAGGCCGAGGAGCCAGAGCACCAAGGTGATGAGATGAAAACCAAGAAGGCCGGTGAGCGCCACGACGACGTTGATCTGCCTCTCGCCGCCGCCGAGGACGTTGCCGGCCAGCGTAAGCCCTGCGATGACGATGATCGCCACCAGTCCCAGCAGCACCCAAGGCGACCAGGCCCGTGCGTGAGTCAACGCCTCCTGAAGCCCGATGCGTTGGCCGAGCACATGCGCACGTTCAACGATGCGGGCGACGGGGTCTTGCCGAAGCCGCATCGCCTCCCGCATGGCCTGCGCATCGTCGAGCGGCCCCGCTTCCTCGACCAGTTGCACCGCCTCGGTGATCGTCGCATCCTGGAACGAAGAGGGGGGCACCACGGGGTTCAACGGCTTCCTTTACAACACTGAGCAATGCCGGCGCACCGGAGGGGAGCGCGAAATTATGCCCGTGCCAGATCGGCCGATCGCCCATGAAAAAAGGGGCCGCCCGGCGACCCCGACAACCCCGTGCCCGGGGGAAGCTGTGCAAGAGGAAATGGTGTTCTCAGCGAAGCCCGAAAAAAGAGAGGACGGCGACAACGACCACGACCAGACCGACGATGTAGATGATGGAATTCACGGTGGAAACCCCTCTTTGTTGAAGACGATTCCAGCTTGCCATCGCGCCGGGATTTCGATGTCGGCGGGCGTCACCGTGCACTGTAGGACTCGCAAGTCAGACCGTTGACGGCTCCTCCGCCATGTAATCTTCCTCGTCGCTGCCGTCTCCCAGGAAGCCGCCGCTCTGGTGGGCCCACAGGCGCGCGTAGAGCCCGCCTTTCGCCAGCAGCGACTTGTGATCGCCTTCCTCGACCACGCGCCCCTCGTCGAGCACGATCAGCCGGTCCATGGCCGCGATCGTCGACAGCCGGTGCGCGATCGCGATCACCGTCTTGCCTTCCATCAGGCGATAGAGGCTGGCCTGGATGGCCGCCTCGACCTCGGAGTCGAGCGCGCTGGTGGCCTCGTCGAGCAGCAGGATCGGCGCGTCCTTGAGCATCACGCGTGCGATGGCGACGCGCTGGCGTTGTCCGCCGGAGAGCTTGACGCCGCGCTCGCCGACATGCGCCTCGTAGCCACGGCGCCCGTTCGGGTCGCCGAGGGTCTCGATGAAGGCGTGCGCCTCCGCGCGAGCCGCCGCGGCACGGATCGCGACCTCGCTCGCGTCCGGCCGGCCGTAGGCGATGTTGTCGGCCACCGAACGATGCATGAGCGAAGTGTCCTGCGTGACCATGCCGATGTGCGCGCGCAGGCTGTCCTGCGTGACATGGGCGATGTCCTGGCCGTCGATGAGGATGCGGCCGCCCTCCAGGTCGTGGAAGCGCAGCAGCAGGTTCACCAGCGTCGACTTGCCCGCGCCGGAGCGGCCCACCAGGCCGATCTTCTCGCCCGGTGCGACGGTGAGCGTCAGGTCGTCGATCACGCGTCGCGACCCGTCGCCATAGCGGAAGCTCGCGTGCTCGAAGCGCACCTCGCCGCGCGGCACCTCCAGCGTGCGCGCATCCGGCGCATCGAGGACGGTGCGCGGGCGCGACAGCGTCTTCATCCCATCCTGCACGGTACCGATGTTCTCGAACAGGCTGGTCATCTCCCACATGATCCAGTGCGACATGCCTTGCAGGCGCAGCGCCATCGCGGTCGCGGCGGCCACCGCGCCGACGCCGACCGCGCCCTGCGACCAGAGCCAGAGCGCCGTGCCCGCCATGCCGGCGGTCAGGCCCATGCTCAGCGTGTGGTTCACGACCTCGAAGGCGCTCACGAGGCGCATCTGGCCGTAGCCGGTCAGCATGAACTCCTTCATCGCCGCGCGCGCGAAGCCAGCCTCGCGCTGCGTGTGCGAGAAGAGCTTGACCGTGGCGATGTTGGTATAGGCGTCGGTCACGCGGCCCGTCATCAGCGCGCGCGCATCGGCCTGCGCCTTGCCGACCTCGCCGAGGCGCGGGACGAAGAACACCAGCGAGCCGATGTAGAGCGCCATCCAGATCAGGAAGGGCAGCATGAGTCGCTGGTCGAGGGCGCCGGCCAGCACGATCATGGTGGCGACATAGACGCCCATCGCGACGAGCACGTCGGCCAGCACGAAGATCGTGTCGCGCACTGCCAGCGCGGTCTGCATGACCTTGGCCGTGATGCGGCCGGCGAACTCGTCCTGGTAGAACGCCATGCTCTGGCCGAGCATGAGACGATGGAAGTTCCAGCGCAGCCGCATCGGCAGGTTGACCGCCAGTGTCTGGTGCTTCACGATGGTCTGCAACGCGACCACCGCGATGCTCGCGAGCAGGGCGAAGCCGAGCCACATCAACGTGGTGCCGCGCTCTTCCCAAAGGCGCGCCGGCACCTGGTCGCCGAGCCAGTCGACGATGCGTCCCATCATGGCGAACAGCAGCGCCTCGAAGGCCGACATCGCTGCGGTGAGCAGGGCCATCGCGGCGATCTTGCCTCGCAGGCCCTGGGTGCACGCCCAGAGGAAAGGAGCGAGCCCGTGCGGCGGCAGGGCCGGTTCGGCGGGTGGGTAGGGATGAAGAAGTTTTTCGAAGAAACGGAACAAGGCAGGCTGTCTCCAGTGAGGCGTCACTGTACCGGCGGCCGGGCCGTTCCGCGCGGAAGGGGTTATGGCCGGGCCGGCCCGCATCGCTAGACTGAGGCCCAAGGAGCATTTCCATGAGCACGCAACTCTCGACCCTTCCAACCTACTTCATCTCCCACGGTGGCGGCCCCTGGCCATGGATGAAGAAGGAAATGGGCCCCACCTACGACAAGCTGGAAGCCGCACTGGCCGACATGCCGCGCCAGATCGGTCGCAAGCCGGCCGCGATCCTGATGATTTCCGCGCACTGGGAGGAGTCCGCCTTCACGGTGATGGGCAATCCGCAGCCGCCCATGATCTACGACTACGGCGGCTTCCCCGAGCACACCTACCGCGTGCACTACGACGCACCCGGCTCGCCCGAACTCGCTCGCCGCGTGCAGGGATTGATCGAGGCGGCAGGCCTGCCTGCGCGGATCGACGCCGAGCGCGGCTTCGACCACGGCACCTTCTCGCCGATGGTTGCCATCTATCCGAAGGCGGACGTGCCGGTCGTTCAACTGTCGCTGCGGCGCGGACTCGATCCTGCCGAGCACATCGCGCTGGGCCGTGCCATCGCACCATTGCGCGACGAGAACGTGCTGATCGTCGGCAGCGGCCTGAGCTATCACAACCTGCGGGCATTCGGCCCGCAGGCGCGCGATGTGTCGAAGGCCTTCGACGACTGGCTGGACGACGCGGTGGTCGGCGCCACGCCGGCGCAGCGGGTCGACCGATTGCTGCAATGGTCGACCGCGCCTGCAGCCCGCATCGCGCATCCGCGTGAAGAGCACCTGATACCGCTGATGGTCGCGGTCGGCGCCGCCGATGGCGAAGACGGGGAGCGCATCTACCACGAGGACGATTTCATGGGCGGCATTGCCGTGTCGAGCTTTCGCTTTGGTTCTGCGGCGGCCTGAACGCCGGTGCGCGGCACAATGCACCGGTGCCTTACTTCTCGACCTTCGACCCCCACGCGGAAGCCGATGCGCTCCGGCTGATCGCGCGCATCGATGCGCTGGCCAGTCACCACGATGCCGAGCATGGCGGCGTGCGCGTGCACTGGCGTTGCTTCGGCAATGACGCTACGCATCCGCCGCTGGTGCTGCTGCACGGCGGCCATGGGAGCTGGATGCACTGGCTGCGCAATGTCGAGGCGCTCTCGGCCCAGCACACGCTGTGGCTGCCCGACCTGCCGGGCTTCCACGACTCCGACACGCCGCCGAAACCGGCGTCGGGCCAGGCGCCGGTCGATCCCTTGCTCGATGCGCTCTCCGCAACGCTGGATAGCCTGATCGGCGAGCAGACCGAGATCGATCTCGGCGGTTTCTCCTTCGGCGGCCTCGTGGCTGCCAAGTTCGGCGCCCGACGCGGCGGCATCCGCCGGCTGGCCCTGCTGGGCAGCGGCGGACACGGCACGCTGCGCCGCATGTCGGTGGAGATGGTCAACTGGCGCGCCGCCGAGGATCGCGATCAGGAACGTGCGGCGCTTCTGCACAACCTGGCCGCGCTGATGCTGTACGACAAGGCCACCATCGATGCACTGGCCTTCGCGATCCACGACATCTCCTGCCACGGCACGCGTTTCCGCAGCAAGGAGATTTCGCTCGCGGGCGGTCTGCAAGCGGCGTTGGATGCCATCGGGGGGCCGCAGCTTCTGATCTGGGGCGAATACGACGTGACCGCCGATTCGCGCCCGCTCGTTGCGCAACTCGCAGCCGGCCACCCGCAGCGCGAAGCCGTGGTGATCGACGGCGCCGGCCACTGGGCGCAGTTCGAGCGCGCGGATGAGGTCAACGCACAGTTGCTGCGTTTCCTCGCCTGAATCACACGCGGGCTACTGCTTCGTCAGCCCGAGCTTGCGAATGATGTCGCCCCATTCGTCGTAGGTCTGCCGGGTGAGTTCGCCCAGTTGCTGGGGGCTCGATGATTCGGCTTCGTACGCGCCCTGGCGGAAGAATTCGCGCGTGGCGGGCATGGCCAGCACCTGTGCCAGCGCCGAATTGAGGCGGGTCACCACCGGCGCGGGCATGCGCGCCGGTCCGTAGAAGCCGAGCCAGCTAGCCATGTCGAGTCCGGTCACGCCCTGTTCCGTCATGGTGGGCACGTCGGGCAGCATCGGGCTGCGGCGCGGCGCGGCCACGGCCAGGATGCGCACCTTGCCGGTCGCTGCGTTCTGGATCGCATTGGGCGCCGCATCGAAGTAGTACTGCACACGGCCTGCGAGAAAGTCCTTGGCCGCGTCGGAGCCGCCCTTGTACGGCACGTGCACCACATCCAGCCCGGCCTGCCGGGCGAAGGCCTCGCCGTAGATGTGCGACGAAGTTCCGGTGCCGAAGGATGCATAGCCCAGCTTGCCGGGGTTGGCCTTGATGTACGCAATGAGTTCGGGCACGGTCTTCGCGGGCACGCTGGCGTGCACGGTCAGGACCAGCGGACCGCGGGCGCCGAGCGAGATGGGCGTCAGATCCTTGAACGGGTCGTACCTCACCTGCGCCAGCGTCTGCGGGTTCTGTGCCACCACGGACGATGGTGCGTACATGAGCGTGTAGCCATCGGGCGCGGCGCGGATCACTTCCTCGGTCGCGAGGATGAAGCTGGCCCCCGGCCGGTTCTCGACGATGACGGGTGTCTGCAGCACGTCGGTCAGCTTGTTGGCCACGAATCGCGCTTGCGCGTCCGAAGCCCCACCTGCTGCCAGGCCGAGCACGATACGGATGGTTCTTCCCTTCTCCGGGAACGGCGGTGACCCGGCCATGGCTGCGGAGGAGGCGAGGCACATGGCGATCCAGGCGGTAGCGCTGCGACGGGTGATGGCGGTGGCGATTGTCAACTTCATGGTCATGGGGCTTTCGGTGCGGCGGTCTGCCGCTCTCATTGCTTCGTCAGGCCGACCTGCTGCACGAGGGCGCCCCAGCGGTCGTAGGTGGAACGGGTGATGTTGGCGAACTCTTCCGGCGTCGTGGCTGCTGCCTCGTAGCCGCCCTGGCGATAGAGGTCCCGGACCTGCGGCATGGCCAGGACCTGCGCCAGCGCCGCATTCAGCTTGGCGACCACCGGCGCTGGCATCCGCGCCGGCCCGTAGAAGCCGAGCCAACTCGGCAGGTCGAGCCCGACCACGCCCTGCTCGGCGAGCGTGGGAACGTCCGGCAGCGCCGGGATACGGGCCGCCGCAGCGACCGCGACGATCTTTACCTTGCCGGTGCCGGCGGCGATGATGGCCGAGGAAGCCGAGTCGAACATGTACTGAACCCGGCCGCCGATCAGATCCTTCGCCGCGTCGGAGCCGCCCTTGTAAGGAACGTGCACCGCATCCAGCCGGGCCTGCTGGGCGAAGGCCTCGCCGTAGATGTGCGACGAAGTCCCGGCACCGAAGGACGCATAGCTGACCTCGCCGGGATGGGCCTTGACGTAGGCCACCAGTTCACGGGCATTGTTCGCCGGCACGGTACTGCTGACCGAGAGCACGAGCGGACCGCGTCCGCCCATGGAAATGGGGGTGAAGTCCCTGAACGGGTCGTACGGCACCTGCGAGAGCGTGTGCGGGTTCTGCGCCATGGTCGACGAAGGCGCATAGAGCAGGGTATGGCCGTCCGGTACCGCACGCGCCACTTCGCTGGCAGCCAGCATCGTGCTGGCGCCGGGCTTGTTGTCCACGATCGCGCCGGTGCCCAGTACCTCGCCGAGCTTCTGCGCCACGATGCGCGCCTGCGCGTCGGTACCGCCTCCAGCGGTGAAGCCCACCACGATGCGGATCGGCTTGCCCTTCACGGGGAACGCCTGCGCCACCACAAGCGGCGAGAAGGTCAGCAGGGCGGCGCCCGCCAGCATGGCGAAGGTGCGCCGTGAACCATCCAGAACGTCCATGACTGTCTCCAACTTTTCGTTAGATTTTATGGACTATCAAATCATTAATGTTAGATAAATGTCATGGTAAACCCTGAAGTTGCACCATATTTGTTGACTAAATGAACTTGAAGTCCAAAATACGATGAAATGATCTGGCAATCAACGAACTCATGAAAACCGTCGTCCGCACCGATGAGCGCATCCTCAGCTCCGACATCTTCGATCGCGATGGCCGTGTCGAGCGGCCCGACCACGGCGCGTGGTCGGAGCCGGGCCGGGACATTCCGATCTACCACCGCTGTGGCGTTCTGGTGGTGGGCGGCGGCCCTTCGGGCACGGCGGCGGCGGCAGCGGCCGCCCGGCAGGGCGCCGACGTCGCCTTGCTCGAGCGCTACAACCATTTGGGCGGTCTTTCCACCGGCGGCCTGGTGATCTGGATCGATCGCATGACCGACTGGGAAGGCAAGCTGGTCATCCGCGGCTTCGCCGAAGAGCTCTTCGACCGCCTGCCCGTGGATGCTGTCGCCGGTCCCGCTCGCGGCGACTGGGGCTCGCAGGACGCCCGGAAGGCCGCGCACTGGTCACACCGCACGGCCGCCTATCACGGCATCGTCACGTGGTCGCCCACCATCGATCCCGAGCGGCTCAAGCTGCTGTCGCAGGAGATCGTCGTGGAGCGCGGCGTCAAGCTCATCTATCACTCGTGGGCGGCCGTGCCCATCGTGCAGGACGGCGTGGTCAAGGGCGTGGTGTTCGAGAGCAAGGAAGGCCGCATGGCGATCATGGCCGACGTGGTGGTCGACGCCACTGGCGACGGCGACCTGTTCGCACGTGCAGGCGCGGCCTTCGTGAACGACATCGAGGAGGCCGACGTGCACCACTGCATGAACACCTCCTGGCTGTTCGGCGGCGTGGACATGAATCGCTGGATCGAGTTCAAGGCCGGTCAGCCCGAGGCCTTCGCCGCTTTCATGGCGCGCGGGCGGGAGCAGCTCGGCCTGTTCGAGCGTCCTTTTGTATCCTGGCGCAATGACATCGCGCTGTTCATGGGGCCGCGCCAGTCCGGCTACTCGGCGCTCGACGTGGATGACCTGACCGCGGTGGAAGTGCGATCCCACCGCGCGATGGCTGCTCATCTCGACTACTTTCGGGCCCACGCGCCGGGCTTCGAGAGCGCCTACATGTTGCTGAGCGCTCCACAGATCGGCGTGCGCCACGCACGAAGACTGAGCGGCGTCGGCGCGGTGCTGCGCAGCCAGTGGCCCGAGGGCCGGCCGCTGGCCGACGAGGTGGGCGTGTCGCCGGCGGTGTCGCCCAAGTTCCCCAACATCTCGATCCCCTACGGCGCACTGGTGCCCCGGCAGCTCGATGGCCTGCTCGCCTGCGGGCGTCACATTTCGTGTGATCGCAATTCGCACGGCTTCATGCGCGAGATTCCCCAGTGCTGGATCACGGGCCAGGCTGCCGGCACGGCCGCCGCCCTCGCGGCTGAAGGACGCATCGCGCCGCGGGCGGTCGATATCGGCGCCCTGCAGGCGGCCCTGCTGCAGCAGGGCGTGTACCTGCGGCCCGGTGCTGAGGCCGGCGAGGAGACCGACCTTGCAGCCGGAGGCCGCATCGCGGTCGCCTGAATCATGTCCGCCGTGAATCACACCGGGGGCGCAGCGACTGCTCCAATGGCGGGGAACACCTTCAAGGATTTCCCGATGCCCGCAGACAAGACCGACACCTTCGCCAACCCCGCCGAGCCCGAATCGCGGGCCGATCGCCCGGATACCGTCAGTGCGCTGGAACGCGGCATCTCGGTGCTGCGCTGCTTCAGCGAGGAGCGCCCGGTGCTGGGCCACGCCGAAGTGGCGCGCATCACCGGCATCCCGAGGCCGACCGTCAATCGCCTGGTCGCCACCCTGCTCGCACAGGGCATGCTCAAGGCCGCGCCCGTCGCCGATCGCTTCATGCTCGGCCCCGGCGTGGTCTCGCTGGCGCGGGTGTTCCTCGGCAGCCTCGACGTGCGTGCAGTGGCGCGGCCCAGCATGCAGGCCATGGCCGAGGGGGTGGGCGCTTCGGTCTACCTGGCGGTGCGCGACGGCATGGAGATGGTGCTGATCGAGGCCTGCCGCCCGCGCACTTCGATGCTCGCGCCGCGGCTGGACGTGGGTTCGCGCGCGCCCTTGCCCAATTCGGCGCTCGGCAGGGCCTACCTTTCGGCGCTGGACGATGCCGCGCGTACGCAACTCGTCGATTCGCTGCGCCTGCTGCGCGGCCCGGAATGGGACACCCTGGCGCCGGGCATGGCATCCGCCATCGGCGAGGCGAAGCGGCTGGGCTACTGCCTGTCGCTCGGCGAATTCCATCGCGAGATCAATTCGGTGTCGGTGCCCCTGGTCGGTCCGGGCAACGAGATCATGGCGCTCAACTGCGGCGGCGCGGCCTTCGTCTTCACCGAGGAGCGACTGCGCAACGAATTCGCGCCGCGCCTGCGCGAGATCGCGCTGGAGATCGCACGCAACATCGGCGGCCACGTGCCGGGAACAGAGGCAAGCCATGTACCTGAGCGATGAAGAGAAAGCCATGCTGGACGGCCGCGACGGCCCGGCCGCGCAGAAGGCGATGGACCTGCTGATGCGCTACGGCGAAGCCCTCGGCGCCGAGCGCCTGGTCGAGACGCACAACGTCTGCGCCACCATCACTTCGAGCACACCCTTCCAGCGCGACTTCGCGCTGGACAAGGGCGGCATGGATGCGGTGTTCTCCGAATTCAGCCTCGACAGCCAGGAGGTGGTGACGATCCCGAAGTTCAAGACCTTCACCAGCCACTTGCAGCTCGGCTTCGATCCCGGACAGCCCGAGCGCATGGGAGTGAGCGAGGAAATCGTCCAGTTCTACAACCGAAGCGAACGGCATGCCGCCGGCCTCGGCGCGCAGATCATGAACACCTGCACGCCCTACCAGGTGGGCAACATCCCGACGCGCGGCGAGCACTGCGCGTGGATGGAGTCCTCGGCGGTGGTCTATTGCAACTCGGTGCTCGGCGCGCGCACCAACACCGAAGGCCGCGAGAGCACTGGCGCGGCCATGCTGACCGGGCGCATTCCGTACTGGGGCTATCACCTCGACGAGAACCGTCTGGCCTCGCATGTGGTGGAGCTCGATATCGACGTCGAGTCCGTGCAGGACTGGGGCCTGCTCGGCTACTACATGGGCGACCGGGTCCAGGAGCGCGTGCCGGTGATCCACAGCCGGCGCGGCATCGGCCGCGTGCCGAACCTGCCACGGCTCAAGCACTTCGGTGCGGCCGCCT
Source organism: Variovorax sp. P5_A3 (assembly GCF_056400665.1). Classification (NCBI taxonomy): domain Bacteria; kingdom Pseudomonadati; phylum Pseudomonadota; class Betaproteobacteria; order Burkholderiales; family Comamonadaceae; genus Variovorax; species Variovorax sp. P5_A3. The sequence continues at coordinate 20,423 of NZ_JBFUKW010000029.1, read as the reverse complement.
CGTCGTCGGGGGGCGTCGAGATGTACCACATCGTCGGCGTCACGCCGGAGGCCTTGACGCTGGAGCAGGCGCTCGGCGGCAAGGCGCCGGTCGAGGTGCTGCGCTACGGTGAGGCCGAGCGCCGCGCCACCTACGAGAAGATCAACGCCACCGGCAGGGACGCCGAGATCCAGTACGTGATGCTGGGCTGTCCGCACTACACGATCGAGCAGATCTGGGAGGCTGCTCAGCTCATCGAAGGCCGCAAGGTGCATGAGAACTGCGAGCTGTGGATCTTCACGCCGCGCGCCATCAAGTCGCTGGCCGACCGCAACGGCTACACGAAGATCATCGAGGACGCGGGCGGCATCATCATGTCCGACAGCTGCTCGGCCATGAGCCGCGCCGTGCCCAAGGGCACGCGGACCGTGGCGCTCGACTCCGCCAAGCAGGCGCACTACCTCCCCGCGATTCTCGGCGTGCAGGCCTGGTTCGGCACCACGGCGGAGTGCATCGATGCCGCCTGTACCGGGCGCTGGAACGGAGGCGGCGCATGAATGCCGCATTCGCCGAGAAGGCCCTGTTGACGCTGCAAGGCCGCAAGGTGGTGGGCGGTGTCGTCGAGGGCGAGGCGCTCGTCACGCGCGACCGCATTTCGGGCTGGGGCGGCATCGACCCCCGCACCGGCACGATCGTCGAGACGCGGCATGAACTGCGCGGCCAATCCTTCGCGGGCAAGGTGCTGGTATTCCCGGGCGCCAAGGGGTCCTCGGGCTGGTCGGCGATGTTCCATCTCGCGAGGCTGATGGGCACGGCGCCCGCGGCGATGCTGTTCAACGAGATGACCACCAAGATCGCGCTCGGCGCCGTGGTGACGCATGCGCCTTCGCTGACCGACTTCGACCGCGACCCGCTCGAATGCATCGAAACTGGCGACTGGGTGCGCGTGGATGCGGACCGCGGCGTGGTCGAAATCACGAAAAAGGACCACCCCCAGGCTTGCTCACTTCGTGTAGCCGCCAACCCCCTCGCAGGGGGCGACACCAGCGGCCTGGCAGAGCCAGTTCCGCGGTGCCTCACGAAGGGGGAAATCACACCATGACCCAACCCATGACCACACCTCGTCCCCTGCGCAGCAACTTCCCGCGCGGCTCCTATCTCTGGTCGGTGCGCAACGCGCACTGGCGAGCGCTCGGCATCCCCGAGGAGGACTGCGAGAAGCCCAAGATCGCGATCGTCAACAGCTCATCCGAACTCGCGGCCTGCTTCAGCCATCTCGACAAGGTGGCGGCCGAGATCAAGGCCGCGATCCGCGCGGCGGGCGGCGTGCCTTTCGAGATCCGCACTGCCGCGCCCAGCGACTTCATCACCGGCGCGGGCGCGCGTGGCGCCTACATGCTGGCCGCGCGCGACCTGGTGACCAATGACATCGAAGTGGCGGTCGAGGGCGCGCAACTCGACGGCATGGTCTGCCTCACTTCCTGCGACAAGACCGTGCCGGGCCAACTCATGGCCGCGGCGCGCCTGAACATTCCGACACTGCTGGTCCCTTGCGGCTACCAGCCCAGCGGAGAGTATCGCGGCCATCACATGGACATCGAGGAAGTGTTCATCGGCGCGATGCATGCGGTCACCGGCAAGCTGCCGGTGGAGGAACTGGTGGGCATGAGCCGCGAGGCGATTCGCGGCCCGGGCGTTTGTTCGGGCCTGGGCACCGCGAATTCGATGCACATCGTCTGCGAAGCGCTCGGCATGGCGCTGCCCGGCAGCGCGCCGGTGGCGGCACTGAGCCCGAAGATGATGGCCGACGTGCGTGCAGCCGGTGCGCGCATCGTGCAGATGGTGTGGGATGACCTCAAGCCCCGCGACATCCTCGTGCCCGGTGCCTTCGCCAACGCGGTGCGCGCGGTGCTGGCCGTCGGCGGTTCGCTCAATACGGCCAAGCATCTGCAGGCGGTGTCGACGGAGGGGCAATGCGGCGTGGACGTCTATGGCCTTTTCGAACGCCTGGGCCCCGCGACGCCGGTGCTCGCGGGTGTGCGGCCCATTGGCGAGCACACCATCGAACAGTTCGAAGCCGCGGGCGGCTGCCTCGCGCTCATGAAGCAACTGGAGCCGTTGCTGGACACCGGCGGGCTCACCGTGACCGGCCACACCGTCGCCCACAACCTGCGACACGCCACGGTGGCGAACCCCGAGGTGATCCATCCCATCGACAGTCCGGTGGCCCCGCATCCGGCGATCGTGCTGCTGCGCGGCAATCTTGCACCCGAGTCGGGCCTGATCAAGACCGGCATCGTCGAGCGCAAGGTGCGGTGCTTCACCGGCCCGGCCTTGTGTTTCTGGAGTGCCGACGGTGCCATCGCAGCCCTGAAGGAAGGAGCCATCCGTCCTGGCCACGTCGTGGTGATGCGCGGTGCCGGCGTGTGCGGCGGCCCGGCGATGGGGGGTGGCGCATCCCGCGTAGTTTTCGCGATCGACGGTGCCGGTCTGGGCGACGAGGTCGCGCTCCTGACAGACGGACATCTGTCAGGTCTCGTCTGCAAGGGGCTGGTGGTGGCCGAGGTGTCGCCCGAGGCAGCGGCAGGCGGCCCGCTCGGACTGCTGGAAGACGGCGACAGCATCACCATCGACCTCGACCGCCGCCGCCTCGATGTGGCGCTGACCGATGAGCAGCTCCAGATCCGCCGTTCGAACTGGAAGGCGCCGGCGCCGGTCCACGACATCGGATGGCTGCAGCAGTACCGCCGCAACGTCGGCGCGCTGTCGCAGGGGGCGGTGCTCGTCCGCACCGAGCCTGCGACGCCGCTGGAGTAGGTCTCACCCAACCGGCGCGACGCGCAAGGAGACAGACATGCAACGCAGAAGCTTCAATCATTGGGCAGCAATGGCCGTTGGCGGCGTGCTGGCCGTGCCGGGGACCGCGGCGTGGAGCGCGGACGTCTATCCGCAGAAGCCGGTGCGAATGATCGTCGGCTTCGCGCCGGGCGGCGGCGCCGACGCGCTCGCGCGCATCATCGCGCAGGGCCTGTCCAAGCAATTGGGGCAACAGGTCATCGTGGAGAACCGGCCCGGTGCCGATGGCATCCTCGCGGCGCAGGCGGTGGCGGGCGCGCCACCCGACGGCTACACGCTGCTCATGGGCACCAACACGGCCATGGTGGCCGCGCCCACGTTGCGGCCGAATCCGCCCTACGACCCGTTCAAGTCTTTCACGCCCATCAGTTCGGCAGGCCAGTTCTCGATGTTCCTCGTGGTGCCCTCGGACCTGCCGGTCAAGAGTGTCAACGAACTGCTGGCGATGGTCGCGGCCAAGCCCGGCGGCTACAACTCGGCTTCGAGCAACAGCGCATCCGAGCTCGCGATGTTGCAACTGCTGGGCGAACGCAAGGTGGTCAACGCGCGCTACAAGGGCGACATGCAGGCCATGACCGATCTTCTGGGCGGGCAGATCCACATGATGTTCACCACGGGCACCCTGGCGCCCAGCTTCGTGAAGGAGGGGCGCGTCCGCGCGCTGGTTACGCTGCAACCGCAGCGCAGTGCGTTGCTGCCCGACGTGCCGACGGCCAGCGAGGTGGGGCTGGGCAAACTCACGATCACACCCTGGGCGGGCTTCTTCGGACCGCCGGGCTTGCCGACGGCGATTCTCGACCAGCTCTCCAGCGAGTTGCAGAAGACGCTGCAACGCCCCGAGGTGCGCGAGCAACTCGTGCAGCAGGGTTTTGAAGGCTACGGAATGAGCCCGGAGAAGTTCGCTGCCTTCTTTCGCACGCAGTACGACGCCTTCGGGTCGACCGTCAGGCAACACAAGCTGAAGTTCGAGCAGTAGCGACCGCGGTTTCAGCCGCCGATGGTGGGCGCGTTGCGCCGCCAGAACTCCGCGTCCGGCAACGCGCCCGCGCCGGCCGCCGCGTTGTCCGCCATGTGCTCGGGCCGGCCTGTGCCGGGAATCGTGCAGGTCACTGCGGGATGGCTGAGCACGAACTTGATCAGCACCTGCGCCCAACTCGTGCAGCCGATCTCGCCGGCCCAGGCGGGCAGGGGCTTGTCGCGCAGTCTCCGCAGCAGGCCGCCACCGCCGAAGGGCATGTTGACGATCACCGCCACGTCGCGTTCCGCCGCCAGTGGCAACAGGTGTTGCGCCGCTTCGCGCGCGTCGAACGAATAGTTGATCTGCAGGAAGTCGAGCTTCTCGGCGCGCAGCACGGCCTCGACCTCCGCGTAGGCCGATGAGGTGTAGTGTGTGATCCCGATGTAGCGCACGCGGCCTTTGTCCTTCCAGCCGCGCAGGGTCTTGAGGTGTGTGCGCCAGTCGACGAGGTTGTGCACCTGCATCAGGTCGATGCGGTCGGTGCGCAGACGCGCGAAGGACTGTTCCATCTGGGCGATTCCGGCGTCGCGGCCACTGGTCCACACCTTGGTCGCGAGGAAGGCCTTGGCCCGCTGGTTCGACGCGGCCAGGAGTTCGCCGGTCACCGCTTCGGCGCGGCCGTACATCGGCGAGCTGTCGATCACCTTGCCGCCCGCGGCGAACAGCGCATCGAGCACACCCGGCAGGCGCTGGTACTCGGCGCTGCCGGCCGCGACGTCGAAGCCGATCCAGGTGCCGCAGCCGACCACGGGCAGGGCTTCTCGGGTGGAGGGGATGGGGCGGGTGTTCATGCGGACGGCTCCCGGGGTTTGGGCGGATGCGCGGAACGGCCATGCGGCGGAGAGCGACAGTGCGGCGCCCAGGCGCAGAAGGCGGCTGCGGGTGAGTGCGAATGAGGGCGTCACGAAGGAAGTCTCCCTTGGCCAGTGTTTCGGCTGCCCTCATTCGAGCGCGGACGATGTCCATGTCAGCTCATGTGCTGACATGCAATTTATCCCATAAATGGAATCGAAGAGGCATGAAGGGTGTGTGGACAAAAAATCGTGATGTGAGCCAAGAATACTGTATAAAAATACAGTCATTCAATTCATCATGGGCCTCCCTTCCTTCGACTCTTTCTCACCCTCCGCGCGGCACAAGGTCTGGCGCGGGGATGAGCTGGGCATGGCCGATGCGCAGGTCATTGCCACCGGCCATGCCGTGCTCGATGCGCAGTTGCCGGGTGGCGGCTGGCCGGTCGGGGCGATGACGGAGCTGTTGCAGTCCGCGCCCGAGGCACATTCATGGCAACTGCTGCTGCCGGCCCTGGCGCAAGCGGTGCAGGCCGGCACCGGGCCGGTGGCGCTGATCGGCGCGCCCCACGAACCTTTCGGCCCTTCGCTGTCGGCGCACGGCTTGCCGGTCGAATCGTTGCTGTGGATTCGCAGCGAAGCCGCCGCCGCACGGCTCTGGGCGTGCGAACAGGCGCTGCGCTGCGCCGACGTGGCCGCCGTGCTGGCGTGGCTGCCGCAGGCGCGCATGGGCGATCTGCGGCGGCTGCAGCTTGCGGCGGCGCAGCACGAAGCCCTGCTGTTCGTGCTTCGGCCGGCGAGTTCTGCGTCTTCCACGTCGCCGGCGCGTCTGCGCTTGCAGGTAGCGCTCTGCGAGGAAGACAGGTCGCGGCTCGACCTTCACATCCTCAAGCGCCGCGGTCCGCCGCTGGCCTCGCCCATCCAGCTCCCGGCATGCAGCGAACGCATGGCCGCGCTGCTGGCGGCGAGCCAGCTACGGCGCAAGCTGCGCCGGCAACAGGAAGGCGTGCTGCACGAAAGCGACAGCGACAGCGCGGCAACGGTGGTGCGCATCGACCTCCACCAGGGAAAACGACATGCACTGGATCGCGTTGCGCTGGCCGCAGCCTGAGGCGGAGAACGAAAAGCCCATGCCCTCCGGTGAGGCGCTCGGCTGGTGGGCGCTGCAGTTCACCCCGCGCGTCACCTGGGTCGACGAGGCGCTGCTGCTCGAGGTGTCCGCCTGCGAGCGGCTGTGGGGCGGCCGGCTGGGCCTGATGCGGCAGATCCTGAGCCTCAATCCCGCACCGGTGCGCGTGCAGCAGGCGCAGGGCGCGACCTGCCTCATCGCGCTCGCGCGGCTGCGGATGTTCGCGCGCGGCGAGCAACCTCCGGCCGATGTGCCGTCCGGCCTGCCGCTCGACACGCTGAGCGCTGCGCGCGATCACCTCGAGGTGCTGGCGCACCTTGGCTGCCGCAGCTGGGGCGACGTGGCGGCACTGCCGCGCGGCGGTCTCACGCGGCGCTTCGGCAAGGATCTGCGTACGGCGCTCGATGCGGCCTACGGCCTGCGCCCCGAAAGCCATCGCTGGCTCACGCTGCCCGATGTGTTCGAGCAGAAGCTCGAACTGCCCGCACTGGCCGAAGGCGCACCCGAACTCATGTGGTCGGCCAACCGCCTGCTGTCGGCGCTGCAGATCTGGCTGCGCGCCCGTCAGCGCGGCGCGCGCGCGCTCGAACTGCAATGGACACTCGACCTCAAGCGCCTCAACGGCGTAAACCTGCCGCCGCACCAGCACATCACCGTGCGCACTGCCGAGGCCACGCAGGACATGGCGCACCTGCGCCGCCTGCTGGCCGAGAAACTGGCGCTCACCACGCTCGCCGCACCCGCGAGCTGGCTGCGGCTGCGCTCGCTCGAAACCGATCCGTGGACCGGCGCCAGCGCGAGCTTCCTGCCCGAGGACAACCGCAAGGGCGACAGGTTCCATGAAATGGTCGAACGACTCAGCGCGAGGCTCGGCCCCCAGCAGGTGCTCATGCCCAAGCCGCAGGCCGATCACCGCCCCGAACGCAAACAAACATGGCACCCCGCCTTGCAAGCCAGCAAGCCAGGTCAGCGCAGCGAGACCCCTTCGCGAAACACCGTGGAACCGGCTTCGCCGGGCCATCGGTGTTGCCCCCTGAAAGGGGGTGGAGAGCGACACGAAGTCCGCGAGCCTGGGGGTGATGCCATCTACCCTGCCTGGTTACTGGCGGAGCCGGTGCGCCTCGACATGGATGGCGAGCGCCCGTGCTACCGCGGACCGCTGCGCCGCCTGATCGGACCGCAGCGGGTCGAGGCCGGCTGGTGGGGTGGCGTGGAAGACGGTGGTCGCCCCGCCGTGCGCGACTACTACGTCGCCGAAAGCCCCGAGGCCGGCCTGGTCTGGATCTTCCGCGAGCGCCCGGCAGCCTCTTTTGCATCGGACGAGGTGCGCTGGTACCTGCAAGGCCTCTATGCCTGAACTCAGCGACAAGAAGATCCTGGCGCTCAAGCTCGCCCCGATGCATGCGTTGCCGAAACGGCAACCGCCCGTGCCGGGCCTGCCTGGGTATGCCGAGCTGCACTGCCTGACGAACTTCAGCTTCCAGCGCGGCGCATCCACGCCCGAGGAACTGGTCGAACGCGCCTACCAGCTCGGCTATGCGGCGCTCGCGATCACCGACGAATGCTCGGTGGCCGGCGTGGTCCGCGCACATGTCGGCCTGCGCGAACTGCCCGCCAAGCTCGACACCTACGAGCGCGAACATCCCGAGGAGCCGCCGATCCCGCGCAACCCGGACTTCCGCCTGCTGTTCGGCAGCGAATTCCGCTTCGAGCGCTTCAGGCTCGTCGTGATCGCGAACGACACCGAAGGCTGGGGCAACCTCTGCGAGTTCATCACCGCCGCGCGCACCACCGAACTGCCAAAGGGCGAATACCGCGTGAGCTGGGACGGCAGCGATGTCGCCTCGCTGCAGCATTGCCAGATTCTTCTCGTGCCCCATCGACAGCCCGGCGGCGAGGTCGATGTCGCCACGCTGTACGAAGACCTGACGGCGGCGAAGACGCTGTTCAGCGACAACCTCTGGCTCGCGGTCGAGATGCTCAACGAACTCGACGACGACCTCTGGTTCGTCGCGTTGGTCGAGGCGGGCGAGCGTGCCGGTGTACCACTCGTCGCAGCCGGTGACGTGCACATGCATGCACGCGCGCGCAAGCCGCTGCAGGATGTGCTCACGGCCGTGCGCGAAGGCAAGACCGTGGCCGAATGCGGCTTCGCGCTGCAGTCCAATGCCGAGCGGCACCTGCGGCTGCGCGTGCGGCTGGCCGGGCTCTACACCCACGAGATGCTCGCGAACACGCTCCGGGTGGCGGAGCGCTGCCACTTCGATCCCGAGGTGATCCGGGAGAACTACAAGTACCCGCTCGAAAGCGTGGGCAACGGGGAAACGCCGGCGCAGACGCTGGTGCGCAAGACCTGGGAAGGCGCACGGGGGAGATATCCGGAAGGCATCCCGGAGAAGGTGTCCCGGCTGCTCGAGCGCGAGTTGCAACTGATCCTCGAACTCGAGTACGAGATGTTCTTCCTCACCGTCGAGGACATCGTGCGCTTCGCCCGTTCGCAAGACATCCTCTGCCAGGGCCGCGGCTCGTCGGCCAATTCGGCCGTGTGCTACTGCCTCGGCATCACCTCGATCAATCCTGACACGGGCCACCTGCTGTTCGAGCGCTTCCTGAGCCGTCATCGCCACGAGCCGCCCGACATCGATGTCGACTTCGAGCACCAGCGGCGGGAAGAGGTCATCCAGTACATCTACGAGAAGTACGGCCGCGAGCGCGCCGCCATCGCCGCAGTCGTGATCTGCTATCGCTCGCGCAGCGCATTGCGCGACGTGGGCAAGGCGCTCGGCGTCGATGCGCGGCTGGTCGACGAATTCGCCAAGGACCACTACTGGTTCGACGAGACCGTGCTCGGCGAGCAACTGCAGGCCGCGGCCCTGCGCGCGGAGGTGCAGGAAGACCCGCTCAAGCTGCAGCAGTGGATCGAACTCACCTGCGAGCTCAAGGGATTCCCGCGCCACCTGAGCCAGCACGTCGGCGGCTTCGTGCTCACCCATACGCGGCTCACGCGCCTGGTGCCGGTGGAAAAGGCCTCGATGAAAGACCGCTCCGTCATCCAGTGGGAAAAGGACGACCTCGAGGCCATGGGCATGCTCAAGGTCGATGTGCTCGCGCTGGGCATGCTCAGCGCGATCCGACGCGGGCTCGAACTCATGAACCAGTGGCGCGGAACGACGCTGCAGATGCACCAGATTCCCAACGACGACCACGAAGTGTTCGACATGATCTGCGATGCCGATACCGTCGGCGTCTTCCAGATCGAGAGCAGGGCACAGATGTCGATGCTGCCGCGCCTGAAGCCGCGCAGCTACGAAGACCTCGTGATCGAGGTCGCGATCGTGCGGCCGGGGCCCATCCAGGGCGGCATGGTCCATCCCTACCTCAAGCAGCGCGATCGGGTGCGCAAGAGGCTCCCCATCCTCTATGAGAACGATGAGCTGCGGCCTGCCCTGGAGCGCACGCTGGGCGTGCCGATCTTCCAGGAGCAGGTGATGCAGATCGCCATGATCGCTGCGCAATTCACGGCCGACGAAGCCGATCAACTGCGCCGCGCCATGGCCGCATGGAAGCGCAAGGGCGGCCTCGGCAAGTTCCACGACAAGCTCGTGGACGGCATGCTTCGCAAGGGGTACAAGCCCGCTTTTGCCGAATCGATCTTCAAGCAGATCCTCGGCTTCGGCGATTACGGCTTTCCCGAAAGCCATGCTGCGAGCTTTGCACTGCTGGTCTGCGTCAGCAGCTGGCTCAAGCGCCACGAGCCCGCCTGCTTCCTGGCAGCGCTGCTCGATTCGCAGCCGATGGGCTTCTACAGCCCGTCGCAGCTCGTGCAGGACGCGCGGCGCCATGGCGTGGAGGTGCGGCCTGTCGATGTCACGGCGAGTGACTTGGAGAGCGCCCTCGAACCAGTTTCTCCTTCCCCCGTTGGGGGAAGGTCGGGATGGGGGCAGTCCCCGCCCGGCACAAGCCCTCAATTCGCCCAGCGCACGGGCCGTCCCAATCAGCCCGCCGTGCGCCTGGGTCTCAAGCTGGTTGGTAGCCTCAGCGAGGCTGGCGCCAAGCGACTGCTCGCCGCACGCGCGCAGTCGCCTTTCACCAGCGCCGAAGACCTGGCATTGCGCGCCGAACTCGACGCCAAGGACATGGCCGCACTGGCCGCCGCCGATGCATTGATGTCGCTCTCGGGCCATCGCCGCCAGCAGGTGTGGGACGCCACCGCCCAGCGCCGCGCACCCGCCTTGCTCAAGGGTGTGCCGATCCACGAGCCCGCCTTGCAACTGCCCGCCGCGCCCGAGGGCGAAGAGATCCTCGGCGACTATGTTTCGCTCGGCCTCACGCTGCGCCGTCACCCGCTTGCACTGCTGCGCTCACGGCTCGCCCGGATGAACCTGATGAGCGCGGAGCAACTGCGCTCGCTGCCCAGCGGCCAGACCGTGCGCGCCTGCGGCATCGTCAAGGGCCGCCAGCGCCCGCAGACTGCCAAGGGGACCATCTTCGTCACGCTCGAGGACGAGACCGGCAACGTCAACGTGATCGTCTGGAGCCACGTGATCGAAGCCTGGCGCGAGCCGCTGCTCAAGTCGACGCTGCTGGCGGTGCAAGGCACATGGCAGCGGGACGTGGACAGCGGGGGCGAGGTGAGGCATCTGGTGGCGACGGGGTTCAGGGACCTCACACCAATGCTCGGACGTCTTGCCGAGGTCAACAAGAGTCGGGATTTTCACTAACCCCCAGGCTCGCGCACTTCGTGTCGCTCTCCACCCCCTTGCAGGGGGCAATACCGGCGGACCGGCGGAGCCGGATCCGCGGTATTTCTGGAATGATGCGGCGGAGGCGAGCAACAAACCGAGGTCTATTCATGCTTCATGCGGAACAGGTCGCGCTGATCCGGCGCGCCATGGCGCTTATCGATAGCAAAGGCAGCGAACGCGGCGAATCCACTGCGAGCCCCGTCGAGCGCTATCTGGACCCAGAGCGCTATGAACGCGAAGTGGAAGTCCTCTTCCGTCGCTACCCGCTCGCCTTGTGCCCCTCCGCTTCGCTCGCGCAACCGGGCGATTCGCTGGCCGTCGACGTCGCAGGCCTGCCTCTCCTGATCGTGCGCGACGGAGAGGGCCGCATCAATGCCTTCATCAACGCCTGCCGGCATCGCGGCGCGCGGCTGAAGCCACCGGGTGCGTCCAGCCAGCGCGTGCTTGTGTGTCCATATCACAGCTGGACCTACGGCCTCGACGGTGCGTTGCGCGGGCGGCCGCATGGCGAGGATTTCCCGCATGCACCGGCTTCGGATTGCGCATTGGCGCGCCTGCCCGCGGCCGAGGCGCTGGGCCTCGTCTGGGTGGTTCCGCACGTGGCGAACAACCATGACGACGCAGTGCTCGACATCGATGCCTGGCTGGGCCGCTTCGGCACGGATCTGCGTTCATGGGGCTACGACAGCTGGATTCCCTTTCACCGGCGCGAATTCCCCAATGCCGCGAACTGGAAGATTCCCTTCGAAGCCAACCTGGAGACCTACCACTTCCAGTACGCCCATCGAGACAGCATCGCGCCGCTGTTCTACGACAACCTGCTGATGGCCGATCACGACGGCCAGCACCATCGCATCTTCCTGCCCAAGCGCAGCATCGAGAGCCTGCGCGACCAGGCGACGAGCGAATGGCAGGTGGGGCCGCATTCGAACATCATCTATTTCTTCTTTCCGGCCACTTTCATCCTGCACGAGGGCGACCATGCCAATGTCTTCACGGTGCTGCCCGAAGGGATCGGCAGCTCACGGGTGCTCGGTAGCACGCTGATTCCCGAGATGCCGAAGACGGAGAAGTCGGTGAACTATTGGCGCAAGAACATCGATTCGTTCTGGAGCGCGCTCGACGAAGACTTCGCGCTCGGCGTCTCGGCACAGTCCACGCTGGCCAGCGGCGTGAACCGAGTGCTGCACTTCGGCGCCACCGAGTGGTGCTCGGCGAAGTTCCACCGCGACGTCGAGGCGGCGATCGCCCAGGCGCCCGGTCTACCGCCGCGTTGAAGTCGGCACGGGTCGCTCCTGCGCCGTCACCGTCCGTGTGACGAGCCGGCCATCGCGCAGCAGCGACACTTCCACCGGACGCCCGATGCGGTCCGATCCGAGCAGGCGCAAGAGGTCGTCGGCACCGCCGACCACCACGTCGTCCAGCGCGATGAGGATGTCGCCCACGCGCAGGCCGGCCAGGTCCGCGGCGCCACTGGGCTGCACTTCGCCGACGCGCACGGCGTTGGCGCCCGAATGGACGGCCAGCGCCACGCGCCTTGGCAGAGGCACGGTCTGCGCGGCGATGCCAAGATGCGCGCGCCGCACCCGGCCATGCGCGATGAACTCGCCGATCACAAAGCGCGCCGTGTTGCTCGACACCGCGAACGCGAGTCCCTGGGCGCCCGCGATCATGGCCGTGTTGATGCCCACCACCTGGCCGGATGCCGCCACCAGCGCGCCGCCCGAGTTGCCGGGGTTGAGCGCGGCGTCGGTCTGGATCACATCGTCGATCAGGTGCCCACTCTGCGATCGCAGCGATCGACCCAGCGCCGAGACGATGCCGGCCGTGATGGTCGACTCGAAGCCGAGCGGATTGCCGATGCCCACCACCAAGTGGCCGCGCCGGAGCATCTTCGAATCCCCGAGCGTCGCGGTCACCGCGCCGCGTGGAAGCTCCACGCGCAGCAGCGCGAGATCGGTGGCGGAATCGTCGCCGAGCACTTCGGCTTCCTTGTCTCCGGCCGCTTCCGCAAGCCCGATGCGCACGCGCCGCGCGCCGCCGACGACATGGCTGTTGGTGAGCACCAATCCGTCGCCTGCAATGACCACGCCGGAGCCCAGGCCGCCACGCCGGCCGGCCGTGCCGCTCTGCACGCGTACGACGGCCGGACCGACAGTGTCGGCCACTGTTGCGACCGCATGCGAATAGGCGTCGATGAGGGCGTCCTGGTTCAGTTGAGGCGCGCTGCCTTCGACGGAGGGGGAGGGTGTGGAGTCGTCGAACATGGTTTTCTCAAAGATGGATGACACCCTGCCGCACCGCCTGCGCCACGGCATCCGTGCGGCCGGTGGCGTCGAGCTTGTCGAGCAGCGAGCCGACGTGGAATTTGGCCGTATGCATCGAAATGCCCAGCCGACGCGCGATGGACTTGTTGGAAGCGCCTTCGGCCATCAGCGCCAGCACTTCGAGCTCGCGCGGGGTCAGCGCCGTATCGGCAGGGGCGGCAGGCGCTGCGTCCGCGGGCACCACGGCAACATCGGCCGGCTCGCCGCGTTGCGCGACACGCACGCCGGGCACGTCCGCCAGTGACGCGAGCAGGCGCTCCGACAGTTCCGCATCGGCGATGTCGATCGCGATCACGATCGGTTCCGTGACGCCGCGCTTGATCAATCGGCCGGCCTTTCGCCAATGGTGATCTTCGCCTCGACGGATTGCCCCGCGCGCCGCAAAGACAGCGTGATGACGGTGCCAACGCTGGCCGGACCCAGCGCCCGCAGGAGCGCCTGCACGCTGCGAAGCGGCTCACCGTTCCAGGCCACGATCACGTCACCTTGGTGGAGGCCTGCGGTCGCAGCCGGACCATCGCGGTCGATCGCCATGACCATCGCACCGACGCCTTCGGGCTCGATCCTGACCGGCTGAAGGCCCACGCCCAGATAGCCTCGCGGCACCCGGCCATGCGCGGCCAACTGCGCTGCGACACGATCGACCGTCGCGCCCGGGATGACGAGCACGCGCCGACGCGGCCCGAACACGTTCATGCCGATGGCGCGGCCCTGCGCGTCCAGCGCGAGGCCGCCTTCGGCGAGGCGCCGCAGTGTCAACCCGAGTTCGATCCGCGCATCGATCTCGCCGCCGCGCAGGCTGCGCCAGGCGGGGGCCGACACCGAGACCACACCGGCCGCTGCCACAGGCGTGCCAGCCAGCGAGCCGACAGCGAGCGCGATGGCGCCTGTGCGCACCGGTGCCGCATCGAACACGATCAGGGAGGGCGATGCCCCTTCCACGCGCAACAGCGCGATGTCGGTGCCGGGATCCCGCCCGACGAGCTTCGCGCTCGTGCTTGCGCCTCCGGGCAGATGGACCGTCACTTCCGCGTCGTCGGGCAAGGCCTCGTCGCAGGTGACGACCAGTCCGTCGCGCCAGGCGAAGCCACTGGAACGCGAGCGTCCTGTGTGTACCGCCACCACGCTGCCGGCTGCCGCGGCCACCGCATCGGCCATCGCCGTGGACAGTTGTTCGAGAGATGAAGACATCGAGTCGGCCATGAGGAGCTCCTTAGATGGCTTCATTGTGTGAAGGCACAAGGGGCGGGCGCTACTGCCCGGATGGGCAGGGTGTGCATACTGGCCGACGCCATGAATCTCGAACCCTTCGTTCGTGTCGACCAAACGTCGTTCTCGGCCTCCAGGGAGGAGGTCGTGAAGCTGCGCGGCGTGCCCGCGAGGACCTGCCGAAACGGCGTCGGGCTCAACGAGATGGACTATGGATCGGTCGTCTTCCGCTTTCAGGACTGCGGCAGGCTGGAAGAGATCACGCTGGAGGCGGAGGTCGTGAACCTCGGCAACGTGGCCGTGCCGTTCGCCGCGCTGGCATCTTTCGTCCGCGCGAACGATCCGTCGGCGTTCGAGAAGGCGGGCTTTGTAGTCAGTCCGCTGTACGGGTTGGCCTTCGATCCGAGTGAGCCCTTCTGGGTCACCGCGCTCGCGGCTCACTGCCTCGATGCGTGGCGCGCCATCTGAGCGCCGCGCGCCGAGGTGCGTGGCGTCATGATCGGCATTTAGCATCGTCGCCGTGCGCACTTCGGTGCATCATTGCGCGGTCGCATGAATCTCCCGCCAGGTTGAAGGATGTACAGACATGGATGCCGATGATCCCTCTCGCAAGAATCAGAGGCGTTCTTCCTCTGGCGGCTCGCGCTCCTACAGGGGGCGGAGGCGGAAGAAGGGCCTGGCGGCATTCTTCGCCGCAATGGTGGTTGTCGGCGTGCTCGTCGTCGCGAGCCTGGTCTATCTCTCCCCGCCCGAGCCGGTGCCGGCGCTCGCCGCGCCGTCCGAGGCAAGCCAGAAGCCGGTGGAGCGGACCGCCGCGCTCCCACCGCTGCGTCTGCCCGCCGACGACGCGCCGCATGGCTCCGCGATGGAATGGTGGTACTACAACGGCATCCTCGGTGCGAAGACGGGCGAGCGCTATGCGTTCCACCTGGTCGTCTTCGTAGCGAACGGGCTCATCAAGCACACCGTCATGCACGCGGCGTTGACCGATCTCCAGAGCGGCAAGCGCTTCGTGAACCAGGTCCGCACCGCCGGCGTCCCCGCATCAGGTGTCGTCAACGGCTTCGATTTCAGGCAGGCGCAGTGGCAGGTCACCGCGACGCCGCCGTCCCATCTTCTGCGGGCCAGCTTCGACGGCGCCTCCATCGCTTTCGACCTGGGCGATTCGGGCGCGGCCGTCGCCCATCGCGCGCCCGGCTCGGAGACGCCGGGCGTGCTCGACTTCGGCAAGAGCGGGATCAGCTACTACTACTCGCGCCCGCGCCTCCCGGCGCAGGGCACCATCGTCGTCGGCGGCAAGCCGCTGCAGGTGAGCGGCGACGTCTGGTTCGACCACCAGTGGGGCGAATTCGATGTCCTGACCCTGGGCTGGAACTGGTTCGCACTGCACCTGGCGGACGGGTCCGACGTCATGCTCTACGAGTTGTTCGACATGGATCGCCGGAACGTCATGACCGCGGGCACGATCTCGAACGCCAAGGGTGCGGTCCCGATCCAGCCGGGGCAAGTCGCGCTGGTGCCCGGCAGCACGTGGACGAGTCCGAGGACGGGCATCGCGTATCCGATCGAGTGGAAGGTCAAGCTGCCGTCGGGCGTGCTGGACATCAAGCCCTTCGTGCCCGACAGCGAATTCGATTCGGGCGGGACGAGCGGGAACGTCTATTGGGAAGGGGCGGTCAAGGCCACGGGAGACGTCGGGGGGGAAGGCTTCCTCGAGTTGAGCGGGTACGACCGGCTGAGTGCGAAGCAGGCGAAAGGGCAGTGAAGCGGGAAGCCACTCCCTGCGCTCAATCGATCCAGGGACCCCCGAGCATGGCCTGTATGTACGCTGCCACCTTGACCAGGTCCTCGTCGGACATCGGGATCGGCGGCGCGTCGACAAGGTGCTCGGCGACCAGGTGCAGCTTGGCCGACGCGTTCGGCTGCTCCTGAAGCAGCACCGCGATCGCCGCCGTCTGGGCGACGGCTCGCAACTCGAGCGCCCGGACCCGCGCGTTGAGATCTTCCAGTTCCATCTTGTCCCTCCAGCTGGGGTTCATCCTGATGCATCTGGATTCTGCTTCGGAAAGCCAACCGGCGTGGGTTACCTGACCGCTTTTGATTGATGTTTCGGTCGCATCAATGCTGCCTGTCGTTTTCATCGAACGGATTTCGCCACCGCCCTAGCATCGATGCACGAGGTGGCAACCATGATTCTGGACGTTCAAGGACCGAACATCGATGGCGAGAGCGGGACTGTCGACCCCATCGCCGAGTTCTTCGTGCAAAGCGCCGAGGACCGCTACAGCGATTGGGATCTCTTCGCGAATGTGGCGCATTGGGCCAGCGTATCGGCCGGCATCACCTTGATGGTGGTCGCCGGCCTCGGGTTCTTCTAGCTTCGATGGATGCGGTCCGCAGTTCGGTGCTGGAAGCACGGGCCTGAGGGCGCGGCTACCGGAGGCGAGCGGGCCCCAGCATCTGCGACGTGATCCCGAAGGAAGCCGGGTGCGCAGGCACGGGCAGGCCACGTGCCAGCGCCGCGCAGGTCTCGCCCATCGCCGCCGAGGTCTGGATGCCGTAGCCGCCCTGTGCGGCGATCCAGAAGAAGCCCGGTGCCTCGTCGTCGAAACCGCCGACCAGGTCGCCGTCGGCCACGAACGAACGCAGCCCGGCCCAGGTGCGCGTGGGCCTGCGGATCGAGAGCGTGGTCGCTTCCTCGATGCGATGGATCGCGAGGGCGATGTCCATTTCCTCGGGTTGCACGTCCTGCGGATCCACCGGATCGGCATTGGCCGGCGAGCCCAGCAGCATGCCGGCGTCGGGCTTGATGTACCAGTCCTCGTCGGCGCCATGCACCAGCGGCCAGCCGCTGATGTCCATGTGCTCGGGCGGCGCGAAGATGAAGGCCGAACGGCGACGCGGCTCGATGCCCAGCGGGCGCACGCTGGCCAGTCGAGCGATGGCGTCGACCCATGCGCCGGCGGCGTTGAGGACGACTGGCGCCTCGTACACCGCGCCGCCTGCGTCGACGCGCCACCGATCCCCCGCAAGCTCCATGGCGGTCACTTCCGCGTCGCACACGAGCTTGCCGCCAGCCTGCCGCATGCCGCGCAGATAGCCTTGATGGATGGCATGCACGTCCATGTCCGCGGCGTCGGGTTCGTACACCGCGCCGATCAGTCGCTCCGGCCGCAGCGCGGGCACGATCGCGCAGGCCTCTTCGCTGCTCAGGCGTCGGGCATCGGGCGTCATGGCATGCAGCACCTGCCAGTGTTCCTCGAGCTGGGCCGACTGTCCGGGGCCGGCCACCATCATCGCGCCGCGCGGCGTCAGCAACGGATGCTCGGCGAAGCCTGCCGGCGGATGCTGCAGGAACGCGCGGCTCGCCATCGTGAGGGCGCGCACCTGCGGCGTGCCGTAGCTCTCCATGAAGAGCGCCGCCGAGCGGCCGGTGGAGTGGTAGCCGGGTTGTGCCTCGCGCTCCAGCATGACCACGCGGCCGTGCGGCGCGAGCCAGTACGCGACGGAAGCGCCGGCAATGCCGCCGCCGATGATGAGGAAGTCGGCTTGCACCGGGGACGAAGAAGAAGTCATGGCGGCTGTTGGATTCGAATGCGGCGCAGTGTAGTGAATACCTGCGGATACACCCCTCGGGGCATCGCGGCCGTCTTCTTTTCGCTAACCCCCCCCCCCCCCCCCCCCGATCGGCCCGCCGCCACCGGCGCCCGACTTGCCGACGCCGCCGCCTCCGGCCACGCCGCCGCCCGCGCCCGCGGTGGACCCGCCGCCGTCCGATCCACCGCTCGTCGAACCCGGCGCGCCGCCACCGGTCGCCGATCCGCCTCCGGGCGCGGCGTCACTGGGACGCGTGCATGCGCGACGGTTGCGCGAGGTGTATCGATCGGCCGGCTGGCCCTGCTGCGACGCCATCGAGGTCGACCTGCTGGCGGCCGGCCTGCTGGAGCGCGTGCGATCGGGGCACGGCCATGAGACGGTGCGGGTGTCCGATGCCGGCATCGCGCACATCGCGACCAGCCTGGTCGTCAATCGTGCCGTGCTGTCGCGGCACGAGGCGCTCGTGGAGCAGGTCGCGCGCGAGATGACGCGCGCAGGTCGCGTGGCGTGGCGCGGGCTGAGCCTGCGCGCACGGCTGCCGGCCGCGGAAGAGGGCGGCAAGCCTCGCTGGTGCATCGCGCGGCCGGATGTGTTCTCCATTCGCAACACCAGCGTCGAGGCCTATGCGCAGCCGATCGTTCACGAAGTCAAGGTCAACAGGGCGGACCTGTTGAGCGACCTGCGCAAGCCCGACAAGCGCGCAGCGTATCTGGATCTGGGCGGCGAATGCTGGTACGTGCTGGGCTGCGACGCCAAGGGAAGACCCGTCGGCGAACCCGACGAGATCCCCTCGGAATGCGGCGTGCTGGTCGCGCAGGGAGATCGGCTCGTGGTGGCGCGATCGGCCGTGCACCGCGCCCTTCCGCGCCTGCCGTTCCCGGTGTGGATGGCATTGGCCAAGGCGCAGCCGGTAGCGGGTTTCGACGAGGAAGCCCAGGACCTGCTCGCAGAGCTGGCGGGCTGATCCTCCGGGCCGAGCCGCCCGGACGCTGCCCTTAGGTGCAATAGCCGGGCGCGGATGGGCCTTCTATGCTGCGCCCTGCAGGGCCGTTTCCGCCCTGAACAAGGATGCGACATGCGTGCCTTCGCCGTCCGGTTTGCGCGGACCCTGATGCTCGCCGCCTCGCTGCTCACCGCGCTGGCCGGTGCGCAGCAGGCGCCGACCTTTTCCCGCGAGCAGCTCGATCAGATGATGGCGCCCATCGCGCTGTACCCCGATTCGCTGCTGTCGCAGGTGCTGATGGCCGCGACGTATCCGGCGGATGTCGCCGATGCGGCCAAATGGTCCAAGGCCCACCCGGACCAGAGGGGCGACGCTGCCTTGAAGGCAGTGGCCGACCAGCCCTGGGACCCGAGCGTGCAGTCGCTCGTCGCGTTTCCGCAGGTGCTCCAGATGATGGGCGACCAGCCGGACTGGGTGCAGAACCTGGGTGATGCCTTTCTTGCCTCGTCCAAGGATGTGCTCGACTCGGCGCAGCGGCTGCGCGCCCAGGCGCAGAAGACGGGCAGCCTCAAGAACTCCGACCAACAGAAGGTGATCGTCGAGCAGGAGCCGCAGACGCAGCAGACGGTGATCAAGATCGAGCCGACGAATCCGCAGGTGGTCTACGTGCCTGCGTACAACCCGACCGTGGTGTACGGCGCATGGCCCTATCCAGCGTACCCGCCGTACTACTACCCACCGGCGCCCTATTACTACCCCGGCGCAGCGCTTGCGACCGGCATCGCTTTCGGCGTCGGGGTGGCGGCCACCGCGGCGCTTTGGGGCAATGCAAATTGGGGCGGCGGCAACGTCAACGTGAACGTGAACCGCTACAACAGCGTCAACGCCAGCCGGCAGCTCAACGCCAGCCAGACGAACTTCCAGCACAACGCGGCCAACCGGCGCGGGGTGCCTTACCGGGATTCGGCCAGCCGGCAGCAGTTCGGGAAGAACGTGGCCGGCGCCAACCAGCGCGCCGACTACCGCGGACGCGACACTGCGGCACGTGATGCGCAGCGCCAGCAGGCGCAATCGCAGTTGCAGCAGCGCGGCATGGATCCGGGTCAGGGCCGCAACCAGCTTCGCAACGATCCGGCCACGCGCGAACGTGCGCAGAACGCCGCAGCCGGCGCGGGCCGGGACCGGCCAGGCGCGGGCGGTGCCGATGGCGGCAGGCCTGGGGCGGGCGGCGCGGGCGAACGCGATCGACCCAGCGCGGGGGGTGGCGCAGGAGGGCCAGGCGGCCGCGGTGGCGCCGACCAGGGGCTGTCCCGGGTGAATTCGCGCGGCAGCGACAACGCCCTGCGCGGTGCAGGCGACGCCGGTGGACAGGCCCGCCAGCAGGCGAGTCGCGGCGATGCCAGCCGCCAATCGATGTCACAGAACCATGGCGGAGGGGGCGCTCGCGCAAGCTCCGGAGGCGGTGCACGCCCGAGCGCCGGAGGGGGCGGCGCACGCATGAGCGGTGGAGGCGGTGGCGGCGGCGGCGCGCGAATGGGCGGCGGCGGCGGTGGTGGCCGCGGCGGCGGCGGTGGCCGACGCTGACGGGAGACTCGCATGACGCCATCCAACCACCAGAAAGGCCGGACCATGTCCCTCCACGCCACTTTCAAGTCCTGTGCGGCTGCCGTTGCGATCACGCTGTCGCTGGCCTCGGGATCTTCGTTCGCGCAGAAGGCCTATCCGACACCCGATGCCGCGGCGCAGGCCTTCGTCGACGCCATTGCGCACAGCGATGTGGTCGCCTTGCGAACCGTGCTCGGCCCCGACTGGCGCCGCTTCGTGCCCGA
>NZ_JBFUKW010000028.1:0-71605 GCF_056400665.1 Variovorax sp. P5_A3 | reverse complement strand
GCGGGCGCGGGTGCAGGAGCAGGTGCCGGTGCAGGAGCAGGAGCAGGAGCAGGAGCAGGAGCAGGAGCAGGTGCCGGTGCCGGTGCCGGTGCCGGTGCAGGTGCAGGTGCAGGAGCCGGTGCAGGAGCCGGTGCAGGAGCCGGTGCAGGAGCCGGTGCAGGAGCGGGGGAGCTGCAATGTCCTGCGTTGCCTACGTCCTTGTCGTTGCCACAGTTCGCAGCCGAGGCGATTCCCGCAAAGGCGAGCAGTGCTAGGGCAATGGACGCCTGAAGCCCTTTCGCGCATGCACGGCCAGGCGGGTTGCGCTCGGAATCGAGCTTGGAGGTGCCCGTTGCTGCCGACATCACGACGGCGGTTGCCAGTTCAGCCGCTACAGCACTATGGCCTTTTGATGAATTCCAGACGAATTTAATAACGCGATCCATGAATGTTCTTCCGAGCAATTGAATACTTTCGACGTTAAGACGTAGGTACTCAATTTCGCAGGAAGAAATTCACACAATCAGTTACGCGAAGCGTTTCAGCTCCCTAATGAATCTTTTAGTAACAATAAATTCACACCTTGAATGGAGTTTCACGTTGGATGCTTTGCCCAACCCCGAACTAGAGGTGCCGCGGACGCTGTGCCAGCTGACCGAAACTGTGCGCACAACGCAACGGCAATCTCGCCTTCGGCTTGCGCACGGCTCAGTCCCTCAAGCGCGTAGTGCGCTTCTGTTCGCTTTGGAGGCAACCATTGAGTCGGGGAACAGCGGTGGTGCGAGCGAGCAGGATCTTGGGAAAGACTGCGAACTCAAACGAGCACGCCGATGTTCCAAGGCACAAACTCCTGTTGGCCATAGCCATGACATTCGCTGCGAGAGCGCTCGCCGGATGCTGTGTGCAACAGTCGCTGGAACAACTCGCCTCTTCTATAGCTTTTGAAGCGCTGCCTTGATGTCGTCGATTCCGGCAGGCTTTGGCACATGCGCATCGAAACCGGCTTCCAGCGCGCGGCGCGCATCCGCCCGTCGACCGAAGCCAGACATCGCCAGGGCGGCGATCCTTTTCACCGCAGGGCGACGACGGACCTCCGCGATGAACTCGTAACCGTCCATCTCGGGCATGCCGAGATCGGAGATCAGCAGGTCGTAGGGATTGGTTGCGAGCAACTCCAGCCCGGCCTTGGCGCTCCCGGCCACATCGACGACGGCGCCCTCCAGCCGAAGCACCTCGGCGAAGGGCTCAAGGCTTTCCATGTGGTCGTCGACTGCCAGAACCCGCATCTTGCTGAAGTCGATTTCGCCCGGCGAATCAACCGGCGCGACCGTGGGGGCGGCAGACCCATGCAGCGGCAGCCAGACGCGGAACTGCGAACCTTGGCCAATGCCGGCAGACTCGACTTCGACCTTCCCGCCGTGCGCAAGGACGAGTTCCTGCACCAGCGCCAGGCCGATGCCTAATCCACCGTCGCGTGCGTTGGCGTCGGTGTCGCCCTGGTTGAACATGCCGAACACATGCGTGAGACTTTCCGGCGCGATGCCACAGCCGGTGTCGGAGACGGCAATCCGCGCCTGGTCGCCCTCTTCATCGACGGCGACGGCGATGCGCCCACCGTCGGGCGTGAACTTGACGGCATTGCTCAGCAGATTCCAGACGATCTGTTCGATGCGAGTGCGGTCACCGACACACGTGATGTGCGGCGCGCACGTCACTTCGAGGTGCAAGGTCTTCCCCGGGATATTGGACGTTGCCGCGTTGGCCAGACTCTGGACCAGCTCGCTTACGTCGACCGCCACGCGATTGAGCCGCAGCTTCCCGGTCCTGATCCGCGACAGGTCCAGCAGGTCGTTGATGATCTGGCTCTGGCTGCCGACGGCGCGCTTGATGGTCTCGCCGATCTGCCGAATCTTCGGATGCTGCGCCGTCGCCGGCAGGCGGGTCAGCAACTCCACGTTCATCTGGATGAGATTGAGCGGCTGCTTCAGCTCGTGCGACATCACCGCCAGGAACTTGTCCTTGAGCTCGTTGGCCATCTGCGCCGTGAGGCTCGCCTTCTTCTCCTTGAAGATTCGGTGCTCCTGCGCGATTTCCTGGCGCTTGGTGCCCGTCATGTCTCGCGCGATCTTGGCAAAGCCCGGGCTCGTGCTTCCTTCGAGCGGCGTCATGACACCGCTGCAGAAGAATCGGCTGCCATCCTTGCGTCGATGCCAGCGTTCGTCCTCCGACCGCCCCGTCTCCGCGGCCGTGCGCATCTCGCGCTCGGGCACGCCGTTCGCCTGGTCCTCCACCGTGAAGATCTTCGCAATGGGCTCTCCCACCATCTCAGCTTCGTTGAAGCCGAAGATGCGCTCGGCACCGGCATTCCAGCTCGCGATGAGCCCCTGCGGATCCGTCGTGATGATCGCGAAATCCCGCGTCGTCGCGGCAACCACTTTCAGCTGTTCTTCGCCGACGCGGGCGCGCTCCTCGGCCTTGCGCAGCGCGGTGATGTCGAAGAAGTTGAGGATCGCGCCTTCGATCCTGTCCTCGGCGGTGCGGTACGGCAAGATCCTGGCCAGGAAGTGGCGGCCGTCCACTGACTTGACGTGGCGCTCGCTGGTGCGAAGGTCCTTGAAGGCCGAGGCGGTGTCCTCGGCCAGCTCCGGATAGTCGAGCTGGCTCGTGATGTCGAACAGCGAGCGCCCGAGATCCGAAGGAATGAGGTTGAACAGCTGGCTCGCGTACGGCGTGTAGCGCTTGACGCGCATGCCGCGATCGACGAACACGGTGGCGATCTCGGAGGAGCTGATCAGGTTCTGCAGGTCGTCGTTGATGTGGCCGCGCTCCTCGACCTTGACTTTGAGCTCGTAGTTGACCGTGACGAGCTCTTCGTTCATGGACTGAAGTTCCTCCTTGCTCGTCTCCAGCTCCTCGGTCGCCGAGCGCAATTCCTCGTTGATGGCCTGCAGTTCTTCGTTGGACGCCTTCAGCTCCTCGGTCGATGTCTCAGCGTCCTCGATGGTGCCTTGCAGGTGCAGCTTGAGCTGGCGGATCTCGTCTTCCAGTTGGCTGATGAGTTGCGCCCGAGCCGAGTCCGGGAGGTCGCCGCCGCCGGGGCGCATGCTCTCCTCCACCTCGTCGAAGACGACCAGCGTGAGGGGCGAGGCCGCCCATTCGGAGGGCAAGGGTCGAACGATGATGTTGAGATAGAACTGTCGCCCATCGTGCTGTTTCTGGGGAAGCCGGGTCTCGACGCTGCGCTTCGATTGCGCGGCCTTGAAAAGCGCCGTGCGCAACTCGAGCCGGAGATCGTCGCGGACATTCACCATCAGGTTGTCGGACGGCTCGCCGCTCGGGCGTTCGAGGAAGCGGCCGACCCCATTGGCCAGATGCAGGACCGTATGGTCCTTGTCGATCAGCACGCTCGGCGGCGCGTACTGTTCGAGCGCGCGCTGATGCAGTTCTATGAAGCTCGGCCGCTCGGTATGCTTGGCGAGTCGCTCGGCGGCGGCGATGCTTCCGGCAGATCGCTCCATCGGCGCGTCGCCGATCAGTGGAAGGTGCCGGTTGGCCGCCAATGAGCAGATTGCGGCAGCAGATGAGATCGAGTCGCGAAAAAGGCGGGTCCCGCAGCAGGTTGTGGACAGCGAAGAGCACAGGTTCCCGCACCGGCTTGGACACGCGGTACTGGTTCTGCTCCCTGCTGAAGAACTGCCGCAGGCGGGTGTGGGCGACGTCTTCGACGATGCCTTCGGGGTAGACACCCCTGCGCGCCGTCGCGATCGCCCGCTCATCGATGTCCGTGGCGAAGATCTGGAGGTCCAGTAGCTTCGATTGCACGTCGACCTGTTCGCGCAGCAGCATGCTGAGCGAATAGGCCTCCTCGCCCGTGGCGCAGCCGGCCACCCTGGGCGTCGTCGGGCGACTGCGCGATGGTGATCCCGCCCATCTCCTTGACGCGCGTGAGGCCCACGGCGCCATCGCTGCCCGTGCCGGACATGACGATGCAGACGGCCCGCTCCCTGTGGACCTCGGCGAGGGTGCGGAAGAAGATGTCGATTGCCACATGCGGTCCCCCCTGAGTTCTTCCGTCTCGGGACACGCGCAGGTCGCCGTCGTTCATCGTGAGGTCCACGGCTGGCGGGATGACGTAGACGTGGTCCGCCTCCACCGGCATCGGGTCGGTCACCTGCGTCACCTTCATCGCGGTGGCGCGTTGCAGGATTTCCGCCGCGCTGCTCTCGTGCTTGGGCGAGAGATGAAGAATGATCACGAAGGCCATGCCCGAATGGGCCGGTGCGTTCTCGAAGAAGCTCATCAAAGCCTCCAGACCACCCGCCGACGCGCCGATGCCGATGACCGGGAAATTCAACGAGCTTGGCGTGAGCTTGGAATCGCCCCGGGCAGAGGAAGCGTTGGCTGAAGGCGTGGTCATCTGGTCCCGGAACAGCAAGAACCTAATGATCGCGCAATTGCCCAGCATCCGCGTGCGGGACTCGGCCTCCAAAACCCGAAGTCGAGGATCCCGATCGTCCGCATCCTCATCGAATGGTGCTCAGCGCCCAGACAGAAGGCCCGAGGCCAGCGACAGGTCCTCGAGCCAGGCCGCCCACGCGGCCTCACGCTGCCCGGGGTCGCCACGCAACCGCGCCGACGGATGCAAGGTGACGAGCACCCGCCGTCCGGCAGCGTCGGCATGCCACCGACCGCGCTCGCGCATCACGGCCACTGGCCGCTGCAGGAGTGCCCGTGCCGCAGTCGCCCCCAGTGCCAAGAAGGCGCCCGGCCTGACGCGCGCGATCTCGTCCTCGAGCCAGTGCCTGCATGCATCGATCTCGCGCTGGGCCGGAGTCTTGTGCATGCGGCGCTTTCCGCGCAGTTCGTACTTGAAGTGCTTGACCGCGTTCGTGACGTAGAGCCGCTGGCGGTCCCAGCCCAGCTCGGCTACGGCGCGGTCAAAGAGCATTCCCGCTGGTCCCACGAAAGGCCGTCCTGACAAGTCCTCCTTGTCGCCAGGCTGCTCGCCCACAACCATCAGCACCGCGCGCAGCGGGCCTTCGCCCATCACCGACTGGGTCGCCAGAGCACCCAACGGGCATTCGCGACAAGCGTCGGTGGCCTGGCGCAAGGCCTCGATCGAACGCGGCCGGCGTGGCTTCCCTTCAGGTGTCGTCATCGGGGATGCGCTCCAGGGCGGCGCGGCAGGCGAGATCGACAATCCGGTCGAGTTTTCCGGAATGCTGGACGCCGATCGCCTCCATGACCTGCACGGGATCACTGAGAGGCTGGATATGCGTGTCCCCGCAGCCGAGTCGAATGCGCGGCCCAGGCCGTCGATCCATTGACATGGATGGTCATGACTTTCCTCGTGGGAGTGGGTAGGTGTCGGAGCCCCGTGTCTTAGCGCCGGGCCGCACGGCGCGTCGTCATCCTTTTTCGCCAACGCGGCCGGCGGGATCGGCCAGCGCGATCGGGCCGACTGGCGAACTGCCGTCCTCGTGAAACACCGAACTGGCCCGGCGTCAGGGCGACAGCGCTGGACTCGACGAGCGCTGCTGCGGGGTGACCCTTTTCGGCCGAGCGGGGGGCTCTGGGGCCGCGAAGCCAGGATCCTGGCGCTCGGTAAGGCCTGGGTAGTCCGGTTGGCGCGCAGCGCGTTGCGCGTTGGCGGCGGCGGCTGGACTCGGGTGGGTTTGCAGAAGCGGAGCGCCGGACACGGACGCCCCTTTTGCGTCGGGCGGAGCCAGCTCAGGTGAACCCTTCGAGATTTCGGCCGGCTGCAATGGCGGCACTACGTCCACCGGCTGCTGTGCGAAAGCGAGCGCCGCGGCAAGAAAAAGGGCCCAGAACGCCAATCCGGAAGTGCCCCGCGGACGGTCACGGCGGACCCAAGGTCGCGGTGCACGCGATCTCCGAGGGACTTGTGACTGAAGATGCCGAAAGCTGATCATCATGAGAAGAGCGGGACCGCTCGGGGGCGACGGCCTTGACGCCCACGTTGATCTAGGCCTTGGAGTCGCCTATGGCCCTCGCCTTCGCCGTCGGCCTGGGGCGGGCCGGCGCCATATCTGTGTGCGTCGCGCGCTTCGTGGGTTTGGGCGAAAGGTCAGCGAGGGACTCGACTATCCGCCGCTTGGCTTCGCCGAACGTCTTATCAGCGTCGGGCATGGCAAACTCCGATGTGGTTATTCAAGCAGCCTGCTCGCGCGCGTCGCCGCAGTCAGTCAGCAGACGTCGGCACCGATCGACAGCGCTTGGCCTACGTCCTGGTTCTCAGCGCTCACGCATGCGGACTGGCCCACGTCAGAGCAGCACGGACCGACGCCTGCTTCCACTCGACGGGTTGACGTGTCGTACTGCGGTGTGGCCGAGGAGACCATCGTGACCGAAGCAGCGCACCGCCTGGCAGATCGGCCTCATGCCTTGCCCTCGAGATGGGGCTCCAACAATCGGGAAAACCACTCGACGAAAGCGACCAGACGTCGTGACCGCTGGCGCCGATGCGGGTACAGCAGCGAGACCGGCATCGAGGCCGCACGGTGGGCCGGCATGACCTCGACCAACTCACCCCGGTCCAGCAGATGCTGCACATCGAAGCGGGGAATCTGGATCAGCCCGGTGCCAGCGCGGCAGCTGGCGATATAGTTTTCGGCATTGTTCACGATCACGCGACTGGGCAGCGCCATATCCTGCGCATGGCCCGAGCCGTCCAGATGCTCCCATGGCAATTCCCGGCCGCTGGAAGGCGATGCGTAGCCTACCGCCCAATGCCCTTTCATCAGATCCTCCGGCGTCTCCGGTACGCCGTGTTCTCGCAGATAGGTCGGACTGCCACAGTTGACCAGTGCAATATGCCCCAGGGGACGGACCACCAGACTGCTGTCGTGCAGGGTTCCGACGCGCACCGCGCAATCCACGCCTTCCTGTATCAGGTCAATAGCGCGGTCGGTTGAGCCGAGCATGAGCTGCAACCGCGGATAACGCCGCAGCAAGCCCGGCAGCGCCGGCGCGATGAGGCGTCGGGCAATGCGGCTGGGCACATCAATCCTCAGTTGGCCGGCGACCTGTCGCTGGCTGCTTTGGAACAGGTGCTCGACATCTTCGGCGTCGGCCAACAGCGGCCGCAAGCGCTCGAGCAACTGCGTGCCATCCGCCGTCAGGTGAACTTGACGTGTAGTCCGGTTCAACAGGCGGGCATCGACCTTCTCCTCAAGCTGCTGAATGGCGGCAGACACTGTGGCGCGAGGCAACTCCAGCGCATGAGCCGCCTTGATGAAGCTGCCCATTTCGGCCACCTGCACGAAGACGCGATATTGATCGAGCTTGTCCATCCCCGTATTTAAACCTGGGAACGATGTCAGACCCGCCGGCAGGATCGGCCGCATACGCCATGCGCGCGAAGTGACGCGCCAGTGGATCGGTCTCTCAGGCGTGTCCGCCCAACTGTCGCGCTCGCATCGTGCGGCCGAGCCGGCCTACTTGGTGGTGTAGCCGCCGTTGATCAGAATGGTCTGGCCGGTGATCCACCAGCCGTCGCTGACCAGGTGGCGAATGAACGGAACCACGTCCTCGATGTCGGTCAGACCCGTCTTGCTGAACGGCGACAGCGCTGCGGCCGTCTTGTGGTACGCCACCGCATCGGCGCCTTCGGCCGGGTAGAAGAATGGAGTGTCCATCGGCCCCGGGCCAACCGCGGTCACGGAAATGCCGCGCGCACCGAACTCCTTGGACGCTGCGCGGGTGTAATGCTCGACCGGCGCCTTGGTGCCGGCATAAGCGGCGTAGAACGGTGTGAACGCGCCCAGCAATGACGTGACCACAGTGCAAATCTTGCCGTTGTCGTTGAGATTCTTGCCGGCTTCCTTAAGGAAGAAGAAGGCGGTCTTGGAGTTGACTGCCGTCATCTCGTCATACTCGGCTTCGCTGATCTCGGCCATGGGCTTCTTGAGCACCTTGCCAACCGTGTTGATGGCGATGTCCGGCTTGCCGACCGCAGCGACAGCGTCGGCAAACAGCTTCTCGACGGCACCGGCCGTCGTCAGATCGGCCTGGATCGCCACCGCCTCGGCGCCCGCGGCCTTGACCGCTGCAACGGTTGCAGCGGCATCAGCCTTGCTGCTCGCACTGTTGTAGTGGACGGCGACGGCCTTGGCGCCCTGCTGCGCCAAGTCGCGGGCGATCAGCCCGCCGAGGTTTTTGACGCCGCCTGCGATGAGTACGGTCTTGCCCTTGATGGAATGATCTGGCATGTCAATCTCCTTGAATGCGTGTGACGAAGATTCCAGTCTAGGCAGCACCACCCGGGAGATCAGCCATCGTTGGCTGGATAGACTATCCAGAAAAACCATCCAATCGTCTCGGAACCCATTTCTTGCAGCCGCGATACGACATGATCCATAACATCGAGGCCGCTCTCGAGGCGCATCGGCTACGCTCTTTTCACCCTGCCCGGGGTCGGCTATGGCGCGCTCGGCGGATTTCCCTCAGGGAAGATGCCTGAGCTTGGCTCACGCTGATTCCAGGAGTGTCCGCAACTTCTTGGCCGATTCCACCGTTCGCTCGACGCTCTTGAGCAACGCTTCGTCGTCGTCCTTCTTCAAACTTGTAGCCAGGTCCTTTAACGCCGCGATGCTTCCATTCAGGGCTTCGACCGCCTTGGTGGAACGTTCGAGGCGCAGACTGGCGGCCACCTTGTTCGCAAGACCTGCCTCGGCCTCGAAAGCCTTGGTCAGCCCGGCAAGTTCGACGTTCCTGGCGACGATGCTCTGCAGGCGCTCATTAATGGTCTTCTCCAGCAACCCGATCGCTGCCTCCTTGGCGATTTTGTCGAGCGCAAGGACGGCGGCATTGTTCGGGAAAGAGTTCTCCACGAATTGGGTCAAACGCTCCGAAATGTCGAATCGCTTTTGAACGTCCTCGCTGGCAGCAGCGACCACGGCTTCGTCCATCAAGGATTTCAGCTTGCTGCGCCACCCCTCCGGGCTGTCGATGCCGTCGAACTCGCTCATGATGCTTCCTTCACTTTGATGAGCAGCCTGTGGAGCTCTTCGATCGCCACGATGAGCGCCTGAGGATCGACCCCGCGTGATTCACGTACGGCGATCAGCATCTGTCGGTGAGCGCCCGCCCATTCGATCACGGCCACTTTTGCACCGTCAATAAGTTGCGTCGAGAGGCGCAATCGAATGGCACTCTCCGCGAGCTCCTGGCGCATGGGCGCGAGTCGAGCCTTGACGATCTGCTCGGCGCGATCAATCTGCTCGAGCTGTTTCGATGTTGCCGCCGACAGGGGCGCGGGCATGTAGAGGCTCTTCCGCTCCTTCTCGAGCCTCAGTTCGTAGCCGATGTCATCGGAGAACGTCAGTCGAAGGCCTTGAGTCTCCAGCTTGTTGGCCGCAATGAGCACCACCTCGGCATCGTTGAGCTGCGAGACAATCAGTTTCGAAATTGCATCCACTGCCGGCTGCATGCGGTCGAGGGACTCCTCCAGTGACTTCGCGGCACGGGCCTTCGCGATCTGGTCATAGACGGTTGTTGCCAACTTGATCAGGGGTCCGGCGACCGCAGGTAACGGTACTCCGACGCCGGAAGCAAGCTCGAGGCCGGCATCCGCCAGTTGCTGCGCCGCCGCGCCGCCTTCTTTGCCGGCTTTGACGATCCCGCCCAACGCCTCCGCATAGCTTGCGAGCCCTGCACAAGATTCGTCCGTCCGAACCCACTTGGTGGCAAACTCCTTGGCCGTGCCGTCCCGATCTGCAATCTTCAGTTCAGCTTCGACGGCGGACCCACTGGCGGCGACGGCGGAACGCAACTGAACGCTCGCGCTGACCAGCTTGCTTGCGTCAGGCAGGGTGCCGCAGGCGGTCAGCACAAGCAAGGCGCACGCGGCCCACACGATGTAGAGCGCTCTCGAAGATGTTGGGCCCGTCCTGTGCGAAGTTTTCGCGTTGCACCAACTCAGTGGCGCGGGAGCATGAATCATCTTCTGATCCTCCAGGTAACTTGTCGCACTTCCACTTCCACTTGCGTTCGTTGTTCCATGCCAAACAGACAACTTGTACGTGGAGTCACGGGCCTCTGACGACGTATCGGACTCTTCTTGCGAGTCTGTGCTCACGGCCTGAGGCGACGCCATGGGATTGCCTCCCAGATGGCCGCTAGGCTAGCTCGCGACTCGTCGAAGCCGCATCACCAAGAAGAGGGACTTGAGCCGAGGTTGCCGCCATCCGCCGTGAAAGAGGGCCCGAAGCCCGCTTGGCGCCCCTCGCCCCACGAGGGCCAGACATCGGGCACGTGTCGCGATCCCGCAAGCGATCAAACCGACAAGACTTGGTCGAAATCCCCACATCTGGGGATTGCGCCCGACGCCCCGGCGGACTAGAACGGAAGCAGGACTCGTCAAGGGTTCGCTGGAGGTAGATCATGCTGATCAGATCCATCACGCTTGTTGCTTTGCTTCTGGGTTTGGCATCCAACGCGTCAGCACAATCGAATGGCGCTGTGACGCGCTATATCGGCATGTGCGACGCGTCTGCCGCCGTGGAGATCGGCAAAGGTCACTTCGTGGTCGCGGATGATGAGCAGACTGCGCTATATGTGTATCGAGTTGGCGACCCGAAGCATGTCGCCCGAATTGACCTCGAGGACTATCTCGGCGTGAAGATGCCGGGAAAGAAACCTGAGGAAACTGACATCGAAGGAGCGGCTCGAATCGGCAACCGAATCTACTGGATCGCCTCGCATGGGGCCAGCAGCAAAGGCAAGCCGAGGCCAGCCCGTCGACAGTTCTTCGCGACCACGGTCACCGACAGCAGCGTGCCGCCGACTGTGGAGCCGCTCAAGACGAAGCCCTACACAAAGCTCCTGGAGAACGCGATCGCAGATCCTCGCTTTACCGAGACTTTCGAGGCTGCATCGAAACTTGCTCCGGAGGATGACAACGGACTGGGAATTGAAGGATTGGCTGCGACAAGCGACGGCAAGCTTCTCATCGGGTTGCGAAACCCTCGGCCTGGCAAGCTCGCTCTCGTGCTGCCGTTGATGAATCCGGCGGAGGTGCTGGATTCCGGCAAGGATCCGATCTTCGGCGACCTGATTCGACTCGACCTGCGCGATCGCGGTATCCGCAGTCTTGAATGGACCGGAAGCGACTACCTCATCGTCGCCGGGCCTCACAACGACAACAGAGCTCTCGGCTTCGGGCTTTACCGTTGGGATGGCAAGGAGAACGATCAGCCGAGACTTCTGGATCAGAAACTATTCCCCGACATCAATCCCGAGGCACTGTTCAAATTGACCGAGGGAAACCGCTACTACCTGTTGAGCGATGACGGTGACTCGATGGTTGGCGGGAAGACTTGCAAGGGCGATGAGGTACCCATGAAAGACAAGGGATTCCGGGGTGTCTATCTTGAGTGATGCGAGATGCAGCAACGACCCCGCTCGTCAATGGAGGTGATGCATTGGAGAGGCCTTCGGTTCACATTCAGTAGTGATCGCGAAATCGCGGCGTCTGAAAGGGGATTCAAATGGCTCGCAATGTGCTCTCAGGTCGGTGCATGTTCATCTGGCGTCTTGCTCCTGTAGTCAAGGCGGAAGTCGACATCCCAGGCATGGTGAAGAAAGCCAAGGCTGCTCAGCTCAGCGGCGTTTGGATCAAGGTGGCGGATGGTGCAAGTGCCTACGAGAACGTTCAGCCAAAGAATATTGCGCAATTCCAGGCAGCACGAGCAGCGTTCCGCGAAGCGGGCATTGCGGTATGGGGTTGGCAGGTACCACACGGTGGAACCTTGAGTCACGCGAAGGAGGAAGGCGATTTGCTAGTCCAGCTCGCCAACGATCTGGACCTTGACGGCGTACTGATGGATGCAGAAGCGGGTGAGGTGTTTTTCACGGGCACCGACGCCATCGCCTCGGCGTACAGCGACACAATTCACTCGGGCCTGGCATCGACCTCGCGCGGAATTGCCATGTGCGGGAACGACATTCCAACCAACTTCAAGAACTACCCATTCGAAAGCTTTGTCAAGAACGCGCAGTTCAATGCGCCACAGGTCTACTACGGATCAAGCCCTAGCGTGACACATCGGCTCAATCGCGCTATTGACGCAAATAGGCATTTCGGTGTCCCGTTGTTCCCCGTGGGTGCTGGCTGGGTAGGGGATGGGGGCGGCTGCGTGAGCGCATCTGCTTGTGCCGAACGCGCGAGGGAGTTCATCCGACTGGCACACGAGCATGAGTACGCTGGGTATGCCTTCTGGCATTGGATGGGCGCACCGGCCACCCTCTGGGAGGTCTTGATGGACTTGCCGGAGGGAGTCAGCTGAAGACGGGCTGCAAGACTGTCAGAACGCATGGTTCCCTCAAGCCAGCTCGGCTGAGAAAGGTCCGCCGGGCGGCTCCGGCATGAAGCCCGGAATCGCTGCACTGATTCGCGTACCGTGGCCCGGAAAGCCGGGCAACCAATCGGGGTTGGTCGCAGCCAAGAGACAGGCTAGGCCGCCGATTTCCCGGGGGCGAATATTGCGTAGTTCCCATTGGCCAGTGCTACCAGCTTGTCATCGACGTGAATCTTGGCGGTCAGGTTCGCCACCGCCTTTCCCCGATTGACAAGCTCGGTCACACAGACAAGCCGGCCGCTGATGATCGGCTTGAAGTAGTTGATCTTGATCTCTATCGTTGCGCAGATCTGCCCAGCCGAAAGCGTGGGGTAGAGCGCAGCGCCCATGCCAGTGTCGGCCATGGCGTAGGCGATCGCACCATGTACGACGCCATGCGGATTGAGGTGGCGCGCCCCAACTACCAGACTGAGCTTGCTGAATCCCTCGCGTTGTTCGTCAACGATCAAGTCGATATGTTCAGCGAACGGATGGTGCATGTACGTCAGCGTACCAGCGTTTGAAACGGTTCGTCAGATCGAGCGCCCGCCGTCCACCGGCATCTCGACCCGCGTCAGGAACCGCGCCTGCGGACTGCCCAGGAACACCGCTACGTCGCATCTTCGAATAGAGGAGATAGGCACGATCTCGCACGGCGCGGAGCCTTTGGAGCCGCTCGATGAACTCCCCCGGCGCGAACAGTTCAAGACGTCACGATGTCTTCTTCCGCAAGAGTTGGCCGAGTCGTGTCCGCGGCGCCGCCGGCATCGCACGCTTGTCGGCTCGATAAGCTTGGCGCTGCGCTTCCAGCGCTGCGGCCAATGCGGAGACGCTTGCGCTGTCATAGCGCCAGATGCCCGTTACCGCGAAATGTGCTGCCTTCGGCGTCACCATAATGTCCTGCGCACCGATGCTCCGCAAGATCTCCGACCGGGCCTCGGCCAGTAAGGCCTCGCGTCCGTCGAAATCTGCGATGGCGCGGCTGAGCTCGATGCCGATCGTATGGATCGATGGCTTGCACTCGGCGATGAAGCTGACCACCTCTGCCAAGACCAGTTTCGGCAGCGCGCCGATCCGGAATCCCTGGAAGTCGACGGTCATGAAGTTTTCGATCAACACTTCGGTTCCATCCGGACTTAGCGTCACGGACTGCACGCGCCCGATCAAGGTCGGGTCATCGAATACATCGATGGGGTCGCCCAGTACGTACTCCCGACCATCCGGGCCAGTGAGACGGAGTCCTTCCTCTTCCCCGGTCATCCGAAGCGCGATGCCAATGTGTGCGCCTCGCCGGTCCTGACGTAGGGCACGTTCGAGGTATCGGCCGCATTTCGTCGAAGGGTCATCCTGGTGCACATCCGCCGAGCTTAGCGATGCAGAGCCTCATGAAGTCTGACCGGACCGAGGTGCGTTCCAGCCATGTGATGCATTTCGCACTTCGGCGAGATTTTGGTTCAAGTGACGGCGCGGCTCCGACGACCCGACGACCGCTTCCGGGCGGATTCGGCGTCTGCTGTAGGGGCCGGTATGGGTTGCGGATTCGACCGGTCGCAGGGGCGCTTCGGGCGATGCTCACCCGCCATGCCGAAGCTCCTTGCGCATCAAGGCATTCTGGAGGGTCACACCCCGAAGCATCGGAAATCGTCGCTCGACGACTTTGAATCCGTGGAGCGCAAAAAACGGCTCGGCAGTCTTGCTCACATCGGACGTCAGCTCGGTCAGGCCAAGAGACCTGGCCTCTTCGTGGATACGAGCCATCAGCCGTGTCCCAATTCCTTGTCGCGGATGAGCGCCTGACACGAAGAAGTGGTCGACGTAGCCGTTCGGTTGAACGTCCGCATAGCCAACGATTTTGCCGCCAAGCTCAACGACGAAGGGTTGGATTCCTTGGATTCGATTCGCCCATAGGTCCGCGTCAAGGTCCGCCGGCGCCCATGCCTCGACTTGCTCAGGTGAGTAGTCGCGTGAGGCGACCCCATGGATGGCCGTGAAATACACGTTGAACAGCGCAGCTTCATCACCGGGCCGGAAGCGACGAATCTCCATGAAGTCCTCATGACGCGACAGAGCTTGAACCGTAAGTCTGTCACATCTAGCCCGCGAGGCGAACGTCCGCACCTGGCCGGCAGCAGCGAACCGAGAGCTGCGCGGCTGAACTCACTCGACCAGCAGCCCCAGCACGTACTCGTCGACGTAGTGTGCCTCGTCGGCCCGCTTGTAGAACTGGCGCAGCGTGCCTTCGTGTGCGAAACCCAGCTTCCCATAGAAGCGCAGTGCTTGCGCGTTGTCGCTCTCCGCGTACAGCTCGATGCGCTTGACACAGTCGGCCTTGAGCCGCTCAATCGCATCAGTGAGCATGGCATGTCCCACTCCTTGCCCGTGACGTCGCGGGTCTACCGCCAAGGTCCCAAGCAAGGCGACATGCTGCACTCGACCCGGATAGCGGGTCGCCTTGTAGAAGCCGGCAACCGTCTCATCGACTTCCCACACGTTGCCAGAGAGCAGTCGTTCATCGTTAGAGTTGAGGCGCGGACCGCAGCTTGCCAAGAGCATCGCCTTGAACGACTGGTTAGACATCACAGTACCGGCCACTGCGGTCAATTGCCGACATCGCACACGCGTGCGGCTTCGCGAGTCAGTCGCACATGACGGAACTCATGCGACGCAAACTGGGGGCAACGCCGCGCGCGATCCGGTTCAGCTAGAAGCGCCCTCTCCGTGAAGTCGGACGACCAGGGAACGCAGCCATGTGTTCGCGGGATCCTTGTTGTACCGAGCATGCCAGAACAAGTTGATCGCAATCTCAGGTAACTTGGCCGGGTGCCGGACATAGGACAGACCAAATGGCATGGTCAACGCTTGAGCCAATCGTTCAGGAACAGTCGCTACGAGGTCGGAGTCATGCAGGATATGACCGACCGCGACGTAGTGCGGAACGGTGAGCACGATCTTGCGAAGGACCTTCTTGCGATCGAGCAGTTCATCCGCCTTGCCATGGCCGGTTCCCTCCGCGATCACGACGACGTGATCAGCCGCTGAGAATTCGTCGAGCGAGATCTGCCTCTTGTCGAGCACATGGCCGCGACGAAACATGCAGACATAGTGCTGTTTGAAGAGGCGGCGCTGAAAATACCCGGCCTTGAGTTGCGGCAGCAACCCCAACGCCAGGCTGACGTTTCCCGCCTCCATCTCATCTTGCAGATTGACCGCCGTGTTGCGAACTGTGCTGAGCGAAACGTGCGGCGCCACCCGGGCCAGTTCCTTCATCAGCTTGGGAAGGAAGTAGATCTCTCCGATGTCGGTCATCCCGATCGTGAAGGCGCGCTGAGAGGTCGCCGCGTCGAACGAGGCCTTTCGATTCATCGCGGCATGAATGACCGCCAGCGCTTGCGCCGTAGGCTCGGCGAGTTGTTCCGCAAAGGGCGTTGGCTCCATGCCCTTGGGGGTCCTAAGAAACAACGGATCGCCAGTGAGCTTGCGCAGGCGCGCAAGGGCGTTGCTCACCCCGGGCTGCGACAGACCGAGGTTGGTCGCAACCCTTGAGACCCGTCGATCGACGAGCAACTGCTGGAAGACGACGAGCAGGTTGAGGTCGATGTCCTTCAGCTCCATACGCGCCTCACATTCGCGAAATCAATACGCACTATTGTGCATATTCTATTGAACGATGATGCACCAAGGGCGATCATTCAGGCACCGCACAGCGCGGGCCGCAAGACCCCCACGAGACAGGAGACAAGCATGGATGACGCAACAGCCGTCTTTCCCCAGAAAATCCACTGGGAAGACAAGGGCACAAGCCGGATACCCTTCATGGCCTACACGGATGCCGATCAGCATCGCCGTGAACTCGAGCGCCTTTTCTACCGCGGGCATTGGTGCTATGTCGGGCTCGAAGCCGAAATCCCGAACGCCGGTGACTTCAAGCGCACGGTGGTCGGTGAACGTTCCGTCATCATGGTCCGTGACCCGGAGGGGGGCATCAACGTCGTCGAGAACGTGTGCGCGCACCGTGGGATGCAGTTCTGCCGCGAGAGGCACGGAAACAAGAAGGACGGCGGATTCACCTGCCCCTACCACCAGTGGAACTACACGCTCAAGGGCGACCTGCAGGGGGTGCCGTTTCGCCGGGGCGTCAAGCAGGATGGCAAGGTCAACGGCGGGATGCCGGCAGACTTCAAGCCGGCGGACCACGGCCTCAATAAGCTGAAGGTTGCGACACGCGGTGGCGTGGTGTTCGCGTCGTTCGATCCCGAAGTCGAATCGCTCGAAGACTTCATGGGCCCGGAGATCCTCGGCTACTTCGACCGCCTGTTCAACGGCCGGAAACTCACGATCCTCGGGTACAACCGCCAGCGCATTCCGGGCAACTGGAAGCTGATGCAAGAGAACATCAAGGACCCCTATCACCCAGGCCTGCTGCACACTTGGTTCGTCACCTTCGGTCTCTGGCGCGCCGACAACAAGTCGGAGCTCAAGATGGATCAGCACCATCGCCACGCCGCCATGATCTCGACGCGCGGCACTGCCGGAAAGGCGGATCAGGTCACTCAGGTGTCGAGCTTCAAGGAGAGCATGCAGCTCAACGATGATCGCTTTCTCGACATCGTGCCGGAACCCTGGTGGGGCGGCCCGACGGCGGTGATGATGACGCTGTTCCCGAGCGTGATCTTCCAGCAGCAGGTCAACAGTGTTTCGACCAGGCACATCCAGCCGAGCGGCCCGGGGGCATTCGATTTCGTCTGGACGCATTTCGGATTCGAGGACGACGACGACGCCATGACGCAGCGACGCCTGCGCCAGGCCAATCTATTCGGTCCTGCGGGCTTTGTATCCGCGGATGATGGAGAGGTCATCGAGCTGTCCCAGAAGGGCTTCGAGCAAAAGCCCTTCCATCGAACGCTGGCCGAACTGGGCGGACGCGAGGTGGGCGACACCGATCACATGGTGACCGAAACCCTGATCCGCGGCATGTACGAGTACTGGCGCAAAGTGATGGAGGCCTGAGATGGACTTCAAGGATTACTTCGAACTCAGCCAGCTCTACGCCGACTACGCCAGTGCAGTCAGCTCTGGGCAATGGGAGCTCTGGCCGGACTTTTTCACCGATGACTGCATCTATCGTCTGCAGCCGCGCGAGAACTTCGAACGAGGATTCCCCCTCGCCACGCTCTCGTTCGAGAGCAAGGGCATGCTCAAGGATCGGGTCTACGGCATTCGAGAAACGCTGTTCCATGACCCCTACTACCAGCGCCACGTGGTAGGCGCCCCTGTCGTGCGAAAAGCGGAAGCTGATCGCATCGAGAGCGAGGCCAACTACGCGGTGTTCCGCACCAAGCTGTCCGAACTGTCCTCCGTTTTCAGCGTGGGGCGATACATCGATGTCGTCGTGCGGACGCCGGATGGTCTCAAGTTCGCGTCGCGTCAGGTCATCTACGACAGCGAATTGATCCCCAACTCCGTCATCTACCCGATTTGAGGCCAGTCATGAGCAATTCGCAATGGATCGATGCAGCAACCGTCGACGAGGTGCCGGCAGATGACGTGATCGCAGTGGTGGTCGGCGGCCACGACATCGCGCTGTACAGCGTGGAAGGTCAGATCTACGCGACCGACAACATCTGCACCCACGGGCATGCCCGTTTGTGCGAGGGCTTCCTGGAGGGACATGAGATCGAGTGTCCCCTTCATCAGGGCAAGTTCGATGTGCGCAACGGCCAGCCCACCTGCGCGCCCGTGACCGAAGCCATTCGGTCCTACCCGGTCCGGATTGAAGCTGGCCGAGTGTTCCTCGCGCTGGACTGATTCGCCCCCTCACCTTCTGCGCATCCTCGGAAGCGAGGGGCGTCGCCGCCGCATGCCCGGCGCGCCGAAGAGTCAAGCCCTGGCAATGCCCCCGGTTCCCACATCGACCTAAATGGAGACATCGATGAGACAAATAGACATTCATGCGCTCGCCGACAAGGCGCGCTTCAACCGCTTCCACGGCCTGGTGTTGTTCTGGAGCGCCTTGATCATCATCTTCGACGGCTATGACCTGGCAGTCGTCGGAATTGCGTTGCCTGCGATCATGAAAAGCATGAACGTCTCCGCCGCCAACGCCGGCATCATGGTCAGTGCGGCGTTGTTCGGCATGATGTTCGGCAACATCATTCTCGGGACCATCGCCGACCGCATCGGTCGGCGCCTGACGGTCGCGATCTGCGTCGCGCTGTTCAGCGTCTTCACTGCTGCTGCGGGCCTTACCAACGACCCGGTGATGTTCAGTATCTTCCGGTTCATCGCAGGCGTCGGCATCGGCGGCGTGATGCCGAACGTGGTCGCACAAATGACCGAGTACTCACCCCTGAAGATCCGCAGCATGATGGTCACGCTCATGTTCAGCGGCTACTCCGTCGGTGGCATGCTGGCTGCGCTGGTGGGCAAGGGGATGATCGAGTCATTGGGATGGCCATCCGTCTTCATCGTGGCCGGGCTGCCCGTCCTCCTGATCCCGCTCATTCTTCGGTCCTTTCCCGAGTCGATGCCCTTCCTGATCAGGAAAGGACGCTTCGATGAACTGCGAGCCATCGCCTCGCGCCTGGATCCGGGATACAAGGCTCAGGCCGGCGACCAGTTTGCCCTGCCGCGGGAAGACCGGGCGGACAGCAGGCCGATCGGACACCTCTTCCACGAGGGGCGTGGATTCAGCACCCTCATGTTCTGGCTCTCGTTCCTGATGTGCCTCTTCATGGTGTACGCACTCAGTTCGTGGCTCACCAAACTGATGGCCAGCGCAGGCTTCAGCCTCGGCTCGGCACTGACCTTTGTGCTGGTGCTCAACTTTGGCGCCATGATCGGCGCGATCGGCGGCGGGTGGCTGGCCGACCGGTTCCACATCAAGCACGTGCTCATCGCCATGTATGGACTGGCGGCCGTTTCCATCGCTCTACTGGGTCAAGGGCTACCGACGCCTGTGCTGTTCTTGATGGTCGGGCTTGCCGGGGCGTGCACGATCGGAACCCAGATCGTCAACCTCGCCTATGTCGGGCAGTTCTACCCCATGGCAGTGCGCAGTACGGGAATCGGTTGGGCGCTGGGCGTCGGAAGAATTGGTGCACTGCTGGGGCCGATCTTGATCGGCACACTGGTCGGGATGGCACTCCCACTCCAACTGAACTTCGTTGCGATCGCCATCCCGGCCGTGCTCGCTGCTGTGGCCACCCTGCTTATCCAACATGGTCGATCGGCATCCACGCACCACGCGGATGTCAGCGTAACGATCGGTGACCCGGTGCTCGCCAAATGAACACCGAGACCATCGTGATCGTGGGTGCCGGCCAGGCCGGCGGCTGGGCCGCACAGACGCTGCGGACCGAAGGCTTCAAGGGCCATGTGGTCCTGGTCGGTGATGAGTCCCATCGTCCTTACGAGCGCCCGCCGTTGTCCAAGGCTGTACTGTCGGGAGAAGCTCATGCGGACACCACTTACCTGGTCAAGCAGGAAGCCTTCGACCTTCTCGACATCGACTGGCGGCCGAACGTCAGTGCGACCCGGATCGACAAATCCACGCACCAACTCCATCTGACGCAAGGGGAGCCCGTCCCCTACGATAAGTTGATTCTGTGCAACGGAGGGCGAGCACGTCAGTTGAACGTCCCCGGCGCCGACCTGCCGGGTGTCTTCACCTTGCGCAGCATCGAGGATTCGATGGCGCTCGGGAAGGCAATGTCGCCGGACAAGCGGCTGCTCATCGTCGGTGGCGGCTGGATCGGGCTCGAAGTGGCGGCCACCGCCAGAAAGAAGGGCCTCGATGTGACGATCGTGGAGGCGATGGGACGATTGTGCGAACGCACAGTTCCGCCGGAGATCTCCGACTATCTGCTTCGGTTGCATGAGTCTCACGGGGTCAAGATCGAGCTCGGAACCGGCATCAACCGCCTGGCGCCAGCGCCGGAGGGCGAACTGACCGCCACACTCGCCGATGGTCGTGAGCTCACATG
Organism: Variovorax sp. P5_A3; assembly: GCF_056400665.1. Taxonomy (NCBI): domain Bacteria; kingdom Pseudomonadati; phylum Pseudomonadota; class Betaproteobacteria; order Burkholderiales; family Comamonadaceae; genus Variovorax; species Variovorax sp. P5_A3. The sequence goes on along the minus strand of NZ_JBFUKW010000028.1, from coordinate 51,285 downwards.
CGACGTGGTCCTTGTCGGCGTCGGCCTGGTCGCCAATGACGAGCTCGCTCGCGAGGCGGGGCTGGAATGCGATGGAGGCGTCCTGGTCGATTCGCAGTGCCGATCATCGGATCCGGACATTCTTGCCGCAGGTGACGTGGCGGCATGGCATTGCGAGTGGGCAGGGCGACGGATGCGGCTCGAATCCTGGCAGAACGCGCAGGAACAGGGCATCGCCGCCGCACGCGCCGCACTTGGCGTGACCGTGAACCATCAGCCGCTGCCTTGGTTCTGGTCCGATCAATACGACGTCAACCTGCAGATCTTCGGCATGCCTGCACCGACGCATCAGAGAGTCGTGCGGGGCGTCACGAGCTCAAGCAGCTTCGTCGTGTTCTTCCTCGACGCCGACAAGGTGGTCGCCGCATTGGGTCCCAATTCGGCGCGGGACCTGCGCTTTGCGCGGCGCCTGATCGAGCGCCGCACCAACGTCGATCCAAAGCAACTCGCTGACCTCGCGGTGCCTCTTTCCAAGCTTTGAATCCATCAGGCCATCACAGACTCCCAACCGTTCACCTCACGACATCATGACCACTTACCTCTGGACCCCCCCCGCCATTCAATCGCTGCCGGTGCGCGGCAAGGCTGAACGCCTCCCCGTCAACCGCCTGTTCTTCGTCGGCCGCAACTACCACGCCCATGCCGTCGAGATGGGCCGGCCCGTCGACAAGACGGTCGAGGTGCCCTTCTATTTCACCAAGAGCCCGTCGACGCTGGTCGAATCCGGCGCGACCGTGCCCTATCCCCCCGAGACCAAGAACTATCACCACGAGATGGAACTGGTGCTCGTGATCGGAGCCCCAGGGTTTCGGGTGAGCCAAGCTGACGCCGCCAAGTTGATCTACGGCTATGCATGCGGCCTGGACATGACGCGGCGCGACCTGCAGCTTGTGGCGAGGGACAAGGGCCGCCCCTGGGACCTTGGCAAGGACGTCGAGCAATCGTCGGTGGTGTCGGAAGTCGTCCCCATGTCCGGAACCGTGCTCGACCAAGGCGCACTGGTGCTGAGCGTGAACGGGCAGGAGCGTCAGCGCTCCGATCTTTCCAAGTTGATCTGGAACATCCCTGAGCTGATCGAGGACCTTTCGAAGTATTACCACTTGCAACCCGGCGACCTGATCTTCACAGGCACGCCTGAAGGGGTTGGCGCCCTGCAGCCGGGTGATCGCATCGATGGCAGCGTGGCCGGCGTGGGAGAGATCACACTGACGGTGGGCCCGGCAGAGTGATGCCGGTGACAGCGTAGTACGAAACCCCCGCGACAGCGCGCAACCAGGAACGCGATGCCGCGACGGCGACGCCCCCATCTTCGAGGCACTCCACGCGCACCGCTCAGAATCCGATCGTCCCGAGTGAAGTCTTCGAGCGGCGTTGCCGGGCGATACGGGACTATCCCGCGATGGTTCGCTTGGCAATGTTGATCAGGTGAATCTGGCTCGTGCCCTCGTAGAGACGGAAGAGCCTCACATCGCGGTAGAAGCGTTCGGCCACGTTGCCGGCGATGTAGCCGTTGCCGCCGAAGACCTGCACCGCGCGGTCCGCGACACGGCCGCACATCTCGGAGGCGAACAGCTTGCACATGGACGCCTCCATGGTGACGTCCGCGCCATCGTCGCGTTTACGAGCCGTCTCGAGCACCAGGGCACGCGCTGCGTGCACCTCCGTATTGCTCTCGGCAATCATCTGCTGCACCAGTTGGAAGTCGCCAATCGGCTGGCCGAACTGACAGCGTGTGCGCGCGTGCTTCGCCATTTCTTCGACAAGCCGAATGGCGGGACCGATGCACAGCGCCGCAAGGTTGATGCGCTGCTTGTTGAGGGTCTTCATGGCCGTGCGGAACCCCTGCCCTTCAATGCCACCCACGATCGCGGTGGCTGGAACCCTGACGCGCTCCAGAATGACCTCGCCGACCGGCGAGCCGTGTTGTCCCAGCTTGCGGTATGGCGCCGATGTCGACAGCCCGGGCGTGCCGCGCTCCACGAGGAACGCGGTGATCCCGTTGGCGCCCTTCGCATCCGGGTCCGTCCTGGCGAACACGGTGAACAGGTCCGCGATGGGTGCATTCGTGATGAAGCACTTCTTCCCGGTGATGATGAAGTCGTCACCTTCGCGCACCGCGACGGTCTTCTGCGCCGTCGCATCGGATCCGGCTTCCGGTTCGGTCAGCGCGAAGCAGCCCGTCAGTTTGCCGCTGGCGAGCCTGGGCAAGTAACGCGCCTTCTGGCCGGGCGTCCCGTCGACCACGATGGATTCCGATGCGATGCCCGTATTGCCACCGAAGCGCGCCCGGAATGTCGTCGCCACCTGCGAGACCTCAATGTTCACCAGCGACAGCTCTTCGGTGCTCAGCCCGGCGCCGCCGTGGGCTTCAGGAATACTGTGGCCGAACAGCCCGATTTCTCGCATGCGCTGCACCAGCGGCTCGGGAATTTCATCGTCGCGATCCACGGCCTCTTCAATGGGCAGGCACTCGGTACGGACGAACTGCCGAACTTCAGCGAGCAAGACGGAGAACCTCTCTGCGTTGCGGATCATTGAGCTGTCCCTTCGCTGCGGACTTCCCTCAGCAGGGCATACACCACGTCCCCGGGCGCCGCGCAACCCACTGGCTTTCGTGCGCCGAAAAGTGCCTCGTCCCCAAGTGCAAGCTCCGGGCGGTGTCGCTCTTCGATCCAGTCGTACACGACCGTTCTCGCTGCGATCCGCCATTCGCCGCGGCGGCGCTCGAATCGGTCGACGTAGCGACCGCAGAGGAAGGTCTGCTGTTCAGTCGTTCCGCCAGGGGCCTGCAATGCGAGGAAGCAACTCTCGACTGCCGCAACGTCATCGTGCAAGTCGATCGAGACATTGGAGATCTGGTGGACGCGGCGGCCGCCCGTGCGAAGGCGCTGCAAGGCCTGATCGATGAACCCGGTCGCGCTGCCGTTCCACACGCCGTGGCAGTCCGTCGCGTCTTCCCAGTAAGCCGAGCGCAAGGCCGACTCGTCCGCGCGGTCGATGCCGCGGCAATAGCGGTACAGACACGCGCGGATGGCCTCGCGATCAAGCAAGGCCTGCAGTTGAGCCGATGCGCTCATTGCGCAGACGCAGCAGCGCGCTTGAACAACTGCACGACATTCCCTTCCGGATCGCGCAACGACAGGACTGCACCATGAGAACCCATGTCGCGAATGCCGAGCACCTGACCCCCCGCGCCAACGATGCGCTCCTGCGCGCCGGCGAAGTCGTCCACCTCGAAGACCATCACGAGCCCGGACGTTGCCGGTGCCGCTTCCTCCTTGCATGCCACGGCCACACTGGCAGTGCCCACGGCGTACTGGATCCAACGGTCGTTGTCGCGGAACTTGACTTTCAGCCCCAAGGCCGATTCGTAGAAGGCGTGCAGTTCGGCCGGCCGCTCGGCGACCACGTAGACGTTCTGCAGGCGTTGAGGGGATGCGTCCGAAGCATTCACAGGGAGGTCTCCGATGCTCCGCCGTCGAGGCGCAGCACGTCCGCGTTGAAGAAACGCGCGCCGTCGCCCGCCAGGAAGCAGATCGCATCGGCAATGTCTTCCACCGAACCCAGCCGCCCCAGGGGCGTGCGCGCGATGCGCCGGGCATCGAGTTCCGCATCGCGATGCTTGGCAGTGCCCTCGGTGGGAACCGCACCCGGCGCGACAGCGTTGACGCGGATGTTGCGCGCACCCAGGTCTGCGGCGGCCGCGCGCGTGATGCCCAGCACCCCCGCCTTGATGCCGCTGTAGACCACCGAGCGCATCGGCGACTTGAATGCTGCGATCGAGGCGACGTTGACGATCGAGCCGCCGCGCTGCGGGTCCATCACTTCGGCCGCGGCCTGGATGCCCCAGATCACCGACTTGAAACCGATCTCCACCATGCGGTCCATCACCTCCGGCGTGATCTCGGCCAGCGGCTGGTAGCGCACCCACGCGGCGTTGTTGACCATGATGTCGAGCCCGCCCGTGTCGCGTGCGAAGTGCAGCACCGCTTCGCGCATGCCCTCGCGGTTGGAGATGTCGCGCGGCAGCGGGATCGCCTTGCCGCCCTCGGCGAGGATTTCGGTGACGACGTCGTCGACAAACTCCTGCTTGAGGTCGTTGATGCCGACCGTGGCACCCAGCCTTGCCATGGCTCGCGCCGTTGCGCGGCCGATGCCGTGCCCGGCCCCGCTGATGAAGGCGACGCGGCCTTCCAGTGATGCATTCATTGCTTGTCCTTCTGAGTCTGTTCGGGAACGAGCAGCGCGTCGAGCGCGAAGGCGCCTTTGGCTGCATCGAGTACCACCAACGGGTTGATGTCGATTTCGGCAACGCTGTCGGCATGCCGGACGGCAAAGCGCGACAGCGCAGCGACCGCCCGCGCCGCAGCCTGCACGTCGGCCTTCGCTCGGCCGCGCGCGCCGTCGAGCAAGGGGAAGGCCTTGAGCGATCGCAGCATCGCGAGCGCCTGCGATTCGTCCACCGGCGCGGGCTGCAACGCCACGTCCTTGAGGATCTCGGCAAAGATCCCGCCGAGCCCGACCATCACCATCGGCCCGAAGACCGGATCCTTCTTGGTGCCGAGGATCAGCTCGGTGCCGCCCTGCACCATCTGCGCCACCAGGACGCCGGTGATGCGCGCCTGCGGCGCCTTGAGCGCGACGCGTGCGAGCAGGCTCTCGTACTCGTCGACGAGTTGGCCTTCGGAACGGACTCCGATCACCACGCCCCCTACCTCGGTCTTGTGCGCGATGTCTGGCGACACGATCTTGAGCACCAGCGGGAAGCCGAGGCCGCGCGCCGCCGCGAGCGCGTGCTCGCGACTGGTCGCAATGACTTCCTTCAGGACCGGAAGCCCGGCAGCCGCCAGCGCCGCCTTGGCGCTCGCTTCGGTCGCGAAGGCTTCGGCGGGCAGCGGCTCAGGCGCCACGGCGGGCGCCGCGTGGGATGCCCCCTCGCGCGCGCCGAAGCGCACCAGCGCGGCGAGTGTCGCGCAGGCCGCGTCGATGCCCTCGACCGTCGGGAATCCCATGGCATTGAGCTGCGCGCGCACGTCCTGCGGCGCGCGGGCGCACAGCAGGATCAGGCGCGTCGGGTGGTCCCGCCGCACCTGCGCCAGGGCCGACAGGAACACCTCGCGCAGGCGCGGCACGTGGAAGGCATTGGCCGACTGCAGGATCAGCGCGTCGCACGTGTCGTCGTCGGCCACTGCGGCCAGTACCTGGGCCAGGACTTCCGGACGACTGGAAACCTGCGCCGTCATGTCCACCGGGTTCGACGGCGAAGCGAACGGCACCACCGACAGGATGCGTTGCTGCGTCGTCGCTGCCAGCTTCGGGAGCGCCAGGCCCTGCGCACTGGCGGCATCCGCCAGCAACACGCCGAAGCCGCCGGATGCGGTCAGCACCGCGACCTTGTTGCCCTTGGGCGAGCGCCCGAGGCCGACGACCGAGAGCGCATGGCCGACCTCGAGCAATTGCTCGATGCTTGGCACGCGAATCGCGCCGCCGTTGCGCAACACCACGTCGAACACCGCGTCCGAACATGCGAGTGCGCCGGTGTGGGAGGCCGCGGCTTCGCTGCCCGCTTCCGAGACGCCCACTTTCAGGACCACCAGCGGCTTGCCCGCCTCGCGTGCCATGGCCATCGCCTGCTGCAGCTTGGCGCCGTCGCGGCAGGTCTCCATGCAGCAGAGGATGACCGTGGTGCCCGGATCGGTCGCCAGCGAGGCAATCGCGTCAGCGATGTCGACGTCGCATTCGTTGCCGGTCGTCAGCATGCGGCTGATGCCCAGGCCGCGTTCGGCCGCCAGGCGCAAGGTATAGCTGCCGAGATTGCCGCTCTGCGAGACGATGCCCACCGGACCCGCCTCAGGGAAGGAAGCCTCCAGCGCGACCGAGAAGGTCGCGATGCTCTTGTCCGGCACGCCGATCGCGCCGAGGCAGTTGGGGCCGACGATGCGCATGCCGGTCGTCTTCGCAACCTGGCCGATCTCTGCCTGCAGCCTGCTGCCCGCCTCGCCCATCTCGGAAAAGCCGGCCGAGAGCACCACCGCCGCGCGCACGCCGCGCGCAGCGCAGTCCTTCACCGCGTCGAGCACGGCCTCGGGCGGCACCGCCACCACGGCCAGTTCGGGCGCCTCGGGCAAGGCCGCCACGCTCGCATAGGCCGGCACCGACTGCACCGTGCCCGCCTTGCGGTTGATCGGATAGATCGTGCCCGCATAGCCATACTTCAGAAGGAACTGCAGCGGCCGCCCACCGATCTTGGTGACATCGTCCGAGGCTCCCACGATCGCGATCGAGCGCGGGCTGAAAAGCGCATCGAGTCCGCGCCCCACTTCAATGGAATTCATGTCGATTGCTCCACAACGGCGTCAGCCATCACCTTCCCTTGTAGACGGGCTGGCGCTTCTCGAGGAAGGCCTTGCGGGCCTCCTGCGCATCCTCGGTCTTCGACAGCGCCATCGTGATGTTCTGCTCGAAGCGGTAGCCATCGCGCTGCGGCATCAGGTCCATCATGTTCGCGGCCTGCTTGGCATAGGCGATCGCGAGCGGCGCCTTGCCGGCGATCTCCTGCGCGATCTGCATCGCGAGCGGCAGCAGCTGCTCGGCGGGTACAACCTCGTCCAGCACGCCGCGCCGGTACAGCTCGGCGGCCGGCACGCGCATGCCAGTGAAGAACATGCGCCGCGTGAAGGAGCGGCCGACCATCGTGCGCAGCATCGAAACGCCGCCGGCCAGGCCGACGTTGATCTCCGGCATCGCGAAGCTCGCGTCCTCGGACGCCAGGAAGATGTCGCAGGCGGCCATGAGGCCGAAGCCGGCGCCGAGCGCCGGGCCGTTGACCGCGGCGATCACGGGCTTGGCGCACTCCCGGATCGCGTTGCCGGTCTCGCGCGTGAGGCGGTTGTGGCCGAGGAAATCACCCGCCTTGTCGGGGTCCGGCCGGTCCTTCAGGTCCGCGCCAGAGCAGAAGTACTTGCCGGTGCCGGTGAGGATCGCGACGCGGATATCGGTGCGTTCGGAGATCTCGTCGAAGACCTCGATGATGCGACGGCGGGTCTCGCGGTCGACCGCATTGACGGGCGGCTTGTCCAGGCGGACGACGGCGACGTATTCGGAAACTTCGAGGCTGACGCTCATCGCGCACTCCCGGTGAGGTTGGAAACGGAAAGGTGGTCGACGCTGTCACCCGCTGCCAGCAGATGCGCGGCATGCGTGAGGCGGTCGCCGTAGCGGAACTCGGAAGCGATGAGGCGCTGCGCGAGACGGGTGGCCAGCACCTCCTCGCTCACGCCCATGCCGCCGTGCATCTGGATCGCGGCCTCGGCACACGCGCGGGCCGACTCTGCGAGCGAGACCTTGGCGAGCCGCAGCGTGCGGCGCAGGTCGGCCGCGCCCTGCTCGTGTTCGCGGAAGCAGTGGATCACGAGGCCCTTGGCGCCGAGGTACTTGACGTACATGTCGGCGAGGCGGTGGCGCAGCACCTGGAAGCTGGAGAGGGTCACGCCGAACTGGCGGCGCTCCTTGAGGTGGTTGACCGTCTGCTGGATCAGCGCGGCCAGCGCGGCGACCGTGTCGGTCGCGCTCAGCAGCAGCGCCGCGTCGGTGGCCGAGGCCAGTGCGTCGCGGGCGGCGGCGCCGCGTGCCAGGCAGGCGGCTTCGGGCAGCGCGAGGCCGGACAACACGAAGTCGGCACCGCGACGGCCTTCCATGGTTCGATAGCGCGCCGAGGGTGCGATGCGCTCGGCATCGACGAGGAAGATCGCGGCCTCGCCGTCCGCGTCGGCTGGTACCAGGTAGTGCGTTGCGGGCAGCGAGACGTCGACGCCTTGCACGGTACCGCTCAGTTCGTGCCCGATGTCGAGGTGCCTGGCACGCACAGCGAGTTCGTCGGGCGTGGCCGACAGTGCGGTCAGCGGCGCGATCTGCACGCTGCCGTCGGCCACGGCCTCGATCCAGCGGATCGCGATGTCGGGTGCGGCTGCCCGCAGCATCAGCGGCACGACGGCGCAGGTCTCGATCACCGGCAGGTGCAGGCCGTGCGTCGCCAGGCCTTCGACGATCGAGCCCAGGTCGGACAGGCCGCCGCCGACGCCGCCCGCCTCCTCCGGCACGAGGGTCGCGGTCCAGCCGAGCTCGCGCACGGGGTCGCCCTGCAGGTCCTGCGCGGTGGCATGGTCCTGCGCGAAGCGGTCCGCGGCGTCGAGCAGCATGCCGGGAAAAAGTGAATGAAAGGAAGTGGTCATTTCGGTCAGGCTCCGAGCAGTTCGTTGGCGACCACGTTGCGTTGCACTTCGGAAGTGCCGCCGGCGATCGTGCGGGCGCGCGTGAACATGTAGTTCTGGATCCAGGTGGCTGCCGGCACGTCCTCGCCGGCATCGGCCAGGAAGCGGTGCGCGGCCTCGGGTCCGACCGCGTCGAGCGCGATCGTGGTCAGGCGCTGGGCCACGTCGGCGCAGGTCATCTTGATCGCCGAGGGCTGCACGCCCAGCGGTCGCTGATGGATCAGGTCGTCGGTGGCCTGGGCCATCATCACGCGCGCGCCCTTCACATCGGCCTCGCACAACAGCAGCTTATGGTGCAGGCCGCTGAAGTCGCGCCGGCCGGCCGCGGCGCTCGCGGCTTCTTCGACCAGGCGCGCGACCTGGCGGCGCACCAGGTCCAGGCGGGCCACGTTCGCCGGCGGCAGGCGCTCGCGCTCGAGCAAATACTTGGCACAGGTCCAGCCCTTGCCCTCCTCGCCGATCAGGTTGTCGGCACGGACGCGCACCTCGTCGAAGAACACCTCGTTGAGGTGGTGCCAGCCGTCGATGGTGCGGATCGGGCGCACGGTGATGCCCTTGGCGTCCATGGGCACCAGGAGCAGCGAGATGCCGTCCTGCTTCTTCGCCTCCTTCGATGTGCGCACCAGCATGTAGATCATGCTGGCCTCGTGTGCATGAGAGGTCCAGATCTTCTGGCCGTTGATGACCCATTCGTCGCCCTCGCGGCGCGCGTTCGTGGACAGCGAGGCCAGGTCGGAGCCCGAGCCCGGCTCGGAATAGCCTTGGCACCACCAGTCGGAGCCGTCGAGGATGCGCGGCAGGAAGCGCGCCTTCTGCTCGGGCGTGCCGAAGCGGATGATCACGGGGCCGATGTGGCCCAGACCGTGGTGATACAGCGGCGGGCAGTCGTTCTCGGCCATCACCTCCTCGAAGATGAGCCGCTGGCGAATGTCCCAGCCGGTGCCGCCGGCCTCGGTGGGCCAGCCCGGCGCGCCCCAGCCCTTGGCGTTCAGGATCTTCTGCCAGGCCTGGTACTCGCGCTTGGTGATCTTCTGGCCCGCGGCCACGACGGCGCGGATCTCGGAAGGACAGGACTTGCGGGCGAACTCTTCCAGTTCGCGCCGGAAGCCGGCGTAGTCGATGGTCATCTCGTTGTCTCCTCGGGGAATGTGTCTGTCAGCCCTTGCGGAGCTGCGTGATGAGCTCGTCCAGGGCGGCTGCCGCGCCGACCGCATCGCGCCGGCGCAGGCTGTGGGCGATGTTCCGGCGCAGCGGGTAGAGGTCGGGGCGCGGGCGTACCGGCAGCACGTGCGTCATGCGTTCGCGCAGCACGCTGGTCATGGTCTGCGCCATCAGGGTCAGGGCCCCGTTGTGGCCGGCCGCCGCGATCGCGGAAAAGAAGCCGCTGGCCGAGGCGATGCGCTCTTTCAGGGGGGCGTCGTCGGGATGGGCCTCGATCGCATCCACCGCCGCTTCCACGGCGTCGAGCTCGCTGTCGCTCGCGCGATCGCAGGCCAGTTGCAGCAGGGTGCCATACAGCGTGCGATAGGCCTCGTCGATGTCGGCGGTGCCCAGCTCGCCCTGCACGACCAGCTTGCGAAGCGATTCCGCCAGCATCATGTAAGCGCCCTTGTAGAACACGAGGGCCTGGTCGCCGGCACCGGCGCTCATGTGCCTGACCTCGCCGATGAAGATCGTGTGGTCGCCGGCCGCGTGGCACGCGAACACGCTGCACTCGAAGCTGGTCAGGCAGTCGTCGATCAGCGGCATGCCCAGCGGACCCGGCCGCCAGGCGACGCCGTCGAACTTGTCCTCGATCCTGCTCGAGGCAAAGCGGCCCGACAGTGCGTCCTGGTGCTCCGACAGGATGTTGATCGCGAAGCCCTCGGCCTGTTCGAAGGTGCCGAGCAGCTTGCTCGCATTGCGCAGGCTGAACAGCACCAGCGGCGGCTCCAGCGAGACCGAGCTGAAGGAATTGCAGGTCAGCCCCGCGGGCCGCCCGTCGGCTGCGCGCGTCGTGATGACGGCCACGCCGGTCGGAAAGCATCCCAGCAGCTGCCGAAGCAGCGAGGGTTCGATCGCGGGCAGGACGCGTTCTGCAAGCTCGGACATGGCGGCTCCTGGCAATTGCACGGGTTGGGCGCTTCAGGCGGCAGCGAGCTCGCGCGCCGGCTCGGCGCGGTGCGGCGGGTCGTTGGCGATCTCCTGCTGCACCGTCGGGATGATGACCTTGGCCCAGGTCTCCATCTGGCGCAGCATGGTGGGCTGGTCGAAGTCGCCCATCTGCGTCTGGAAGCAGTAGTGCACGGGCTTGAGGGTGCGGATCTCGTTGACCACGCGCTCGATCACGGTGTCGATGTTGCCCACAGGCAGCAGGGCTCGCATCTCGTCGAGGGAGGGCTCGCCCTCGACGATGCCCTCTTCCACCTGGTAGTCGTCGGCGATCTGCGCGGTGCGGCGCTTCAGGCTGACGGCGATGCGGCGCTGATAGCGCGCGCAGTCCAGATAGTGCTCGACCTCGTCCTTGTTGTTGCTCGCGTAGGCGGCGCGCAGCAGGCCCACCTCGACGCGGGCAGGGTCCTTGCCCTCGGCATGGGCAACCTTGTCGATCAGAGCGCGGGTGCCCTGCAGCTTCTCGAGGCCACCGTCGCCGCCCGAGACGAACACGTGATGCCCCGACTTCACGGCGCGCGAAACGAAGGCCGGGTCCACACTGGTGATCCAGGTCGAGGGCATCGGCTGCTGCACGGCGCGCTGGCTGATGGCGCTCATGGGCTGCTGGTAGAACTCGCCGTCATAGCTGAACTTGGGCTGCTTCAGGCCCATCTCCAGCATGTCCAGCATCTCGAAGGTGCGGGCCTTGGCGGTCTCCAGCGAGACACCGAACCGTTCGAACTCGAAGTGCTGGTAGCCGGAGCCGATGCCGAGGTTCAGGCGCCCATTCGAGAGCTGATCGACCATCGCCACGTCGGCGATCAGCCGGGCGGGCGTGTACAGCGGTGCGACGACAATGCCGGTTCCCAGCCGGATCTTGCGGGTGACCGCGGCGCAGTGGGCGATCATGGTCAGCGGCGACGAGCACATGCCATAGTTGCTGAAGTGGTGTTCCGCGTACCAGGCGGCACCGAAGCCCAGATCGTCCGCCACGCGTGTCTGTTCCACGGCATCGCGCAAGATCTGGTGGGAGGTCTTATGCTTGTTTCTCTGCTGCATCAGAATGAAGATTCCGAAATCCATTGCGATTGCTCCTGGTTGGCTGGTGTTGACGTGGGCCAATCGTAGGAACGCCAGGCCCTCGCGGATCGCCAACGTGCGCACAGCTTCTTTGCGGCTTTTGTAATGAAAGCCCTCGATTCGCTGCGCATCTTCGTCACGACCCAGCGCAAGGGCAGCCTTTCGGCCGCGGCGCGCAGCCTGAGCCTGTCGCCCGCAACGATCTCGCGGCGCATCAGCGCGCTCGAGGAGGAACTGGGCGTGCAGCTGGTGGACCGCACCAGCCGCAACCTCAAGATGACCGAGGCGGGCCAGGCCTTCATCGAACACGCCGAACTCGTGCTGGAAGCCATGGCCGAGGCGGAGCAGGCGGCGCGCATGTCGCGCCAGCGCCCCGAAGGGCGGCTGCGCGTGCACTCGCGCACGCACATCGGCCTGCGCGTGGTGGCCCCGCTGCTGCCGCGCTTTGCGCAGATGTATCCCGACATTCGGGTCGAGGTCGAGTTGTCGGAGCATCCGGTCAACCTCGTCGAACACGATTTCGACGTCGACATCCGAACCGGCGAGTCGACCGACTCGGGCTTCGTCATCAAACGGCTGCTGTCGAGCGACGAGGTGCTGGTCGCGAGCCCCGCCTACCTCAAGGTCTTCACGCGCATCAAGCACCCGACCGACCTGCCCCAGGTGCGCTGTCTCACCTATCAGCGCGAACACGAGGCCACGAGCTGGAAATACATCGACGAACAGGGCGAGCAGCAGGAGCTTGCGATCCAGGGCGTGCTCAGTGCCAACAACGGCGAACTGCTGCGCCTGGCCGCCCTCGGCGGCATGGGCATCGCATTGCTGTCGGAGCCCACGGTGCGCAGCGATCTTCAGGACGGGTCGTTGGTCCGGCTGCTGCCGGACTTCCGCTTCGCAGTTCGCGGCTTTTCCAACGGCATCTTCGCGGTGTTCCGCCAGAGCCGCACGCTGCCTCTGAAGGTGCGCGCCTTCGTCGACTTCATCGCCGAAGCGTTGCGCGACGAAAAGAGCCCCTAGCGGTCGGCGAAGCGGTGTGGCGGGCGGCCCGCCGCAGGCAGGCCCTCGATCAGGAAAAGTCCACCGTCTTGCGGCAGCGACCCCTCGAGCCGCGCACTGCGCGAGATCGTCGTGAGGTAGGCCTCCTCGAAGCGCGGTCCACCGAAGCAGAGGCTCGTGGGATAGCTGACCGGCAGGTCCAACAGGCGCTCCAGCGTGCCGTCGGGCGCGAAGCGGGCCAGCTGGGCAGCGCGCGGGAGCACCGACCAGAGGTAACCCTGCGCGTCCACGGTGGCGCCGTCGGGGCCGGCATCGAAGCGCCCGGTCGTCGCGAAGACGTGCTTGTTGCCCAGCGGCCCGCGCGGGTCGTAGTCGTAGGCCCAGATGGTGCGCTCAAGGCTGTCGGCCACATAGAGCGTGCGCCCGTCCAGGCTGAAGCAGGGGCCGTTGGCAAAGCCGTTGTCGTCGGCCAACTGCTCCACCTTGCCATCCGGCCGCAGCCGAAACAGGCCGCCCCGCACCCGCTCGCCCGCCTGGCGATTCATGTGCATCGTGCCCGCGAGGAAATTGCCCGCGGGGTCGCACTTGCCGTCGTTGAAGCGCACGTCGGGATGGTCGAACGGCATGATGGCCAGCACTTCCAACTCGCGCGACTCGAAGTCGTAGCGCGCGAAGCTGTTCCTCAGCGCCATCACGACCGCGTCGCTGCGGCACGGCGCGATGCAGCCGACGGGCGCGGGCACGGCATGCCGTTCGAGGGTCTCGCCGTCCGGGCGCCACCGCCACAGGACGCCCTCCAGCGCATCGATCCAGCACAATGCCTGCGCGTCCGCATCCCAGCAGGGGCTCTCGCCCAACCGGTCCTTCGTTTCCCCGATTCTCGTGATCGCGACGTCCATGAGGCGCAGTGTGCCGAGGCTTCGCGCGTGGCCGCACCGCGGCCTGCAAAGCAGCTTTTCACGCCCTGCACGATCGCCCCCGGGAAGCCCGCCTAGACTGAACCGACAGGGTGGGTGCCGCCCGACCAGGAGACATTGACATGCCATTTCGCAAGACCCTCGGCGGCCTGCTGCCCGGCCTCGCTGCCGACTGACCGCCAGCATCGATCCATGACTTCCATGCAGCCACTTTCCGGTCTTCGCGTCCTCGACCTGTCCAGGGTGATGGCGGGCCCCTTGTGCGCGATGGCCCTCGCCGACCTCGGGGCCGATGTGATCAAGGTCGAGCATCCCGAACGCGGCGACGACACCCGGGACTGGGGTTTGCGCATCGGGCGGCACAACACCTCCTACTTCAACAGCTGCAATCGCAACAAGCGATCGGTCTGCATCGACCTGCAGGAACCGGCCGGCGTCGAGCTCGCTCGGGATCTGGCGGCACGGTCGGACATCGTCATCCAGAACTTCAAGTTCGGCGGCGCGCAGAAGATGGGGCTGGGCTACGAGGACCTGAGCGCGGCCAACCCCGGGCTCATCTATTGCTCGATTTCCGGCTACTCGGTGCTTGGCGACGAGCGTGCCCGGCCCGGCTATGACCTGGTCGTGCAGGGCGAGAGCGGGCTCATGGCAACCAACGGCGAAGAGGGCCAGGGGCCGCTGAAGTTCGGTGTCGCCGCCGTCGACATGTTCACCGGCATGTACGCGGCCCAGGCCATCCTCGCGGTGCTGCACCAGCGCCATCGCACCGGCCAGGGCCGCCACATCCAGATGTCGCTCTACGACAGCGGCATGATGATCGGGTCCTACTACGGACTGACCGCGTGGGTGAACAAGCGCGACCCGGCGAAGTTCGGCAACTCGCACCCTTCGATCGTTCCCTACGGCGTGTTCGAAGCGGCGGACGGCCCGCTCGTGATCGCGGTGGGCAACAACGGCCAGTTCAGGAAGTTCTGCATCGAGGTCATCCGTCGACCGGAGCTCGCGAACGATCCGCGCTTCGACAGGAACACCGAGCGCGCGAAGCATCGCCACGAACTGCTGCCCCTGCTGGAGGGGTGCATCCGGGCGCACACGCGCGAGGAACTCCTGGGCCGCCTGCGCGCGGCCGGCATTCCGTGCGGCGAGGTGCTCGGCCTCTATGAAGCCATGCAGTCGGAGCGGACGACGCAGACGCAGGTGCTGCACCACTTCGAGGACCCGCAAGCCGGGGCACAGGCAATTCATGCGCCGCCCTATGTCATCGACGGCGCCCGGTGCGGCGTGCGCCACACGCCGCCGGACCTGGGTGAGCACACGGCCGAGGTCCTGCACGAGCTGCTGGGCGTGGATGCGGGCCGGCTGCACTCGCTCCGGGCGCAGAAGGTGATCCGTTGACGCCCGGGCAGGGTGCGGGCGTGCAGTACGCGGAAAGCACCTTTTCACGGCTTGCACGTGCGGTGTCGACGCCGCGAACTAGACTGGATTCAGTCCGTCCACCAGGGACCGGAACAAGGAGACAAACGAAGTGAACTACTACCGCAAATTCGTCCTCGGCCTCTTGATCGGAGGCTGTGCCATCGGTTCCGCACTGGCCCAGCAGGTCACCCGCATCGTCGTGCCCTTTGCGGCCGGCGGCGGCACCGATCAGTACTGCCGCATCCTCGCGCAGGAGCTTGGCAAGCACGGCATGAACGTCATCATCGAGAACAAGCCCGGCGCCAGCGGCATCATCGCGGCCGACTACGTAGCCCGGGCCAAGCCCGACGGACAGACGGTGCTGGTGTCTTCGCTCGGCACCCTTGCCAACAACAGCGTGCTGTACGAGAAGCTACCCTACGATCCGGCCAAGGATTTCGCACCGGTGACGCAGATTGCCTACCAGCCGGCCATCATCGTGGGCCGCGCCGACCTGCCCTACAAGAACATCAAGGAAATGGTCGAGTACGCGAAGAAGAATCCCGGCAAGATCAACCGCGGTTCGCCCGGCGCCGCGATCCTGACGAACCTCGCGCCGATGGTCTTCGAGAAGAACCTCGGCATCAGCACCACGCACATCCCGTTCAACGGGGACAGCCCGGCCGTGCAGGCGCTGCTCGGCGGACAGATCGACATCCACGGCACCTCCATCACCGGCTCGCTGCCGTACATCCAGGCGGGCAAGCTGCGCGTCCTGGGCGTCATGGACACGCAGCGTCTGCCGCAGGTGCCCGATGCGCCGACCTTCCAGGAGCAGGGCTTCGACATGGTGGCCACCTTGTGGTATTCGCTTTCTGTTCCGACCGGCACACCGAAGGAATCGATCGATCGCCTGAACAAGGCGGTGAACCAGGTGATCGCGGACCCGGCATTCGTTATCCGCGCGCGCGCCATTGGCATGGAGCCGCGCGGCGGCACTCCGCAAGAGTTGTCGAAGTTCGTCAAGGTGGAATCCGACCGATGGCTGCCGGTGCTGCAAAGCCTTAACCTGCCGAAGCAGGCGCACTGAACTCGGCTTCGATTGCCGGAATTCGGGGCGATGCCGCCCCAGCAGGGCGACTGCCCGAGACTACTTGCCGCTGCGCCTATCTGTCAGGGTGAACCCAAAGTGGCGCTTGTGCCATCGCGAGAAAGCGCTAGGTGCCGAGAACCCGAGCAGGTCCGCAACATCGGTGAGGCGGCCTTTGCCGCTCTCGAGGTAGCCTTCGGCAAGTTCGGCACGCACATCATCCACGAGGGACGAAAACGTTTCTCCACTGCGCGCAAGATGCCGGTGCACCGTCCGGCGATCGACGCCAAGGTGCTGCGCCACCTTGTCGACGCTGCAGCGGCCTAGCGGCAGCATATCGCGCACGAGCCAGCGGACCTTGTCCGCGAGCGTCATGTCCGGCCGCGAAATCATTGCGTCCAGGTATTGGCGCGCATAGCGCGCCATGACCGGGTCTGCGGACGGAAGTTGCCCGGCCAGGTCCTCCGCCGCGCAGGCGATGCCGTTGAACTCGGCGTCGAAGTCGACGATGCGCCCGAACATGGCGACATGCCGAGTCAGGCTCGCAGGCGCCGAGTGCATGAAGAGGACGCGCCGCGGCTGCCACGACGGCCCCAGCAACTCTTGCAGGATGCGAAACAGATAGCCCACGAAGAGTTCGATCGCCTGCCGCAGAGGCATCCGCCCACCCCCAACAATGTCCACCCGAAGGATCACGAGCTTGCCGGCATCCTCGATGCGGATGGAGAGCAGTTCGCTGTGCAACTGCAAATAGCGGCCGAGCGTTTCGATGGCGCGCCGTGCAGTGGTTTCCTCTCGCACCACCAGGCTGAACGGACCCAGGTTCGACAGGCGCCGCGCCGTGGAAAGCCGCAACCCGAAGTCTTCGACCCCGCTTTCTGCGGCTGAAGTCTCGAGCAGCTTTGCCACCGCTGTCGCATCAATGCGCGTGTCCGGATCCGAAAGGCACGAAGGATTCAGGCCGCACTTGCGCATCAGGCGGTTGGGATCGAGGCCGACCGAGCGTGCCAGCTCGATGTAGCCGCTCAGGGTCGCGCTGCGAATGGTGGATTGCATTTTGCCGGTAGCCGCGAGGGACTGTTTTGGATGTCCCGAATGGTCATCCAAATGTCCCATTGGGTCAATCGTCGGACGGCTGGAAAAAACATACTCAACCCGTCACTCAACGATCCCCTACGGAGACAACATGCAATTCCTCGACGACTCACTCCTCCCCGAAAACCAGCAACCCCTCGTGATCCAGGTCGCGCCTTACGGCCCGGAATGGATCCCCGCCGACTCCAGCGACATCCCCGTATCGATGGACGAGCAGGTCCAAAAGGCAGTCGACTGCTACAACGCGGGCGCCACGCTCCTGCACGTCCACGTCCGCGAAGCCGACGGCAAGGGCTCCAAGCGCCTTTCGATGTTCAACGAACTGCTGGCTCGTCTGCGCGATGCGGTTCCCGACATGATCTTGCAAGTTGGCGGCTCGATCTCGTTTGCGCCCGAGACCGACAGCGAGGCGGCCCAATGGCTGAGCGACGACACGCGCCACATGCTCGCGGAACTCTCGCCCAAGCCCGACCAGGTGACGATCGCGATCAACACCAACCAGATGAACATCTGCGAGCTGTTGACCGCGGACGATGTCGCCAACACGTCCCTTGCGAACCCGGCCTTTCAGCAGGCCTACCGCGAGATGACCATCCCCTCGGGACCCGGCTTCGTCGAGGAACACCTGCGCCGGCTGCAGGCCAACGGCATCCAGCCGCTGTTCATGCTCGGCGACGTGGGGCAGCTCGAGTCGGTCGAGCGACTGATCCGGCGCGGCATCTACACCGGCCCCCTGACCATGAACTGGGCGGCGATCGGCGGCGGCATGGACGGTCCGAACCCCTACAACATGATGGAGTTCATCCGCCGGGTCCCTGATGGCGCAGTCCTGACCATCGAAAGCATCATGCGCAGCGTGCTGCCCTTGAATGCAATGGCGATCGCCATGGGCCTGCACGTGCGCGTGGGCATCGAGGACAACCTCTGGGGCCGCAAGGGCGAGCGTATGACCTCGGTGCAGCAGGTCGAGCAGATGGTGCGGCTTGCGCGCGAAATGCACCGCGAAGTGGCGACCGGCAAGCAGGCCAAGGAGATCCACAAGATCGGCGAGCACTACAAGACCGTCGACGAAACCCTGGCGAAGATCGGCTACGCGCCGAACCGTCAGTCCGGCGAACGCGGCGCTCCGCTTCGTCGCGTGGCCTGAGACAGGGAGGACGTCATGGTGAAATCAACAAGACCTCTCGAAGGGCGCGTCGCGCTCGTCACGGGCGCAGGCCCGGGCCTGGGCCGCGCCTTGGCGCGCTCCCTGGCCGAAGCCGGCGCCAATCTCGTCGTCTGCGACATCAATGAAGCGAGCCTGGAGCAGGCGCGCGCCGCGGTCGAAGAGGCCGGCTCGGAATGCCTGACCGTGCGTTGCGACGTCTCTGACAGCGCCGCGGTGCAGCGCATGTTCGCCCAGGCGGCCGAACGCTTCGGCACCGTGCACATCCTGGTGAACAACGCGGCGCTGACGCCCAACCGGCCGGCCGACGACGTGCGGCGCAATCGCCACTACACGCACCTCACGACGCCCGTGCCGCGGGAGTCGCTGGCGTTCACCAGCAGCATCACCGATGAGGATTGGCACCGTTGGTGGGGCGTCAACGTGCACGGCACCTTCTACTGCACCCGCGAAGCGCTCAAGCTGATGGAGCCGCAGAAGTACGGCCGCATCATCAACGTCGCATCGCTGTCCGGCATGTCGGGCCTGTCCGCCCACAGCCCTCACTACAGCGCGACGAAGGGGGCGGTGATCGCCTTTTCCAAGTCGGTCGCCGCGGAGGTCGCCGGCAGCAACATCTACGTGAACGTGATGGCACCGGGCCTCGTCCACACGCAGGAGGTCGAAGCGGTCCTGCAGAAGATGGGCGAGGAAGCCCGCAATCGCTTCCTGCAGCTCGTGCCCTCCGGACGGATGGGCACCCCCGAAGAGTACGCCGCCACGGTCGTGCACCTGGCCGGCGAGCACTACCTGGTCGGACAAGTCATTTCGCCCAACGGCGGCATGTTGATCTGAGCATCCGGCAAAACATGGAGACAGAGATGGAACACGTGAAAGTCATGAAGGGCATCGCCCGCTCCAAGGGGCACGCCAGCGGCGAGGCTCTGGTCAGTGAGATGCGATTCGGCTGGGGCTACAACACGGTCACCAACGACGGCGGAATCATCGGTGCCTACGAGAACCCGCTGAACGGCCAGTGCGTGAAGGGCAGGATCATGGTGTACCCGACCGTGTCCGGCACGACGCTGGGCTCGGTGGGCCTTTACTACAAGTGCCAGGTGTCCAAGGTCGGCCCGACCGGCCTCGTCTGCCGCAACGTGCACGACATCGACATCGCCGGCGCCATTGCCGGCGAGATCCCCGCGGTGGACTGCCTCGACGGCGACCCCCTCCAGGAGATCCGCACGGGTGACTGGGTGGAGATCCGCGCTGACGAAGTCGGCAAGGAAGCCACCGTCACGATCACCCGCAAAGCATCGGCCTGATGCCTTGTCCAACCCCCATTTGAATTGCACGAGGAATATATGAAGCTCGATCGAAACCAGCAGGAAATGCTGGATGGAAAGTATGGCGAGGCACGGCGCTTCGCGCTGGAAAAGCTGGTGGACTTTGGCAAGGCAGTCGGCGCCGAGGAGATGGTGCCGCTGTCCTTTGTCCTGAACGTCTGTCCGATAGAGATGAAGGACCGGTCGCATCCCGACCTCTCGACCTTCGACATGGGTCACAGCCCGCTGTACGACAAATTCATCGAGATCAAGGACGCTCGCGTCGCCGACGAGAGCAAGACGATCTGCCTGAACGACCCGTATCTCGTCCAGATCGACAAGTACGAGGAAGAAGGCTACCCCTGGAACTTCTCGTGGGGCGACGGCAGCTACAAGCTTCCCAAGGACATTTACGACGGCTACGTGCGCGGCCATGACGCCCTGAAGGAGCACGGCTGGATCATGTCGCAGTCGTGCAATTCGCACCTCACGACCCGCACGCCGAGATACGGCGAGTTCTGCGCCTCTTCCGAGTCCAGCGTCGCCGCCTATCTGAACACCTTCGTCGGCGCTCGCAGCAACCGCGAGAGCACGGTCAACACCGTGTATGCCGGCTACACCGGCTACCTGCCCAAATACGGCATGCTGCTCGATGAAAACCGGCTCGCCAAGGTGATCGTCGAGCTGACCGACGAGGTCAAGGAGAAGATGACCGACCCGGCGGACTGGGCGGCCCTGGGCGCCGTCATTGCCGAGAAGGGCGGCAACCGCATCCCGGCCGTCGTCAACATGCCGCCGCTCTTGAGCCCGACGGCGGGCAAGTGCCTGTCGGGTTGCGTCTCCGCGGGAATGAACGACCCGATGCTGCACATCATCGGATCAGCCCTGCCCGAGTCGCGCACGCTGGAGGCCGCGTTCGGTGGTGCGGTTCCCGCGAACGTCGAGAAGCACATCGTGACACTGGACGACGTGCGGGAGTACTACCGCAAGCTCGACTCGGCCAAGAGCGACAAGGTGGACATCGTCGTCTTCGGCTGCCCGCACCTGACGTACCACGAGATTCGCCAGATCGCCGGCCTGATCAAGGGCCGCAAGGTGAGCCCGAACGTGCACATGTGGGTGCAGACCGACACGCCGTCGTACCACATGGCCAGAGACAACGGCGAGGCCAAGATCATCGAGGACGCCGGCGGAAAGATCTATCACTCCACGTGCATGGGCATGAACCCGGTGCGCACCTGGAGTCACGACCTCAACATCGCGACGAACAGCTTCAAGTACGTCAAGCTCGGCGGCGGCTTCGGACAGGGCTGGCACTTCGGTGCGGTTCCCGATCTCATCGACGCGGCCGTGACCGGCCGGTTCGTTTCCACCCGCTGGTAAGAGACAACCACCATGAACGCAAACATGATGCAGCAGCCGCTGCTGATTTCGACGCTCCTCAACCATGCGGAGCGTCATCACGGCGACCAGGAAATCGTCTCACGCCGCGTCGAAGGCGACCTGCATCGCCAGACTTACGGCGATCTCGCCCAGCGAGCGCGCCGCATGGCCAACGCGCTAGCCGCGAATGGCATCGACTTTGGCGATCGCGTCGCAACGCTCGCATGGAACGGCTACCGCCACATGGAGCTGTACTACGCGGTGTCGGGTTCCGGCGCCGTGCTGCACACGCTCAATCCTCGACTGCATCCCGACCAGGTCGTGTGGATCGCCGACCATGCCGAAGACCAGGTGCTGTTCTTCGATCTGACCTTTCTGCCGCTGGTCGAGGCGATCGCCTCGCGCGTGAAAACAGTCAAGGCATTCGTCGCCATGACCAGCCGGGACTTCATGCCGTTGGCCTCGATGATCCCCAACCTGCTCTGCTACGAGGACCTGATCGACGCGCATTCGCCGGAATTCACGTGGCCGGTGTTCGACGAAAACACGGCCTCGTCGCTGTGCTACACGTCGGGCACCACCGGCAACCCCAAGGGCGCGCTGTACAGCCACCGTTCCACGGTGTTGCACACCTACGCCAGCGCATTGCCGGACTCGCTCGACTGCTCGTCCTGCGACACGATCCTGCCGGTCGTGCCGATGTTCCACGTCAATGCCTGGGGCCTGCCCTATGTGGCTTGCATGGTGGGCGCCAAGCTCGTGTTCCCCGGCCCATGGATGGATGGCAAGTCGCTGCACGAGCTCTTCGAGACCGAAGGCGTGACCATGTCGGCAGGCGTGCCGACCGTGTGGCAAGGCTTGCTGACCCACGTCGAAGCCAACAACCTGAAGTTCAGCACCATGAAGCGCACCGTGATCGGCGGCTCGACCTGCCCGCCGGCGATGATGGACGCCTTCGAGGACAAGTACGGCGTCCAGGTGATCCATGCCTGGGGCATGACCGAGCTGAGCCCGATGGGTGCGCTGGGCAAACTCAAGGGAAAGCATGCGGGGCTTGACGCGGCACAGCGTCGGGCGCTGCAGGCGAAGCAGGGGCGCTCCCTGTGCGGCATCGACATGAAGATCGTCGACGAGCACGGCGGCGAACTCCCGCGCGACAGCCGGACTTCCGGCGAGCTGATGGTGCGTGGTCCCTGGGTCATTGCCAACTATTTCAAGGGCGATGGCGGTGATCCCCTGGTCGACGGCTGGTTCCCGACCGGCGACGTGGCGACGATCGATGCCGACGGATTCATGCAGATCACCGACCGCAGCAAGGATGTCATCAAGTCCGGCGGCGAGTGGATCGGATCGATCGACCTCGAAAACATCGCCATGGCCCATCCGGCGGTGGCGATGGCCGCCTGCATCGGTGTCGCGCACCCGAAGTGGGACGAGCGCCCGCTGCTGGTCGTGGCCAGGAAGCCCGGTGCCGAGGTGACACGCGAGGAGCTTCTCGACTTCTACGACGGCAGGATCGCCAAGTGGTGGACGCCGGACGACGTGGCATTCGTCGACAGCATTCCACTCGGCGCCACCGGGAAGATGCTGAAGAACCGGCTGCGCGAGACGTTCCGGGACTACCGGCTGCCCACAGCCTGAGTCCGGAGAGCGCCATGCCCACCATGACTTCCGCGGCCTTATGGTCGGAGCGCGGCCGCGCGCTGTTTCCCGGCGTGCTCGCCTGCGGTGTCGTCGCAGCCGCGGCCACCTTCCTGTCCCAGCACTACGGCGCGTCCGCCATGCTGCTGGCGCTCCTACTCGGGATGGCGATGAACTTCCTTGCCGCCGAGGGACCCTGTGCGCCGGGCATCGAGTTCACGGCGCGAAAGCTGTCGCGCGTCGGTATCGCGCTGTTAGGACTGCAGATCACCTTCGGTCAGATCATGGGACTCGGCTGGCCTCCGGTATTGCTCGCGCTGGTCGCCATCATCGCGACGATGACGGTATCGGTCCTTGCCGCGCGGGCGTTGGGCTTCACGCATCTGTTCGGGCTGTTGAGCGGCGGCGCGACCGCGATCTGCGGAGGCTCGGCAGCGTTGGCACTGGCGGCGGCCTTGCCCCCGCACCCGCAGAAGGAGCGCGCGCTGATGTTCACCATCGTGGGCATATCCGTGCTCTCGGCGCTCGCCATGGTGGTCTACCCGATGCTCGCGAAGGCCATCGGGCTGGACGCTCGACTGGCCGGCACCTTTCTCGGTGCCTCCATCCACGATGTTGCGCAGGTGGTTGGCGCCGGCTATGGCATGTCGAAGGAAACCGGCGACGTCGCCACCCTCGTCAAGCTGGCGCGCGTGGCGATGCTGATGCCAGTCATCCTGATCACCGTGCTGCTGACCCGCCCGCATGGCGCCGCGACTCAAGGGCAGCGGCCGCCGCTGCTGCCGGGGTTCATCGTCGCCTTCGTGGCGCTGGTCGCTATCAACAGCAGCGGCTTGCTGCCGCGCGGGCTGGCCGAATTCGGAGGCAACCTATCCCGCGCCTGCCTGGTGGCGGCAATCGCAGCGAGTGGCATGAAAACGCAGTGGCGCGAAATCATCAAGGTGGGACTGAAACCCGTTGTGCTGATGCTCGGCGAGACCATTTTCCTCGCGGCCCTCGTGCTTGCCATGGTCCGCTGGGGCGCATAGGCCGAGGCCAAAAAGAGATTCTTAAACAGGAGACAAGACCGTGAATATCCAGACTTCCAACCCGCGGCCGCACGACGGCTATCTGTATGGGCCCCGCCAAGCTTGGTTCGCCTTTGCGATGACCATTGGCCTGATGCTCTTCGACTACATCGATCGCCAGGTCATCGTCTCGCTGTTCCCCTACATGAAGGCGGACTGGGGCCTCTCGGACAAGCAGCTAGGCGCCCTCGTTTCGGCCCTCTCGATCGTCCTCGCCGCCTGCGCGCTTCCGGTGTCGCTCGTTGCCGACCGCGTGAGCCGCGTCAAGAGCATCGTGACGATGGCCACGGTGTGGAGCATCGCCTCGATCTCATGCATGTTCACACGCAACTACAGCACGCTCCTGGCGGCGCGCGCCGTGGTCGGCGTCGGAGAGGCCGGCTACGGTGCGGTCGGCGCCGCACTGATTGCGACCCACTTCCCAGACCGGATGCGCAGCGCGCTGATGGGCAGCTTCATGGCGGCCGCCTCCGTGGGCTCCGTGCTCGGCGTCGCGCTCGGTGGCGTCATCGCGGCGCGCTGGGGTTGGCAGGCGGCGTTCGGCGTGGTCGGCATTCCTGGCCTCGTGCTGAGTCTGGCCTACATCAAAGTGCGCGACTACCACACGGTCGATGTCGGCACGCAGGCCCAGGGAGCCACGCGCTCGGCGGTCGGTGTCTTCCGTGCGGCCTTCGGGGCACTGAAGCGGTCGCCGACGCTGCTGTGGGTGGGCTTCGGGAGTGCCGTGCAACTCATCGTGCTGTCGGCGATGTGGGCCTGGCTGCCAAGTTTCCTGAATCGTGTGCATGGGATCGCGCCTGCACAGGCAGGAGTGCACGCCGCGCTGGTCGTGCTGTGCGGTGCGGTGGGCAGCGTGGTCTGGGGAGTTGTGTGTGACATGGCCGGAAAGCGATACCCGCGCGCCCGGGTGCTTTCGATGGGCGTGTTGTGCCTGATCTCGACAGCCGTCCTTGGCGCCGCGTTCGCGTTGCCGTTGCTGGGTGTGCAGCTCTCCAACCAGGCGCAGTTTGCGTTGTTTGCCATCGGCGGCTTCTTTGCGACCTGTACCGCCGGTCCTTCCGCTGCCATTGTCATGAACGTCGTTCATCCCGGATTCCGCGCCACTGGCGCCTCGATCCTCGGGTTGCTCCAGAACCTGTTCGGCATGGCGATGGGCCCGCTCATTGGGGGCGTACTCTCCGACGCCTTCGGGCTGCAGACCGCATTGGCGGTGACACCGATATTCGGGATCGCTGCTGCCTGGATGCTGGTGATCGGCTCTCGCACCTACGAGCGCGATGCCGGACGGGCCGCAAGCCCGCTGGTCGATGAGCCAAGCCTGCCTGACGCGCAACTTGCAGTTTGAAGACGCCGAAGGCTATCGATCGCCGCATGGGCCATGCCTGGTGCCGGACCTGTGCGGGCTTCACTCTTATCGACCCGTGTCACGAAATGGCGGATCGATGTCCCGTTTGGTAAGCCAGATTGGACGCGATGTCGAACAAGCCATTCATCCGACAACACCTGAGCAACCGAATGACCGAAACGCCGTCCCTTGCCGCCGCCCCGATCCCGCTGATCGCACTGGACGCACTGCCGGAGGGCCGCGGCCGCCGAGTCTGCACGGCAGACTACGACTTGGCAGTGTTCAAAGTCGGCGATGCCGTTTACGCCATCGACGACAGTTGTCCGCATGCCGGCGCCTCGTTGAGCAGCGGCATCGTGCAGGGCAGGACTGTCGCCTGCCGCGCGCACGGCCTGAGGTTCGACATGACCCACGGGTGTCCGAACGACCCAGCGAAGCTCCAGGTGCGCACGCACGGGCTGCGCGTCACGGACGGCATGGTGATGCTCGACCCCGATGCGTGACTCGTGACTATCGACAACGAAACCGAGCTGAAAGGGCAACCGACGGTGTGCCTCCGGCCGCGGCGGCATGAATGCACCATCGTCAGCCGGGCCTCGGAATCGACGTTTTACTTGTGGACATGGACAACGCCGGTCATGAACGGATGCACCGTGCAGTAATAGGCGTAGTCGCCCTCCTTTGAAAAAGTGACGTCGTACCGATCGTCCGTATCCATCGCTTTCGAGGCCATGACCTTTTCCTGGCCCTGCGCGCTGGCAACCGTGTGTGGCACCTCGTCATGATTGATCCAGCGCACCGTGGATCCGGGCGCGACCGTGATCTCCTTGGGCCCGAAGGTGAACTTGCTGACGTCGACGGTCGTCGGCGCGCCGGCGGCAAAGCCCACCGACGGGCCCAGCGCGACGCAAGTGGCCAACGCAAACAGCGCGCTTCGATGATTTGCGAGAAATGGACGGAACATGGAGTAGCTCCTCGAAATGGATTTGAGTGAAGTGGCGATGGGTTCAGCCTTCGAGCGGCCGGTCGACCATGGCAAGCTCGGTCTTGCCGCGCACCACGCTGACTTGCCGCGTGCCGAGCAACTTACCCAGCTCACCGGCAGGCACCTTGACGGGGCCGGGCTCGCCGATCCCCTCCTGACCTGGCGTTGGCAACGGATAGGCGAGCGACATCGCGGTGTGCAACGCGACGCTCCCTTCGATCTTCTGCAGCACCTGGTGAATATGTCCGTTGAGCACGGTGACCGATCCGTACGGGCGCAGCAGCGCCATCGCCTGGGCAGAATCGGCCGTGCCCCAGCCCCAGGGCTCCCACACTGTCCAGAGCGGGATGTGCGCCATGATGACGATGGGCGTGGAGCGCGAGACTCCTGCGAGATCGCTCTTGAGCCACGCGAGTTGCTCGTCGCCCAATGCGGCCAGCGTGCCCGCCTTGAAATTCAGCACGTTGTTCAGTCCGACGAAATGCACACCGCCCTGATCGAAGCTGTACCAGGCGCGCCCCTTGCCGTCATGGTCGAAGAACCTCAGGTAGCCGGTGACGCCATCGTCGATCGTGTCGTGCTCGCCCGGAACGGTATGAACGCGGTCGACGCGAATGTCCTTGAGGATGTCCTTGGCACTGCCAAACTCTTCAGGCTTCGACAAGTGGCTGACGTCCCCCGTGTGCACGACGAATGCCGGAGCCCGCGGCAACGCATTGATGTCGGCGATGGCGTGGCGCAGGCTGCCAACGACATCGGGGTTGGCCTCCCTGTGGAACCCGATGTGGGTGTCGCTGATCTGGACGAAGGTCAGCGCATCGTGCGAAGTGCCGGGCGGCATGCCGCTACCGGTCGCACCGAGAGCGCGCGGTATTCCGCCGCTCACAGTCCAGACGACGGCGGCGCCGCCCCATGCGGATAGGCAACTGAGGGTCCGACGTCGGCCCGGATCGTGGGTGTTCATGAACTGCTCCTGTCGAAGGGTTGAAGATCGTTGCAGGAGGCAATACGAAGGCCAGCAGGGATTTATTCCCGCCGATGCGCAAATTCCGCAAATGCGCACTCGCGCACTCGGGTAGTGGCGCACGGAATAGATTCCGTCCAGCGGAGTCAACGCTTTGTGTGTGTCGACAACTGGACTTTCATATGCCCTTCACTGCCCGTCACTTGCGCCTGGCTTCCGGACTGGTGCTCATGAGCTACATCTCGCTGCACCTGTTCAACCACATGCTGGGCATCGTGTCTTTGCCGCTCGCGGAAGCAGGGCTGCGCTTGTCGATCCGGCTGTGGCAAAGCGCGCCGGGCACGGTAGCGCTTTACGGGGCGTTCGCGCTGCATTTCTCGCTCGCACTGCGCACGATCTACCTGCGCCGCGACTGGCAGTTGCCGGCCACGGAGTGGCTGCGTCTCTGGTCGGGCTTCAGCCTTCCCTTGCTGCTGATCGGCCATGCCGTGAACACGCGGCTGGCGACGTCCTTCTACGACTTCCAGCCCAGCTACGAAAAGATCATCGCCGGACTGATCAACGGCGGCTCTCAGGGTTGGCAGATCGCCCTGCTCGCGCCCGGCTGGGTGCATGGTTGCCTGGGCCTGTGGATCTCGGTGCGTCATCGCGTTGCGTCGCGCCGCACCCGGGTCGCACTGGCCGCGGTTCTCGTCGCGGTACCGCTGCTCTCGGCGACGGGCTTCGTGCGCATGAGCCGCAGCATCGAAGCGCGCGAGGCCATTCTCACGACCCACGCGGCAGAAGCACGCCCGCGTGCGGTGGCGCTGGCGTCATGGCGTCACGCGCTGCTGGGCACCTACCTGTTACTGCTTGCAGGGTCGTTCATTGCAGGCCGATGGCGCGATGCAAAGAGGTCCGATTCGGCGGCGCCATGACGCGGCTACCCGCCGTCAGGCGCTGCCATGTGTTTGCGTACCAGTCCGGGAAAGGTTTGCAATTCAGGAGCGTTCATGTCCGACCCGGCCCACGCCTGCATGCCGACGAGGCAACGTCCATCAGGTGAGCCCCCATCAGCGAACGCACATGGCTGTCCGTCACGGCTTCGCGCGTCACGTTCTGCGCGGGCACCACGAGCACGCTGAATGCAATGCCCCAGGCGGTCGCGGCACCGGCGCCGTAGACAGCCGCCGCCTCCAGCCAACGACGACGCGCGACAGTCTCGACATCACGGTGCCGATCGGGATGCTGGCGGGTACGGTCGGTCACGGTCCATGCATGACGGAAACCGTCGCCGAAATATTCCCGAGCCCGCACGACCCCACATGGAATGTTGAAGGCCAGGAATATTTCGCAAACGGGCGCCGTACTGCAACACGAGGCCGAGAGGCTCAACCGAGGCACAGGTGGTGCCATTCAAATCCAGGAGATCAGCATGCGTACATTCGAACCCACAATCGCCCCCCAGACGGGAAGCTCGCAAACGACGCGCCGCTGGAACTTTCCCCGCGCCACGTCCGCCTTGTTCCTTCTCGCCGCACTCGGTGCAGCCGCCCATGCCGACGGCGGCATGACACGTGCGCAGGTCAAGGCCGAACTGGCCGAGGCCATGCGAACCGGCAACATGCTCGCCGCCGGCGAAAGTGGCATGACCCTCAGGGAACTGAACCCGCAGCGCTATCCTGCGCCGGTGGTCGCGCTCGGCAAGTCACGCACTGAGGTCCGGACGGAACTGGCCGACGCCATCCGGACCGGCGACATCATGGCTAATGACGAGAGCGGCCTGAGGGTCAACGTGGAGTTTCCGCAGCGCTTCCCGGCGCAGGTCGTTGCAGCAGGAAAGTCACGCGCCGAAGTCAGGGCCGAGTTGGCCGAAGCGATCCGTACGGGCGACATGCTCGCGAACGATGAAAGCGGCCTGAGGCTTAACGAAGAGCTCCCGCGGCACTACGCCAAGGCAGGGGCGGCAGAGGCCGGATCGCCCCGGCTGATGACCGCCGAGGCGCCTTCGGCTGCAGGCCGCGCTGCGCAGTGATGCTCATGGCTTGATGCGGTCTGGATTCGTGATCAGACACTGGGAAGAAGACCACCCGACATGGCAGGTCACACCGCGACGCAGCGTCAGTCGCCCGGAGGGCAGAAGCCCGCTCGCGATACCCGCGCTTCCTGGGATCCGGTGATTCCCATCCGGCCATGCAGAAATCGGCCGCTGACAATGAGGAAAGTACCGCCTTGTGACCGCCAGCCGCAACCCCAGATGGTTCCCACAGGACCGTCCGATCAGCGCGAATGGAGGTCGACGGCACCCGCCCATGGGATGTCCTCGGCGACTGTCGCGCGAAGCGGGGGATGGCGCCTGGAAGGAGACAGCGATGCTCACGACAGACCAGAAGGAAGCGATCCTGCGAAGCGCAGGTGTGCCCGTACCCGACCGCCCGCCCGGTACCGCCAAGGCGGGCGGGACCGGGCCCGCGCAGCACGGCCACCGCGCACCCCCCACCCCTCGGCAGGCCGATGAGCCATGGGCCCGGACGATCGAGACGCTGTACGTGGAATACGTGGCCAGACGTGCCGCGAAGAGCCTGCGCGATGCGGAAGAAGCGCGTCAACTCGGCGCCCTGCGGCGCACCGATCGGCAGTCGCGCGCTTGACCCGGCAGCGCGCTGTCCCCCGGACCCGAGCAGGACGCCGGTGCGCCCGGGGAGCGGTGTCGACAGGGGAAATGAATGAGCCTGCTACCGGCCTCGAGATCGCCTGGCTGGCCGCAAGCTGTATCGCGGGACGATTCACCGCCGTTCCTCCTTTTGGAAATCAGTTCGTTGCCGGCACCACATGCCCCAGAGCCGGCTCGGTGCGCGCGACCGGCTGGCGGCCGACCTTGAACCACGCGGCGTACAGGGCGGGCACGAAGAAGATGGTCAGCACCGTGGCGACGGTGAGGCCGCCCATGATTGCGAGAGCCATCGGCCCCCAGAACACGCTGCGCGTGAGGGGGAGCATCGCGAGCACAGTGGCGGCGGCGGTCAGCACCACGGGGCGCGTCCGGTGCAGGGCGGCATCGACGATGGCATTCCAGGCGTCGCGGCCCTCCTCCATCTCGATGCGCACCTGGTCGATCAGGATCACCGAGTTGCGCATGATCATGCCGCCGAGCGCGATGATGCCCAGGATCGCCACGAAGCCGAGCGGGGCGCGGAACATCAGCAGGGCAGCGACCACGCCGATCAGGCCGAGTGGAGCGGTGAGGAACACCATCGCCATCTTCGAGAAGTCCTGCAGCTGAAGCATGAGGATCAGCAGGATGGTGAGCACCATCACCGGGGCCACGGCGGCGAGGGCCATGTTTGCTTTTTCGCTTTCTTCCACGGCGCCGCCCGTGTCGACGCGGTAGCCGGCGGGTAGCTTCGCCTCGATGTCCTTGAGCAGCGGCTCGATTTCCTTCGTCACCGACACGGGCTGCTCGCCGTCCTTGACGTCGGCACGCACCGTTATGGCCATGTCGCGGTTGCGCCGCCACAGCACGGGCTCTTCGAGCTCGTACTTCACCTTCGCCACTTCGGACAGCGGCACGACGGTGCCGGCGCGCGTGTAAATATTCACGTCCTTCAGTGTGTCCAGGTCGAGGCGTTCCTGCGGCACGGCGCGCGCGACGATGTCCACCAGGTTCTCGTGCTCACGCAACTGCGACAGCGTCGCGCCGTTCATCACGCTCTGGGTGACGAGATTGACGTCGGAGGGCGTGAGGCCCAGCGCACGCGCCTTGTCCTGGTCGAGTTCGACCTTCAGCGTGCGCACCGGGTCGTTCCAGTCGAACTGCACATCACGCACCTTCGGGCTCGAGGCCATGACGTGTTCAACCTCGCGGGCAATCTGGCGCACCTTCTGCGTGTCGGGACCCACCACGCGGAACTGAACCGGGTACCCCACCGCGGGGCCCATCTCCAGACGCGTGACACGAACCCAGGCTTGCGGGAATTCCTTGTCGACCGTGGCCATCAGCCGCAAACGCACGCGCTCGCGCGCCTCCATGTCCTTGGTCATCACGATGAATTGCGCGTAGCCAGGATTGGGCAGCTCGGGCGACAGCGCGAGGTAGAAGCGCGGGGAACCAGCGCCCGTGTAGGCGGTGAAGAACTTGACGTCCTCTTCTTTCTTCAGGATCGCCTCCATGCGCTTGACCTGTTCGGTGGTGGCCTCGAAGGACGAGCCTTCCTTCATGCGCATGTCCATGATCAGCTCGGGTCGCTCGCTGTTCGGGAAGAACTGCTGCGGGACGAACTTCATGCCGGCCAGCGCGAGCACCAGGGCGGCCCCTGTCACCGCGATGATCAACCAGCGCTTCTCCAGCGCGAAGTCGATCCAGCCGCGCAGCTTTCGGTAGAAGCGCGTGTCGTAGGGGTCCCCGTGGTGGCTCTTGCCGAGGTCCTTCGGCAGCATTTTCACCGCGAGGTACGGCACGATCATGCCCGAGCAAAGCCACGAGAACACCACGGCAATGCCCACGATCCAGAAGATGCCGCCCGCGTACTCGGCGGTGGTGGAGTGCGCGAAGCCGATCGGCATGAAGCCCGCCACCGTGATGAGGGCGCCCGACAGGCGGGGCATGGCGGTGGCGGAATAGGAGAAGGCGGCCGCCTTCACGCGGTCCCACCCTCCCTCCATCTTCACCACCGTCATCTCGATCGCGATGATCGCGTCGTCCACCAGCAGACCGAGCGCAATGATGAGGGACCCGAGCGATATGCGCTCCAGGTTCCAGCCCATCGCGAGCATCACCATGGCGACCACGCCGAGCACCAGCGGCACCGAGATGGCGACAATGAGGCCCGTGCGGAAGCCCAGGCTGAGCAGGCTCACCGCCATCACGATGACGAGCGCTTCCATCAGCGAGCGCTCGAATTCCCACACGGAGTCCTTCACGGTGGTGGGCTGGTCGGCGACGCGCTCCAGTTCCACGCCGTGCGGAAGTTCGGATTGCAACTTCGCGACGGCCTCTTCCACGGCCTTGCCGAGCTCGACGACGTTGCCGTCATCGGTCATCACGATGCCGACCATCAGCACGTCCTGGCCGTTGTGTCGGATGGTGTAGGTCGGCGGGTCCTGGAAGCCGCGCGTCACTGTCGCGATGTCGCCGAGCTTGATCGTCCGGCCCCCCGCGGAGACCGGCACGTTGCGGATGTCGTCCAGATTCGTGAACTGGCCGCTCACGCGCACGAACACGCGGTCGTCCTTCGTGTCGATCGAGCCGCCGGGCATCATGGCGTTCTGGCTCCTCAGGCTCTCGGCGATCGCGAGCGGCGTGATGCCGAGCGTGGCCAGGCGCCGGTTGGAGAACTCCACGTACACCTTCTGGTCCTGCTTGCCCAGGAGGTCGACCTTTTTCACGTAGGGCGCCTTGAGCAGGCGGCGCTTGACGTCCTCGGTGATGTCGGAGATCTCCGCGTGCCCGATGCCGTCACCCTTGACGGCATAGAGCAGAGAGTAGACGTCGCCAAATTCGTCGTTGAAGATCGGGCCGACGACACCGTCGGGCAGTTCGAGCTTGAGGTCGGAGAACTTCTTGCGCGCCTGGTACCAGGCTTCCTGCTGGTCCTTGTGCGAGGTGCCGCCCTTCACGGTGATCGTCATGCCGCCGTAGCCCTGGCGCGCAAAGGTGACGACCTTCTCGAAGTGGTCGAGCTGCTCGAATTTCTTCTCGATGCGGTTGAGCACCTCGTCCTGAATCTGCTGCGCGCTCGCGCCGGGCCAGATCACCGTTGCCGTCATCGACGGCACGGAGAACTTGGGGTCCTCGAGCTGGCCGAGCTTGGAGAAGCTGAAGACGCCCGCAATCGAGACCACGATGATCAGGAAAAGCACCACGGCGCGATGCCCGAGAGCCCATTCGGTGAGGTTGAAGTTGTTCATTGGGCGACCTGCTGCGTCGTGTCGACCGGCGTGAGCTTGGCTTCAGCGAGCGTCGGATCGGGCAGCGCGACCTTCAATCCGGGCGCCATCTTCTGCACCCCCGCGGTGACGACCTGCCCGCCGGCCGGCAGGCCAGAGACCAGCGCGAGATCGTTGCGGTAGCCGAGCACTGCCACAGGCATCAGGTCCACGCTGCCGATCGGCTCCTTGCCGGCGCGCTTGACCACCCACACCGCCGGATGGCCGTTCGCCTGGGTGAGCGCGGTAGCGGGAATCGCGGCCGCGTGCACGTCCGAGACCGCCCGGTCGGTCACCAGCGTGGCGGTCGCGCCCAGCGGCAATGGCCGCGCACCGACCGGCTTCAACCGGGCGCGGTAGGTGCGCGTCTGCGCGGCGGCCTGCGGCGAAATCTCGCGCAGCGAGACCTCGAAGAAGTCGGCGGGCGCGCTCGCCATCGACGCCTTGAAGCGCGCTGACTTGAATGCCGCCACTTGGTCCTCGGGGACGTCGATGACGATTTCCGGTGCGCCGGGATCGGCGATCGCGACCACCGGCAGTCCCTCGGCGAGCACCTGGCCCACTTCGAAGCGCACGGCCGTGACCACGCCGCTGCGCGAGGCACGCAACGTGGTGTACTTCAGACGGTTGCGCGCGAGCTCGAGTTGGCGCGCCTGCGCCTCCTCGGCCGCCTGCGCCGTCTGCGCTCCACTGTGGGCATGCTCGTCGTCGGCCACGCTGACGGAGCCGTCGGATTTCAGCGAGCCCAGGCGCTTGCGGTCCGATTCGGCCTGGCGGGCCTGCGTGACGGCAGCCGACCATTGCTGACGCGCAGCCTCCTCGGCCAATCGGTAGTCGCTGTCGTCCAGCACCGCGAGGATGTCGCCCTCGTGCACGAACTGGCCGACATCGACCTTGCGCTGCGCGACTTTGCCGGCGACGCGAAAGGCCTGGTCGACTTCGTAGCGCGACTGCACGGTACCTGCGTAACGGTTGACTTCGCGGGCGGCGTCATAGCGGACATCGGCAATGCGCACCGGCCGGGGCGCCTCGCTATGCGCCTTGTCATGGCTGCACGCGGAGAGCAATGCGGCGACGGCCAAAACGCCGGCCACGGAAAGTGAGTTCTTCAAGACAGTACCTCGTGGAAAGCGACGGGTTTCAGGAATGCGACGCCTGAGTGGCGCCGGCGGAAGTGGTTTGCGCTGTGGGTTGAGCGGCGGGCTCGAACACCTGCCACCCCCCACCCAGCGCCTTGTAGAGTTGCACGCTGTCGAGCAGCAGTTGGGTGTTGCTGTCGTTGGCGCTCAGACTCACCGCCAGGCGCGAGCGCTGCGCATCCAACAGCGGCAGCAGGTCGATCTGGCCGCGGTCGTAGAGCGATTGGGCGCGGCCGAGGGCCGATTCCGCGGAAGCAGCGGCGCTCTGCAGCGATTGCGAGCGCTGGCGTTCCGAGGAAAGCGCGACGAGGGCGTTCTCGACATCCTCCAGCGCGCGCACCATGCCATCCTCGGCGCGCAGCAGCGCTTCGCGCTGGCCGCTCTCGGCGATGTCGTTGATCGCGCGCGTGCGCCCCGCGTTGAAGAGCGGCATCGCCAGCAGACCCGCCACGTTGGTGTAGCGGGCGGCGCCCAGACCGATCCCGTTCAATTGCACATTCTGGCGGCCGAACGAGGCGTCGAGAAACAGCCGTGGAAACCATTCGGCAGCGGCCTGTTGGCGGCGTGCGTTGGCCGCATCGAGCTGCGCCATCAGGGCGAGCACGTCGGGCCGGCGTTGCAGCAGCGCGGCAGGCTGTCCCGGCTGGGCCTGGGGAACGACCACGTCGCCGCGCCACGGAGCGATGCGTGCAGCATCGAAGGCCTGCTCGCCGATCAGCACCGCGATGCGATGCCGCGACACGGCCTCGATCGTCTCCAGCGGAGGAATCTGTGCCCGCGCCGTCTCGGCCTCCGTCTGCGCGCGCTCGACGTCAAACGGGGTCGCCAGGCCGGCGCGCTGGCGCGCCTTCACCAGGCGCAAGGTCTCGTGCCGGGCGGCCGAGATCGCGCGGAGGGTGTCGAGCTGGCGCACCGCGCCCGCGAGCGTGAAGTAGTTGCTGGCGACATCGGTCATCACCAGCAGGCGCACGCCGCGCAAGCCGTCTTCCACCGCCAGCGCGTCCGCCGCGGCTGCGGCCGCGCCCGCACGCAGGCGGCCGCTCAAGTCGATCTCCCACGAGACGTCGAGGCCGGCGCTCCCGCTCCTGGTATCGGGCTGCAACTTCTTCACGGCGTCGCCGTAGCCGCTGCTGCGATCGCTCGCCGCGCCGACGGCGCTGACGCTCGGCATCAGGAAGGACCGGCTGACCGTCACGCCGGAACGCGCCGCCCGCAGGCGCTCGGCGGCGATCTTGACGTCACGGTTCTCGCGCTCAGCGCGCCGCACCAGGTCGGTCAATACCGGGTCCTGGAAACTTTCCCACCAAGCGGCTTCGGGCTCGACGTCGGAAACGGCGCTCGCGGCGAACTGGGCGGGCACGTCGACCGTTGGATGGACGGCTGGCGTGGAACAGCCGACCAACAGAAGGGTCATCGATGCGGCCAGTGCCGCCACGACGAAAAGACCCGCCGGCAGATCCGCCCGTTGGGGCGGCTTCTGCCTGGCCTGAGGAGATCGCGGAAATGCGGATGGAGGTGACATCGGAGTGGACTCGTCTGGATTCGAAGGGGGTGAGCGTAGGGCGCGATGCGTTCGAAGTCGTCAGCGTTGCGTCGGCGTTCGGTCGCCATGCACGCGGCCCGGCGCGCTCATGCGGGCGGGTCGTCGGCCGGGCGCTCTGCAGCCCCGGCAGCGAGTTCGCGGGCGATGGAACGCAGCAATTCGCGGGCGCTCGCAAATTCGAGTTGGCGCCCGGTGACAAGGTTTTCGAGGCGGCCTGCGAACGCCTCGGGGGTCGCGTCGCTGCGCAGCTTCAACACGTAGGCCCGACGGTTCGGGTACTTGGATTCGGGGTTCAGCACCATGGCAGCCTGTCGATGGGAGGAGTTCGGCGTCAGCGTAGGCCCATCCCCGCGTCGAGTCGTCAGCGAAAGGTCGACGAACGGTCGAGACTGCGCTTGCATGCAGAAGCGACGGAATGCCGACCTGTCGCTGACGACGCCTGCGGCTCGCGCCTCTAGCATCGGCGCCCATCACTACGAATACGGCCCGCCCCCCGCGGGGCCCGGCACATGAACCTCAAGCTCACACCCGGGCGGCTTCTCGCCGCCGCCATCGTCGTCCTATCCGTCTGGATCGTGCACGACTTCATCGAGGCCCTGCTGGCCGCCTGCGTGACCGCGATCGCGAGCTGGCCGCTCTATGCCGCATTCAGGGGCCGCTTGCCAAGCCGCATCGGCAAGAGCGTAGGCGCCGCACTATTCACCGGCGCGATCACGGTGTTCGTGCTGGCACCCATGCTCTTTGCCTGCTGGGCGCTGCTGAGCGAGGCGCACGCTTTGTTGCTGGGCCTCGCGGCCGCGGACGGTCGCGGGCTCGGCGTACCCGAATGGCTCGGGAACGCCCCCGTCATGGGGCCCTGGCTGGCGGCGCGCTGGCAAACCCACCTCGTCGATCCGGACGCGCTGCTGGTGCTGACGCAAAGGGCTGATCCCTTCGCTCTCTTCGGCTGGGCGCAGTCGCTCGGACAGTTCACGGCCCGGCATGCGCTGATCGTCGGGTTTGCGATCCTGCAGTTGGCTTTCCTCTACCAGGAGGGTGCGTCGCTCGAGCACGAGTTGACTCGCGGGCTGCGCGAGGCCGTTGGCGATCGCGCCGAACGGTATGTGGAGATCGCCACGCGCGCGGTGCGCGCTTCGGTGAACAGCATGCTGGTCGTCGCCTTGTTCGACGGCCTCGCGACTGCGCTCGCGTACAGCATCGCCGGTGCACCGCGCGCGCTTGTTTGGGCAGCCATCACGGGCTCGCTGGCCGCCGTGCCCTTCCTGGGTTACGCGGCAGTGGCCGCGATGGCGGTGCAACTGGCGCTGACGGGAGCGCCCACGACGGCCCTGACGTCGCTGCTGCTGGGTTGCGCGGTGCTGGTCACGGGCGACAAGCTGGTTCGGCCGATGGTTGCGAGCGGTGGAATGCAATTGCCCTTCGTCTGGGTCCTGATAGGCTGCATCGGCGGCTTGGGCGTGCTGGGCCTGACGGGGGTGGTGATCGGCCCCGTCGTGCTGACGCTGGCCTGGGAACTGTGGCAGCAGCGGGTACGAGATCCCCGGCGCTGAGCCGCTGAGGCGCTGGCGGCGGGCGCGTTGTCAGGCCGGCTTCCCGGCCTTCAAGATGTACCGGGCGCGCCGCACTGGCATGGTCTCGTGGGCTTCGGGCAGCTGGTCGACGAGCGCGGCGAGTGCACGGCGCTCCGGGATCGAAGCTTCGTGGTGCTCGCACAGGTCGACGAGCGCGAGCAATTCGAGCCAGGGCGCCTGCTGTGCCTGCGCCTCCTCGATCGCGCGTCGGACCGAGGCGGCACCGGCGCCGGCGCGGCCTTGTGCACGCGCGATGGCGGCCTCAAGCAGCCACAGTTGCGGCAGGTACACGCGTTCGACCAACTCATCTGCGACCTGCAGGGCTTCCTGCAGCTGGATTTGCGCAGCGTCCAAGTCGCCAGCCAGCAGCAGGGCCTGCGCCGCATAGCCCAACACCTCGGTGACGCCGGAACGCATGCCGAGGCGGGCGTTCCCTTCGCAGGCCTCCCTGATCAGGCGATAGCCCTCGCGCGGCGCCCCATTCAAGGCCTGCGCCCAGCCGCGGTACCCGCGGCACGCCGTCTGCCCTTGCGCCAAGGCGAACTCGTCGACCAGTGCCTGCATTCCCTCGGCAACGGCCGCAACCCGCTCGGCATTGCCCAGACGTACCTCGAGCAGCGCCTCATGCCAGGTGGCAACCAGCTGGGTCATCGGCTGGCGCAAGGCCCGCGCGCGCTCGTGCGAGCGTTGCATATGCCCCCGGGCCTGCTCGACCAGGCCACGGTGCACGAACTCGATGGCCAGCATCCCAAGCAGCGTCACCTGCGGATCGGCCACGAAGACCTCGCTGGCCGCGAGGTCGAGCCGTTCGACGGTGGCCAGGCCGCGCTCGATCCACGCGAGCGCCGCCTGCGGCCGGCCCTGCAACTGGTGCACCTCGCCATGAACGATGCACGCGGCCATCATCAGCACCGGATCATTCGACTCCGCCGCGAGCGCCTCGGCGCGCTGCGCCACCCCCAGTGCCTGTGCATACTCGCCGCGGAGGCTCAGCGCGTAGCCGAAGCCGTGCAGCAACCGACCGCGCATCGGATGCTCGGGCAGGCCCTGGAGTAACGCGTAGGCGCGTTCGAAAGCGTTTCTCGTCTCGCTGCCGACGCCAAGCGACTGGAAGGCGGCTACACCGTGCAGTGTGGCGATCACGAGCTCAAGCGCGTTGCGCTCTTCTCCCACCGGCGCCTGCTCCAGCAGGGCCGAGGCGCGCTCGGTGAGGCTGATGCAGGAGGCTGGGCTGAAGTGCAGCAGCGCGACCTCGGCGGCCTCGGCGTAGAAGCGCAGTGCGGTCATCGACTCTCGCCCGCGGTCGAAGTGCATGGCCAATTCGGCCGCGGCCACCGGCACGCGGGCCGCACGCTCCCGTTCGAGGGCCGCGCCGACCTTACGGTGCAGCTGCGTGCGGGCCGAGGGCGATGTGCGTTCATACAGGAGTTGACGGAACAACGCATGCCGGAACGCGTAGGGCGACTCCGCCATCTCGTCGCCCTCGCCTGCGCACTGCGCCGTGAGCCACACGTGCTCGCGCACCAACTCCTCGCAGGCATGGGCCACCGATGCGACGTCACGCTCCAAGGCGAGTGCCACCGTGTGAACTCGGAATTCCACCCCACACACGGCCGCCGCTGCGAGCAGGGCCCGCAGCTCGCTACCCAGCCTCGCGATGTGGTGGTCAATGATGGCCGCCAGGTTCTCGGGCACCGCCACGGACGCGAGGCGCGCTCCCACCGCTGCGTCGTCCGCGGCGCGATCCATCACATCGGCGGTGATCGACGCGACGAACAGCGGCACGCCATCGGTGCGCTCGTGCAGCGCGCGCACGAAGGCCTCGTCGCGCGCGAGCGCGGCCGAGCGTTGCGCGATGTAGTCGGCGACCTCGGTCTCCGAGAACGGATCGAGTACCACCTCCTGGCACAACCGGTGCTGACGCAACTCGTGACGCAGCGGGTTGAGCGGATGGTCCAGTGCGATCACCTCGGCCAGGCGGAAGCTTGACAGCCACATGAAGCGCGCGGGTGCGCGCCGGCGGGCGAGGTAGTCGATCATCTGGATGGTTGCCCGGTCGCTCCAGTGCAGGTCTTCCGTGACCAGCAACAGAGGACGCTGCTCGGCGTAGCGATCCAGCAACTCTGCAATCTCGCGCAGCATGCGGTCCGGGCCCACGCCGGCGAGTTCGCGACGCAGCGCATCGCGTTCCTCGGCCGTGCTCAACCACGGCAGCTGCAACAGCCAGGTCGGAGCCACGGTACGCAGCAGCGCCGGCAGCGTGCGATCGCTGCGACACAACTCGGCCAGCGCTTCGAGCACCGGCAGGTAGGGCTCGCCTGTGCCGTAGTGCTCCACGCACTGCCCACGCGCGCAGGCGATGCCGCCAAGACTGGTCACGAAGTGTTCAATCAGTGTGGTCTTGCCGATCCCCGGTTCGCCGGCGACCCAGACCACCGCGCGCTTCCCGCTGCAGGCTTGGTCCCACCCCTCCTGCAGCCGGACCATCGCCTCCGCGCGGCCGATGAACGACGGCGAGTTCCGCGGGCCCGGTGTGACCGTCGTCGCTGCGCGAGTCGGTGCCGGCGTCGCGGCGGCAGGCACCGCGATGAACCGGTAGCCGCGCCGTGACACGGTCTCGATGAAGCGCGGTGCGCGCGGGCTGTCGCCGAGCACCATGCGCAGGTCGCTGATCGCGGTCTTGAGCACTGATTCGCTGACGAACTGGTGGCCCCACACCGCATCGAGCAGCGCATCCTTCGTCAGCAGCGCGCCCGGATGGCGCGCCAGCGCGCACAGCAGGTTGAAGGGAGTGGGCGCGAGCGCGACGGCCGTGCCGTTGCGCAGCAGGCACGCATTCGCCTCATCCAGATCGAACTCCTCGAAGCTGATCCGAACGGGATCCGGGTTTGACAGCGAGTGCGCCACGTACGTCGTGCGAGAGGACGGGAACGAATTATCGATGGGCCAGTGATTCAAGTCATGTCGTTGCAGCCGCGCCAGCGAGCTTCTCAACTGACCTTTCGGCGCCCGACCACGCGGCGGGTCGCCTGCGCCACGGTTGGCGCCGTCCGGATCTCCGAGGTCTCGATGAGCAAACCCGCTGACAGGATCTCGACCGGCTTCAGTGGGCTGTGGGCGATGCGCTCGGCGCTCTTTGCATCCAGGCCCAGCCCACGCAATGCGGCGGCGGTGCTCTGCTCGGCGAAGTCGCTCTCGCAGTCCGGCTCGAGCATCCGATGCGTCGCGCCGAGCACGGCGCCCGTCACGATATTGAGGGCCAATGCGATCGGCATGCGTGCGAATCGACCCTGCCGAATTCCTTCGGTCAGGTCTCTCTTCACGAAGTCGAGCAGCATGTTCGGGCCTCGCGCGTCCGGCCATCCGAGGCGGATCAGGAATGCGGCCGCCAGCGGATGGTCGATGGCGAGTCTTGCCACCAGTCGTATGCCACTCGACACGCGTTCAGCCGGATCGTCGTAGCTGCGCACCACGGGCTCGGCCATCCGGATCAGCTCGTTGGCGATCTCGATGGCGAGTTCCCGGACCAACGCGTCGGGCGACGGAAAGTATTTGTAGAACGTGCCCCGCGACACCTCCGCGGCCGAGATCACATCGTCGATCGACGTCGCCGCCGGCCCCTTTTCCGCGACGAGTCTCATCGCACTGGCGAGCAGGCGTGCGCGCATGCGTTCGCGTCGCTCGGCGGCGACGCGGCGGCGGTGGTCTTCCGTTTGCATGGATCGATTGTGCCCAGTGGTTGAACGAGTATAAACGACAATGTTGTCATAATGACGTGTTTGTTATTATGATAACCGGTCGACGCCGTTTCCATTCGCTCGACGAGCAAGGTCCAGACGTTCCTGCTCGGCTACCACTACACCTTCTGAAGGGGGACATACCTGTGAAAGGCTTCACCGCAGTGCTTCGGCAGCCCGAGTCGACCCCCGAAGGGCGGCTGCCCGCCAATGTCCAACGACTGTCACGGCCGCCCGCTCTTGGTCGCGCGATCGAGCTGGCCTTCCTGCGCTGGGAAAAGCGCCGGCTGGCGCCGACCGAACGCTTCTGGCGCGACTTCGGCTTTGAGATCGTCAGTTCCACTCCGCAACGTCTTGTGGCGCGGGGTGCGGGGACCGCGCCCTGCATCGCGATCGCTGAAGGCGGTCGGCAGGATCGTTTCATCGGCCCCGCGTTCCTCATGTCGGCCGATACCGATCTGCACCGCTACGTAGACCAGATGGGCGCCCGCTGGCTGCCCGTCTGCCGCCTGCCAACGGGCGGCCGAGGCGTGGAACTGCGCGACCCGAGCGGCCGCAGTGTCTGGCTGCTGCAGGATCAGCGGCGTGTAGAGCCGCGGCCGCTGCGCGACGCTGTCACGCCGAGCGCGAACACGGCACAAGACAGGCCCCGCGTGAATCGGACGGTGCGCACGCCCATCGAGCCGGCGCGCGTCGTGCGGCTCGGGCACGTGGTCCTGCAGACCATTGACTTCACGCGCATGGCCGAGTGGTACCTGCGCGTGCTCGGACTGATTCCCACCGACGTGCAATACCTCGCCGACGGCAGTCCCAGTCTCGCGTTCTGCCGCCTCGACCTGGGCGGTCAGCCGGCCGACCACCACACGCTGGT
This sequence comes from Variovorax sp. P5_A3, assembly GCF_056400665.1. NCBI lineage: Bacteria > Pseudomonadati > Pseudomonadota > Betaproteobacteria > Burkholderiales > Comamonadaceae > Variovorax > Variovorax sp. P5_A3. The sequence goes on along the minus strand of NZ_JBFUKW010000028.1, from coordinate 9,651 downwards.
GATCGTTGGCGGCATCGAGGAGAAGATCGAGCACAGTGCCTACGAGGTTCTGGACCTGGATGCGCTCGGACAGGGCCAACAGGTGCTGCGCGCCGAGGGCCACCGGCACATGTGGGGCATCGGTCGCCACCTTCTCGGCAGTCAGCTTTTCGACTACTGGTCCGATCCCGACGGCTTCGAGTACGAGCACTACACAGATGGCGACGTCTTCACCGCGGACTTCGAGACCGCCTACTCGCCGCTCGAATTCGGCGGCATCTGGGCCTGGGGCGCCGACGCGCCCGCCTCGATGAAGCCGAGGAAGAACCTTCAGACCCTTGTGCACGTGCTGAAGCTCCTGCGTCGCAAGGCCATCACGCCGCAGCGACTGAACCTCATGAGCGCGGCGCTCGATGCGCCCGCGCGCCCTTGGCTCTAACTTCCCCCAACCTCCCCCGACCAAACCCATGTCACGCACAATCATTCACTATGCCGAAGGCGGTACGCCCCGTTGGGGTGTTCAATTCGGGCGCCTCATCGCCCCCCTGCCAGTCAATGTGCCCAGCACCGGCGAGCTGCTCTCCGGCCACTGGGAGTTGCTGTGGGCCATCGAGGCCACACAAGCCGTGCTGCCGCTCGAGCGCGTCCAGTTGCTGCCGCCGGTGACTCGTCACCAGCAGTTCATCTGCCAGGGCGTCAACTATCACAGCCACATCGCCGAATCGGGCCTGCGCGTCGAAGACTTCCCCTTCAACACGATCTTCACGAAGGCGCCTTCCAGCATCACGGCGGCCGATGTGCCAGTGGTCCGCCCCGCGCATGTGCAGCTGCTCGACTATGAGATCGAGCTCGGCCTGGTGTTGCGTGCGCCAGTGCCGGCCGGCACACAGGTCGGCCCTCACGACTTACCGCAGTGGCTGGCCGGGGTGACCATCGTGAATGACCTTTCGGCACGTGACGTTCAATTGCCGCAAGGCCAGTTCTACAAGGGCAAGAGCTATCGAGGCTTCGGCCCGGTCGGACCCGGACTGGTGCTGTTGACGCCGCAGGAATGGGCGCGCTGGCCCGAGCTGCACATGCGCCTGACGGTCAATGGCCAGACGCGGCAGGACGCCTATTGCACCGAGATGATCCATGGGCCCGCGGCCACGGTCACCGAACTTGCGGCGCTGCAGGACCTGCTGCCCGGCGACCTGATCGGCACCGGCACACCGGCAGGCTGCGCGGCGCGCGCCCCCGGCAAGGCCGCGATGTTCGTTGCCAGGCATCTGCTCAGCGACGCCGGCAAGTGGCAGATGTTCATCCGCAAGGGGCGGGCCAACCCTGCCTACCTGCGCCCGGGCGACCGCATCAGCGCATCGATCCGCACCGACGACGGCGCCATCGACCTCGGCGAACAGACGACCTCCATCACCGCGCCATGAACGCGACATCCTCCCGTCGTACGGTGCCGCAACTCGACACCGACATCCTGCTCGTTGGCCTCGGCCCTGTCGGCGCGACGCTGGCCAATCTGCTCGGCCACTATGGCGTGCGCGTGCTGGCCATCGACAAGGCGACCGCCATCTTCGAGAAGCCACGCGCGATCGCGCTCGACAACGAGGCGCTGCGCATCCTCCAACTGGCGGGTGTGCGCGACGGCGAGTTCGAGACCGTCGCCATCCCGCAGGTGCAATATCGGTCCCCGCTGTTCGGCCGCTTCGCCCGCATGAACACCGCCGGCATCATCGACGGCCACCCGGCGCTCGTCACCTTCTACCAGCCGGAGCTCGAGCGCCTGCTGCGCGAGAAGCTCGCGCGATATCCAGACGTCGAGGTCCGGCTCGGCCGGGCACTCGCGGCCTTCGTGGACGACGGCCGCTTCGTCCAGGCGCGGCTGGAGGACGCGGCCGGCAACGAGACCTATGTGCGGGCGCGCTACCTCGTCGGCACCGACGGCGCAAGTTCACTGGTACGGCGCACTCTGGGTCTGGACTTCGAAGGCCGCAGCTTCCACCAGGACTGGCTGATCGTCGATGCGCTCGACGTGCCTGATCCGATCGACCACGTCGAGTTCACCTGCGACCCGCGGCGCCCGACGCCGCGCATGGTGGCTCCCGGTGGACGGCAGCGTTGGGAGTTCATGCTTCGCCCCGGCGAGCGGCCGGAAGAGATGGAGCGACCGGAGTCGGTGCGGCGGCTGCTCGCGCCATGGTGCGACAGCCAGCGCATCCGGATCGAACGCACGGCGGTCTACCGCTTCCATGCGCGCGAGGCGAAGCGATTCTCCAAAGGCCGCTGCTTCATCGCCGGCGATGCTGCACACATCACGCCGCCTTTCGCGGGCCAGGGCCTGGTCGCCGGACTGCGCGACGCGGCCAATCTGGCCTGGAAACTCGCCTGGGTCGTGCAGGGACGCGCGAACGAGCACGTGCTCGACAGCTACGACATCGAGCGACGACCCCATGCCAGGAAGATCATCCGCCTGGCACGCATGCTCGGCGCAATCGTCATGCCGCAACACCGCGGCGCCGCGTTCGCGGTGCACGGGTTGATGAGCCTGCTGCGCCTGCTGCCGGCGGGCCGCGCGCTGTTCGAGGAGATGAAGGTCAAGCCGCAGAACACCTTCGACCAAGGCCTGTTCTGGCGCGCGCGCGGCAGCGAGCGACTGCGTGCCGGGGGCATGCTGCCGCAAGGCTGGGTTCGACCAGCCGCTGGCGGTGGGCCGATCCTCAGCGACGACGCGCTGGGACCGCAATGGGCACTGATCGGCTTTGGCGTGGACCTGTCGAGCAGGCTGCCGCCTGAGCTGCTGCAGTGCTGGCAAGCGGCCGGCGGTCGGGTGTGGCAGTGGTGCCAGCGATCGCAAGCGCAGCATCTCGCACCGCCCTCGCTGCGGCTGGAGGCGCTGGACGAGGCCCTGCTGCCACACCGGGCTCCCATCGGCTGGGTCGCGATCGTCAGGCCTGACCGTTGCGTGCTGGCGGAAGGGCCGGCATCGGCGGCCGAGGCGTTGCTGCGGCGGGCGCTCGAGCTCGTCGCGCCATCCCCATCGTCCGCTGCGGCGCCACGGCCAAACCGGCCAAGCGGTCCTCCTGCCGTGACGGCAATGTCAATTCGGTGAAAAGCATGAACAGATTCGCCTCTATCGCTGACGTGGACGCTCTCGAAAGTGAGCACGACGGCCTCCTTCCGAACAGCACCTACGAAATGATCGGCGCCGCTGCGCGCGCCCACCCCGACGCGCCGGCGCTATCGTTTTTCTCTCGCGTCGAAGATCATCAGCGGCCAGAAGTCTGGAACTACGAGACGCTGTTCGCTCGCATTACGGCCACCGCCAACTTCCTCCACGAGTTGGGCGTCGGCGCCGACGATGTCGTCGCCTTCGCGTTGCCCAATCTGCCGCAGACTCATCTTGCGGTCTGGGGCGGCCAGGCGTCCGGCATCACGTTCGCGATCAATCCCATGCTGGAGCCTTCAGCGATTGTCGAGCTCCTCGCCGCTGGCGAAGCAAAGGTGCTGATCACACTGGCACCCGTTCCCGGCATGGACCTGTGGTCAAGGCTGCAGCCGCTGCTCGCCGGTGTCCGCTGCCTCGAACATGTCGTGCTGGTCGATCTGGCCGGGAAGGTCGACGGGGTCGCGGGCGCGGCTCCAAGCGAGACAAAGGGTCGCTTCACCTTGCACGACTTCGAGCAAGGGCTGCGCCGACAGCCGGTGGACCGCCTCGTGAGCGGGCGCGTGATCCACCCCGGCGACCGATCCTCCTATTTCTGCACCGGCGGCACCACTGGCGCGCCCAAGATCGCGATGCGCATCCATGCGAACGAGGTCGCCAACGCCTGGAGCATCGGACAGTTCCTCGGCGACGGCATTGCAGTGGGAAAGACGCTCTTTTGCGGACTACCTCTGTTCCACGTCAACGGCGTCCTCGTGACCGGCCTGTTGCCTTTTTCTCGCGGCGCCCACGTGATACTTGGCACGCCTGCGGGCTACCGCGGAGATGGTGTCATCCAGCACTTCTGGGAGTTGGTCGAGCACCACCGGATCAACTTCTTCAGTGGTGTTCCGACAGTCTTTGCGGCGCTGATGCAACAGCCGACACAAGGTCGCGACCTCAGTTCGCTGGAATACGGGCTCTGCGGCGCCGCGCCGATGCCGCTCGAACTGATGCGCGCCTTCCAGCAACTGACGGGGCTGCAGATCCTCGAGGGCTACGGGCTGACCGAGGGAACATGCGTCAGCACATGCAATCCACCGCTCGGCGAGCGGCGCACCGGGTCGATCGGTCTGCGTGTGCCCCTGCAGGCCATGAAAGCCGTCATGCTGGACGACGCAGGGGTGTACGTGCGCGACTGCGCGGTCGGCGAGGCAGGCGTGCTCGCGATCAGCGGTCCCAATGTGTTTGCCGGCTATCGCGATCCCGAGCAGGACAAAGGACTCTGGCTGGACTTGGGCGACAGCCGGCGCTGGATGAACACCGGCGATCTCGGCCGACAGGACGAAGATGGCTACTTCTACCTGACTGGCCGGAAGAAGGAACTCATCATCCGGGGCGGCCACAACATCGACCCTGCCAGCATCGAAGAATCCCTGCACCGGCATCCGGCCGTGCAACTTGCGGCCGCAGTCGGACGCCCCGACGTGCACGCGGGCGAACTGCCTGTCGCCTATGTCCAACTCAAGCCCGGCGCCTGCGCGACCCAAGACGAGTTGATGGCCTTCGCCAGGGAACGGATCACCGAACGCGTCGCGATACCGAAGGCGATCAGGTTGGTGGCGGCCATGCCCCTGACGGGAGTCGGCAAGATCTTCAAGCCCGAACTCAGGCATCGCGAGATCGCAGATGCGCTGCGCACGGCGCTGCATGATGCCGGCGCACCGATTTCTCGGCTCGAAGTCATCAATGACCCGCGCCTCGGAATTCAGATTGAAGTCACGGTGGCGCGCATAGCGACTGCCGGCATCGTCCGCAAAATTCTCGGCCAATATCCGTTCCGCTTCGAGGTGTCTCTGATAGGCCACGATCAATGATCGTGCTCGAACGAAGACCGAATTCGGGTCGTCGCTATGGAGCATGGGTGTACACCCGGTTTAGGCCCCGAACGCCAGTTCGCAACGCGTCGATGCAAACGTGAAGGGAACCATGGCCAGGCCTCAAGCTTGTGTTCCGTACTTCGGCCCGACCCAGAGTCGCGCCAGTATGAGAGCGTGGCCGACCATCAGTGGCGGGACCACAACCATCGGGATGTAGTAAGTGGCGCCGAAGTCGCCAGGCGCCGCGAACGTCAGGCCGCGGGCGAAGGCGTTGAGAAAGTCAACAATCCCCACCACGCTAAAAATCCATACAAGCGGGATCGCAACACGCGTGTTGGCCTTCAGCGCAGCAATCGAGACCAATGCGAGAACCGCAGTCAGCAGGTCGCCATAGGCGGTCGGGAACGAGAAGCGAGGGTCCATCGGCACGGTCGTGACGCCGTGAATCAGAAACGAGAGACCCAGGTATCGAAAGACATGCGGGAAGATGAGGATCATCAGCGCGTCACGCGCCGGCATGGCACGAATGCGCGGCCAGACATACCAGAGGCCGATGAGCCCGGATGCCAGTAGACCGATAGTCACGCTGAGCGGCAGGATGAGTTCGAGGGGAATCATGATGGTCAACTCTGAAATGTTTGAAGTGGGAATGGGCCTCCTCCCCGAATGTCTTTGACTCTGGACGATCCGAGGAGAAGGTCCGCATACAGGGACGCCAATGCAGACCTGTTTCATCGTTGGCATGCGCAAAGATGGATACAGCTTTCGACGCCGTATCCATCAGTGCTTAAGTATCGAAATCGGTCGAGTGCGCCAGTTCCTTCTGCGCCTCTAGGGCGGCGAGCCTCGCGGTCAATGCGTTGTGGACGAACGCGTAGGCGTCGCTGCCCAGAGTGAGACGTCTCGGCGCTGGACTTTGAGCAGTCGAATCGATGATGGCCTGCGCCACCTTGCGTGGGTCACCCCGAAACATGCTGGGCCCAGCGGACGCGGTCATGCGCCTGAATTCGCCGGCCGCCGTGTTCTCGTACACGTCCATGGGTAGGCCAAATGCGGCGCTCGAAGTTCCAAAGTTCGTTCGTGACGCGCCGGGCTCAACCAGGGTCACTTCGATGCCAAAGCTGGCGATCTCGGGAATCGTGCCCTCGTAGAAGCCCTCGATGCCCCACTTGCTCGCGGCATAGACGCCCATGGTGGGATAAGAGCCCTGCCCGACCATCGAGGAAATCTGAATGATGCGGCCCCCGTCTTGCTTACGCAGCTGCGGAATGACCGCCCGTGCCACATGGATGGAGCCGAGCAAGTTGGTGTCGAACTGGCGCTCGATCTGCGCGTCGTCGACTTCCTCCGCCGCGCCAAGCAGCGCGTAGCCGGCGTTGCTGACCACAACATCGATGCGCCCCAGATCCGCGAATGCGCTATCGACGACACGGCGCACCGCGGCGCCATCGACCACATCGAGAATGCCGACCCATAGGCGGTCACCGTATTTCTCTGCCAAAGCGGAGAGCGCGTCTGCCTTGCGGACCGTCGCTGCGACGCGGTCACCGCGCGCGAGCAGTACCTCGGTCAATTGGCGGCCAAAGCCGCTGCTGGCGCCAGTGATGAACCAGGTCTTCAACATATCGAACCTCGCTTCCTGCAGTTTTGTGATGGGGCTCAGGCGAATGCCGACCGGTTCTGGGCGATGAACGCCGGAATCGACAGCGGTGGCTTGCCGGTGAGTTTCTCGACGACATCGTTGGTGCCGGCAAACACGCCGTTTTGATAGTCCTGAGCGACTTCGCAGAGGTGTTGAATGAGGAATGGGTTGAACTTGTAGGTCTGCTCCATCCGCTGGCGGAACGCCTCAATTGACAGCGGCGCGTATGAAATCCTGGCGCCCAGCACGTCGCTCATGGCCGCCGCAATCTCGTCGTGGTCCATCTCGCGCGGCCCATGCAACCGATAGATTTTTCCGCCGTGGCGCTCGGGTTCGGCCAGGAGCTGCGCGATGACGCGGCCTTGGTCGTCGGTGCTGATGGGCGCATGCCGACCGTTGCCGAAGGGAAAAACAATCTGTTTGCTCGCCCAGATTTCCTTCGCGAAATGCGGATAGACCAGCCAGTCGGCGAAGAAGGTCGGACGCAGGTGTGTGGTCGGCACGCCTGACCAATCGAAGACCCGCTCGGACATCCAGTGATCACGGGCGGCATGACTCTTCGAATCGCGGCGCGCGGAGATTTGCGACATGTTGACGATGGCGCCCACCCCCGCTTCCTTCGCCGCCTGGGCGAAGAACGCGCTGGCCTGAACGATGCCCGGGATGAAAGGGTGCAGGAAGTAAGCCGAGCGGATGCCCTGCATCGCGGCCTGAATGGCGTCGATGTCGGTGAAGTCGCCCAGCGCGATTTCCACCCCCTTCTTCCGAAGCGCCGCTGCTTCGTCGCCGTCCCTGCGAACGTAAGCGCGAACGCGTTGCCCCATCTTCAAAAGGTTGTCGATGGCGACGCCACCGGTTCGGCCGGTGGCACCGCTGATCAGAATTTCTGCTTTGCTCATGATGTTTTTTCTCCGATGAATGGGGCGTGGCTTCTGCCGAAGCAGATTCGCTCCCGTGACTGACACAGATGGCCGAATCAATTTCTGATTCAGCTCTCGAAAGGGGCGTGGTCGAGGAGGTCGCACACGTCTGGAATCTCGAAGCCATGCACGTGGCGGTGCCCGATGTCGGCGAGTCCGGTACCCACGGCGGTATGAGGCTTCTTGCGAGCGACCTCTGCCAAGGCACTTTGGAAAGCGGCCTTGAAGCCGAGGCGCGGGTAGAGGGCCAGCGTGTCGTCGATGAGGGATGGGGTGATCTCATCCATCCAGAGGCCCATCACATCGACATGGGCGCCCATGTGGACCAGCGCGACCTCGGGCTCCCTGCGGTCGGCGATGCCGGCGCTGGAGTGCAGGGCAATGGCGTCCCAAACCAGTCGAGCTTTTGCCTCGGGGTATCCATTCGCGACGAGAATCTTGCTCGCTGCGTCAGCGCCGTCGACCTCGAAGCGATGCTCTGCCGCGTAGTCGTTGGTGAGGCCCAGGTCGTGCAGCAACGAGGCCAAATAGACAGCTTCACGGTCGTACTTCAGGCCGCGCTTCCGACCCAAGAACTCGGAGAACCACCAGGTCCGGTGGACGTGGTTTCTCATGGCGGGCGAATGCACGCTTTGCACAACGTAGGCTGCCTTGTGAGCCAGTTCGGTGTTCGGGGCGCTGATGCCACCGATGAGGATCGGTTTTTCCATGAGGCTCACTCCTTGGGGATGTCGATTGCGAGGCCTCAACTGTAGGATTCGGGGGTCAGGCATAAATGACTGTTTACGGATGATTTGTGCCAGAATGGGTGAAATCATCCGAGGCCGCCATGACTGAAAGAAGGAGATCAAGGACGAGAGTGCCGCTCGTGCCGGTGGCACGAAAGCGCGTTGTCATCCTGGGGCTGCCACCCGTCGACGCGCTGGACGTCATCGGACCTGCGGAGGTGTTCACTCTTGCGAACCGACTCCATAGCGGAGGGACGGCTCCCTACCTGTTGGAATTGGTCTGTCCGGGGCCTGACCTCGACCTGGAGAGCGAAACCGGCATCGGGCTCAAGGCTCACCGAACCGTCGAACAGGAACGACGCTCAAGCAAGCCGATTGACACGCTGGTGGTCGCCTCGGGGTTCAATCCAGAACAGCAGTTGGACAGGGCCGTCATTCAATGGATTCGAAACCGTTCGCGGTCCGTCCGGCGCATCTGCTCGATATGTGTTGGCGCGTTTGCGCTAGCTGACGCCGGCTTGTTGGACGGTCGCCGGGCGACCACGCATTGGGGCATGGCAAAGCGCTTGGCCGAGCTGTATCCCGCTGTGGTGGTGGACCCGAACCCCATTTGGGTGAAGGACGGGAATGTCTACACATCAGCGGGCATCTCGGCGGGGATTGATCTTGCGCTGGCCCTCGTCGGTGAAGACCTGGGCGACGACCTGGCGCTCGAAGTCGCCAAGAATCTTGTGCTTTTTCTGCGCCGTCCTGGCGGCCAAGCGCAGTTCAGTGTTTCGCTTCAGGCCCAACATGGACTCAGTTCCAAGTTGGAAGGCCTACGCACCTGGATAAGCGAGAACCTGCACCTGGCACTCACAGTCGATGTCTTGGCGGACAAGCTCGCGATGAGCGTCCGAACTCTCATCCGAACGTTCGAGAGAGAACTGCACACCACGCCGGCGAAATACGTCGAGGACGTTCGGCTGGAGGCAGTGCGTCGAGCGCTGGAGCTGGGAGGCTCGATAGAGGAGATTGCGCGTCGATGCGGCTACCGGAGCGTTGACGTTCTCAGAAAGGCATTTGTGCGTCGCGTGGGGGTCAGTCCCAGAGAGTACGCACAAAGGTTCGCCCAAGCGGCGGTGAGCTGAAGATCGAAATCGAATCTTCACTTCAGTCGATGAGTTCAGCATGGCGCGCTGCGGCAGGCAAGTGAGTCAGCGACGCCCTTCTGCTTTGGGCCGAGGGTGTGTGGAAACTCCATTGATGGTCGCCTATATTGAGCCAACCCGTCTGAACGAGGTGGTGGCCCATGAAGCGATTCATCGAAGGCGAGGACCGTCAGCAGGTCACTCTGCTGCCCGAGTGCCTTGACGACTACATCGGC